>CALENB010000593.1 GCA_937910235.1 uncultured Myxococcales bacterium | reverse complement strand
GCCGAAGCGCAGGGCTACGACGTCTCGATGGTCGACTACCTCCCGGGCGACGAAGCGGGGATCAAGAGCGCGCTGTTGCAGGTCACCGGCGACTTTGCGTTCGGGTTCTTGAAAGCCGAGAACGGGGTCCATCGGCTGGTGCGCATCAGCCCGTTCGACTCGCAAAGTCGACGCCACACGTCCTTCGCGTCGGTGTTTGTACTGCCGGAGCAGGACAACGAGATCGTGATCGACATCAACGCAGGGGACCTGCGAATTGACACGTACCGGGCGAGCGGCGCGGGTGGGCAGCACGTGAACCGAACTGACTCGGCCGTGCGCATCACGCACCTACCCACCGGCGTCGTGGTGTCGTGCCAAGCCGAGCGGTCGCAGCACAAGAACCGCGACAAAGCGATGAAGGTGCTCGCGGCGCGGTTGGCGGATCTTGAGCGCAAGAACCGCAACGCCGAGCGGGATGAGATCGAAGCGGCGAAGAAGGGCATCAACTTCGGCAGCCAGATCCGCAGTTACGTGCTGCAGCCGTACCGGATGGTCAAAGACCTGCGCACCGGCCATGAGACCGGAAACACCGACGCCGTGCTCAATGGCGATCTCGACGGGTTCATCAAGGCTTGGTTGCTGAAAAACGCGGAGATGCCGGAAGCCTAGGCGCTCACAGGCCGCATTTGTGGGCTATCCGCGATGGGCAGCGACAATGCGGTCGACTTCGGCCCAGGGCTGCGCCTCGTCTTCAGCGAGCGCCATCGCGCGCGCGTTCTCGGCGACCTGACCAGCCCGCTTGGCGCCCGCGATGACGGCGCTGATGCCGGGTTGGCGCAGCGCCCACGCCAGCGCAAGCGCCGCCACAGGCACATGGATGCGCCTCGCCAGGAGGGAGAGGCGACTTACGATCGTCAGCGCACGCAGGTAGCGATCGCCTTGGAACCGGTCGTCACGGGCACGCAGATCGCTGTCGGCGAAGCGCTGCCGTGGTCCGTATTTACCGGTGAGCAGGCCGCGACACAGCGGCTCGTAGGCGAGGACTCCCAGCGGACCGCCGCCGGGCCCACGCGTCGCGGTGACCGGGCGGAGCTCGGACTCAAACTCACGTCGCAGCAAACTGTAGGGTGTCTGCAGGCTATGGACCTCGCCGGCGAGCGCTGCGGCGCCCAAGCCGACGGCGTTGTAGTTGCACAGGCCAAGCCAGCGGACCTTGCCCTCATCGCGCAAGGCGTGGAGCGTCGTCAGCGTCTGGGCCAGCGGCGTGCCATGCTGACAGGGCCAGTGCACCTGAAGCAGATCGATGTGATCCGTTCGCAGCCGTCGCAGTGAAGACTCCAAGTCGTCGCGCAGCGATTGGTCAGTGAGCACGCTCTCAGGATGATGGCCCTCTGCGTCCCAGCGCACGCCGACCTTCGTCGCGATGATGACTCGGTCGCGCCGGCCAATCAGGGCGCGGGCGAGGACCTCGTCGGCGTGGCCGTGGCCGTATAACGGGGCCGTGTCGAACCAATTGATGCCCTGATCCAAGGCGGCGTGCATCGCGTCGACCGACAGCTCGTCGTCGACGTCATCGCCCCACCATGTCTTGCCTGCGGCCCAACAGCCAAAACCGACCGTCGACAAGTCGAGGTCGGTTCCGGGTAGGCGTCGCAAGATCACGGGATCAGTCCAAGCTGCTCTGCATCGTCAGCGCCGACGACACGGTCACAGGCGGCGATTCGCTACTTCTTCTTCTTCTCGCTGTCCAGATCGGCGATCGAGAGCGAGAACTTCTGACGAAGCTCGTCCGGGACAGGCGGGAGGTTCTCGAACTTGTCCCCGACGTCCATCTCGGGCATCTCGCTCGGCGTCAGTCCACCCTCTTCATAGGTGACGGCCGACATGAACCAAGACGTCTCGCTGAACTTCTTGCTGCTTCGCTTCTTGGGCTTGGCCGCGGGCGCCGCAGACATCTTCGGGGTCGACGCAGCCGCGCCGCCGCCCTTCGCGGCCTTCCATGCATCTGCGAGCTCGGCTACCTGGGTGGCGCCAACCCACTTCTGAGTACGGCCATCGAACACGTACTCGTCGGCGCGCAGCTGCCCGCTCTTGACCATCTCCGCGAGGGCGTCGATGGAGTACTGCTTTGGCTGGCCGTCGCGCTGGATGTAGAACGTCATGGTCTTCTTACTCCACGTCTCGAGAGAATCGCTCGAATTCGGATCTTGTCAGTTCGGGTCATCGCTGCCCGGCTCGTACTCATTCTAAGCTTGGTGGTGCTCATCAGGCGTGTGCAGCGCGGTGGGTCCTGGCGATCCGCCACTCAGCGGTCTCGACGCAAGTCCTCTCAGCTCCATCGTCGCCCGCGTTGCGCTACCTCGTTTGCCGACACCAATCTCGTCTGCCCAACCCTATCTAGCCGGGATTCGTCCAGCAGGGAAGCCCTGTGCTCACTCACTTAATTCGCCGCTCGTGTGCACGCAAACCGTCCCGCGCACACCATATCTGGAACGTGGCCACGATAATCGGATCCCAACGGTCACGCAACCGCCACCTAGCCTTTTCGCGGCGCTCGCCTGTCATTTTGGTGCGTCTTTGTGATGGCGTCGTCCCGTTCAGGCGTCGCTCAGCCTGCGCCAACGTCGCGGACGCAGCTCCTGCGCCCGCCGTTGAACCTGCAGGTAGAGGAGATGGGCGCGCATTGAGCGCAGCGCGAGGGGCCAGAATCGTCGCGCGACGTCGCCGTATGCGACGGGTAGCAGCGCGTCCTCGGCCACTGCGATGTCACCCAGAGCGCTGTAGATCCGGGCTTCTCGCGCGAGGCGATGGGCAATGTAGCGCTGCAAAGTCTCGTCGGCCTGCCGCAGCACCGGTCCGTGCGCAGGCGCGAGCCAGGGCGGCGCCGCGGTCCGCATGCGGGCGAGACTCTCGAGATACGCGCCCATGTCACCATCCTTTGGGTCGATCAAGATCGTGCCGTGCCCGGCCACCATGTCACCGGCGATCATGCCGCCATCGGGACCGCGCAGCACGAGATGACCGGGCGCGTGCCCCGGCGTGTGCATCGCCGTCCACGGACCGTCTGAATCCCAGGCGACCGGCTCGCCGTCCGTCACGATCCGGTCGATCGTCACCCGGCCGGCGAGCAGCTGTGCGGTCGCTTGGTGGGCCAAGATGGGCAGCCCCAAATCGCGCGCCATCGGCGTCGCGGCTGCGATGTGGTCGTTGTGGTGATGCGTGAGAAAGATGGCCTGAAGCGGGGCGACCTCGGCGATCCACGCGACGGCGACGTCACGGAGGCGCGACTGGCTTTGCCGATGTGGGGTCGCTGGGTCGACGAGCACAGCGGCGGACGCGCCGACTAGGTAGTGGTTCGTGGTCGTCGCCGGCGGCAGGGTCGGGCTGCGCAGCGGGACACGGGCGAGGCCGATCGCCAGGCGCTCAGCGCCCGGAATCGCGGCCAAGGCGCGGTCCACGCCGCCAGCCGCCGCCGAAGTTTGGACGGGTTGCGACGATGCACGCTCAATCTGTGCGGTCTGGGTGTCGCTTGCCGAGGGCGCGTCTGGCGGCAGCCGGGTCATCTGCGCTCCTTCCGAGTCGGCTCGGCTGCGCTCGCTTCACTGCGTCGCGCTAGCGGCCGGTTGGCGCACAGCGTAGGCCGCACACGCGCTCGGAGCGAGGACCGACTCACTCCATCACCACGTCACCCGTTGCGGAACCTAGCCTACGAGACCTGCCGAGGGGTGGTTCGCGCGTCGCGTCTGTGGCGACACGCGGCGACACGGGGCGACACGGGGCGACACAGGCGACACTAAGCCTTGACACATGGGGTGCGTGGAAGTAGACAGCGCGTCCCAATCGGGCGCGCTGCGCCGTGGAGGATGACACTATGGCACGTCGCTGCGAACTGACCGGTACAGGCCCACTTTCCGGAAACCGCGTGAGCCACGCTCTCAACCGAACCCGTATGCGTCAGCTGCCGAACCTGCAGACCAAGCGTATCTGGGTGCCCGAGTTCAACAGCTTCGTGAAGGTCAAGCTGACAGCGCGGGCCCTGCGCAGCATCGCCAAGGTTGGCTTCGTGCCGTTCTGCAAGCAGAACGCCATCGACCCCGCCAAGTACGCACCAGTCGCTCTCGGTTGAGTTCAACTGAGCTCGATCGAGCTCAGCTGCGTTCGCGCTGCGCGCTTGTCTGCCTTTTCGCCGACCGTGCGCGCCGTCCCAGACAGCTTCGATTCGCCCCCGCTCGGCTCGGCTACCTAACGGTGACCGGGCCGAGTTGTGGTTTGTGTGCGCGTCTGCGCCGGTCGCGGCCCGCTCACAGCCCGAGGCGCTCGCGGAAATAGGCGATCGTGGGCACCAGCCCAGCGCGCAAGTCGACCTGCGGCGCCCAGCCCAACGTGCTCGATACCCGTGTGATGTCTGGGCGGCGGCGCTTTGGATCGTCCTGCGGCAGCGGCTCGTAGACCACCTCGTTGCCGCCGACGAGCTCGGCCACCAGCTCAGCGAACTCGCCGACCGTGAACTCTGCGGGATTGCCGAGGTTGTAGGGCTGCTCGTCGCCGCGCTCAAGGACGGCGAGAATCCCGCTCACCAAGTCCTCGACGTAGCAGAAGGCCCGTGTTTGTTGGCCATCACCATAGATCGTGAGCGCCTCACCGCGCAGCGCTTGGCAGATGAAGTTTGGCACCACGCGACCGTCGGCGACCTGCATTCCTGGGCCATACGTGTTGAAGATGCGGATGATGCGTGTGTCGAGCCCGTGGGTGCGATGCCACGCCATTGTGGCGGCCTCAGAGAAGCGCTTGGCCTCATCGTAGACGCTGCGCGGACCGATCGAGTTGACGTTGCCCCAGTAGGACTCCACCTGCGGGTGAACCGCTGGATCGCCGTAGATCTCGGAGGTGGACGCCATCAGGAACGTGGCCTGATTGGCTTGCGCTAGCTCCAGGGCGTGGAAGGTGCCGAGTGACCCGACCTTGAGCGTCTCGATCGGGATCGCAAGGTACTCCGGCGGTGAGGCCGGCGACGCGAAGTGCATGACCGCGTCGATTGGGCCAGGAACGTCGAGCCCGTCGCTGACGTCGGCGTGAATCAACGTGAATCGGTCGCTGCCACGCAACGCGCTCAGGTTCCGTTCATCACCAGTACAGAAGTTGTCGACGACGATCACGTGCCAGCCATCTGCGTGCATCCGCGTCGCGAGGCACGACCCGACGAACCCGGCGCCGCCTGTAATCACCACTGTGCGCGTCACCGCTGTACGTGTGTCGATCTGTGCCACTTCGCCTCCTCGCCACACAGGTGTTGCTCCCCGCGCGCGCTTTCGATTACGTCTTCTGGCGCGACATTGTCAACGTCGCGGCCGCGGCGCGGAGCCTCTACCCGCGGGTAGGCGAGGCGGCTGAGCCGTGTTAGGGTTCGCGCCCTTCGTTCGCCGGCCCGCACGCGCTCGTTTTCTTGACGCCTATGCGCTTCCCGCTCACGTTCGACCCCCCGCGCGTCCGCGCTACTCGGTGCATTTATGACCACGCTGTACACCCGCATTCGCGGCGTCCTCGCCGCAGCCACCACCGCCGCACATGAGGCTGGCGTGTTGCCTGAAGCTTTGGCGACTGACGCCGTCCCGGTCGAGCGGCCGCGCCAAGCGAGCCACGGTGACCTCGCGACGAACCTCTGCTTCACCATGGCGCGCGCGGCCAAGACGAATCCGCGCAAGCTCGCCGATGGGTTTATGCCCTTTCTACGGGCTGCGGACGTGAATGGGTTGATCTCCAGCGTCGACGTCGCTGGGCCGGGGTTCGTCAACATCCACCTCTCCAACCGCGGCTGGACCAGCGCGGTGGCGGACGCCGTCCGCGGCGGCCACGACTATGGCCGCCACACTGCCGCGGCGCCGGAGCGCGTGCTGTTGGAGTTCGTCAGCGCCAATCCGACCGGTCCCCTGCATGTCGGACACGGTCGCGGCGCGGTGTTTGGCGACGCGCTCGCCCGCGTGATGCGCGCCGGTGGCTATGCCGTCGACACCGAGTACTACATCAACAACGTCGGCAATCAGATCGCGAAGCTGGGTGAGAGCGTCTGGCACTGGGTTCGCGCGCTCTCGGCGACCCCGGACGACGCACGCGACGCGCGCGTTGAGGGCGAGAAACCGGTCTTGCCGGAGGATTTTCCGGAGGATGGCTATCGCGGCGGCTACATCGCGGAGCTGGCGCTCGCCTTGGTCCGCGAGGGTGGCGACGTCCACCTCGGCCTCGACGCGCCGAGCTGGGAAGACGCGGCGTGGTGGGCGGCCCACGAACCGGGCCGGCAAGGCGCGCGACAGGACGATCGCGCGGTTTCGGACTTCGCTTGGCAGTTGATGATCGCCCGCATCGCCAAGGATCTGGCGCTGCTCGACATCAACTTCACCCATTGGCACTCCGAGCGCAGCCTCCACGGGCTCGAACCCGCGACGGGTGCCAGCGAGGCCATGGATGCGGTCCAGGCGTGTGTCACGAGGTTGGAGCGAGCGGGTTGGTGTTTTCGCGGCGAAGCGGACGAGGCCGGTCGCACGCCGGTGCTGTTCAAGGGCACGAGCGAAGACATCCCAAAGCCGTTTCGAGACACCAAAGATCGCGTCGTGGTGCGGACGGACGGCCGCCCGACCTACTTTGCGGCCGACATCGCGTATCACGACAACAAGCTGCAGCGCGGCTACGATCACCTCATCAATGTGCTGGGCGCTGATCATCATGGCTACGTGCCGCGGCTGAAGGGCGTCATTCACGCGCTGGGCAGTCTCCGACGCGCGGAGGGCGATCCCAAAGCGGCGCGGTGGTCCGGCGATCGGCTGGAAGTGCAGTTGATGCAGATGGTCGCCCTGCTGCGTGACGGCGAGCCGATCTCGATGGGGAAACGCTCGGGTGATTTTGTGACCCTCGCCCACGTCGTCAGCGAGGTCTCGACGGCGAGCCCCCAGAGTGGTCGCGACGCGGTTCGCTTCATCTTTCTGACCAGAAAACCGGACGCTCAGCTCGATTTTGACCTTGAGGTCGCGCGGCGCACCAGCATGGATAATCCGGTCTACTACGTGCAGTACGGCCACGCCCGACTCGCGTCCATCCTGCGTCGCGCCCAGGCCCAGGGTATCGACTGGCAGGTCGGCGGTGTCTCGCTTGAGCTGCTAACCCATGACCTGGAGCGGCAGCTGGCCCTCACGATTGCGGAGTGGCCAGAGGTTGTGCTCCGGGCTGCGCGCGCACGTGAGCCACACAAGATCGCGTTCTTCCTGATGGACGCCTGTAAGCAGTTTCACAGCTACTTCACCCAAGGAAAGACCGAAGGTTTACGGGTGATCAGCGATGACCTCGCCGTCACGCGTGCGCGTTTGACGCTGATCGCGGCGCTCAAAGGGGTGATTGGCAACGCGCTGGCGATGTTGGGTGTGTCGGCGCCCGAGCAGATGCAGCAGCTTGTGGAGGCTGACGGCGGCGCTGTCGCGGCCCGTGAGGGAGACGTTTAGTCCATGGCGTTACGGGATTTCGACCGCGTGCGCGAACGCTGGGAGCTCCATCTGGAGCGGCGCCATCTGGTCCACGCCGGATTGGCGCTGACGCTGGTCGTTGGCGGCGCGTTTTATGGCGGCTGGCGGCTGGCCGTGACGCAGCCGCCGCCGGCTCGACCCGCTCCCGCCGCGGTGGCCGCCGCGCGGGTGTCGCCGCTGCCGCTGCCATCGCCGGGGCACTTAAACGACTTCCGCGTGCCCGTGTTGCCAACCCCGGTGGCGGCCGGCGCGCGCGCGCGTGTGCTCGCAGAGCGGCGTGCGGCGCCGCTCGCGCCGATGCTTGAGGAGGCTGCGCGCGGTATCGGCCGCGCTGCGGTCGCGAGCGATCGACACGAACAACGCCCGCGGATGGACCAGGCGGAGACCGACACTGAGCACATCGTCGCGGCCGAGCTGCCGCCCGGCATGTTGGGCGCCCTGCCCTCGCTGCCTGCCGCACCGGAGCGCAAGACAGCCAAGACTATCGCCAGGCGCGAGGCCTTCGCAGACCGCCGCCACGCCGACGGGACGCATGGCGAGGTGCCGGCTGAGTTCGTGCAGAGTCGGCCGCCTTTGGGCGATGTGTGGAGTCAGGACCCCGCGCTAACGCGTGGCGACCTCGCGCCGTCCCTCGGTCTGGCCAGTGGCGTCGACGCCACGGGGGCCGCGCTGCAGACGCCGGTGGACGCCGGCGGCTTCAGCGCAGGACAGCCGGACGACGGGCGCTCCGCGGCGACGATCGACGTGCGCGCCCGGGAGGCGTTGGTCGCGGCCCATCTGCGGCGTGTCGAAGACGCCCAACGGCGCAAAGACGCCGCGATCGCGGCCGCGCAGCGCGCGGCGGAGCAGCTCCGGCTGGAGCAGATCGCGCAGGCCGCAGCGGTCAGAGCGGCGAAGCTCGCGGCGCTGCAGGCCGCGGAGCAGGCCGAGCTGAAGCGCGTGGCGGATGCCAAGCGAGCGCGCGCAGAGACGGCCGCGAAGCTGGCCGCTGCCAAGGCTGCAGCAAAGCAACTCGCGGAGCAGAAGCGCGCGGCGACCGCCGCGAAGCTGGCGGCCGCAAAGGCCGCGGCAAAGCGACTCGCCGAGGAGAAGCGCGCGGCGACCGCCGCGAAGCTGGCGGCCGCAAAGGCCGCGGCAAAGCG
>CALENB010000592.1 GCA_937910235.1 uncultured Myxococcales bacterium | reverse complement strand
GTGTTCGCGAGACTGCCTGGTCTACCGTCATGGACGAAACGATGATCGAGGCCCTGAGGGGGCCCTGCCGCGGCGGCATCGCGCCGGTACCCGGAGGCCCGCAGTGAGCCGGTTAGGTCGCCCAGCCCTCCGTCGCGCCCGCTGCGAGCAGCTGGCGCAAGGCGGCGCCTGCGTCGGCGTGGACAAAAAGCAGCAGGAGATCCCCAGGTCGAAGCTCGGCGAGCGCCGCGCCAACGGCGGCGGCCTCCTCCGGGTGCGCGGTGATGTGCGCAGCCGGGACGCACGCCGCCTGCAGCGCGCCGCGCAGCACCGCGACCACCTCTCCGGCGGGCCTGCCGCGGGCGTATGTTGGCATCGACTTCAGCAGCCAGCGATCGGGGTTGCAGACGAGCAGGCCATCGATCAACCCACGGATCTCGGCGTCCGTCCTGTCCCCGGCCTGGCCCGTGACGACCAAGCGCCGGTCGGCCCGCAGCCGCGCCGCCATCTCCGCGACCTGCCGTACGCCATCGGGGTTGTGACCAAAATCCAGGATGATACGCGCGCCACGCAGCGTAAAGAGGTTGCTGCGCCCGGGCGAGTCCGCCGCGTTGGGTTGAAAGCTGCGCAGCCCGGCGCGGATGGCGTCGTCTGGCAGCCCCAATCCACGGGCCAGAAGCGCGGCGCAGAGCGCGTTGGCGACGTTGTGGCGAGCGGCGCCGCCAATCGTGATCGGCACGTCGGCCGCGGCCAGCCGCAGCGCTGGTTGGTCACCGGCCCGACCGCCGTCGTCGATCACCAACGTCGCATCGCCGCCCGACAGCTCCAGCCACGCGGCGAGTCGGCCTGGTCCGGCAGACGCCGACGCGGCGGGCCCCGCGACGTACCGCAGCACCGCGACGCCCGGCTGGGTGAGGCGACCCGCGGCGCCGCCGGTGGAGGTCGGGCCTGCGGCGTTCGGGTTTGAGGACCCGGCGTGCGTCTCCGCAGCCAGGCGCGATGCGCTGGCGATCAGCGCGCCGCCGTCATCGTACAGCACCAGACGGCCGCCACTGCGCACGGCGCGGCCGACGAGCAGCTTGACCTCGGCCATCGCCGTGACCGTGTCGATGCCCCATTCACCCAGATGGTCGTCGCTGACGTTGGTGACGGCGGCGGCGTCGACCTCGGTCGCACCCAGACCGCGTCGCAACATGCCTCCGCGAGCCGCCTCCAAGACGGCAAGATCAACGTCCGCGTGCCGCAGCACGGCCCGCGCGCCACCTGGGCCGGTCCAGTCACCCGCCTCCACGACTCGCTCGTCGATGACGAGACCGTCCGTGCCCGTGGCGCCAACCAGGTGTCCAGCGCGCTGAGCGATCCGACTCACGAGCCGCGCGGTGGTCGTCTTGCCGTTGGTCCCGGTGATCAACGCGACGGGGATGGCGCCGAGGCTGGTCGGGTCCAGGCCGCTGAGGTCGGCCGGCACGTCGGCCCGCGACCACACAACCGAGCGTGCGCCCCAGCCGATCGAGACGGCGTCGTCGCACCACAGAAAGGGGAGGTCGTGCTCCGCTGCGAAGGCCTGCGCGGCGAGCAATCGCGCGTCACCGGCGGCGTCGTCTTCTTCGAGCGCGATGGCCTGTCGGGCCGTCGCCTGCGCGGCGCGGGCGGCCTCTGGGCTGGCATGGTCGTCGCCCGCAGCGTCGTCGCAGGCAGCGTCGTCGCAGGCAGCGGCGTCGCAGGCAGCGGCGTCGCAGGCCGCCTCACAGAGCGCGATCGCCGCGTACAGGCGATCGATCGGTGCGCTGGCGGTCCAGACCTCTTGGTTACCCGCGTCGCCAGCGACGGTGAAGGTGCAGACGGGCGGGGGCCAGCCGAGCGCCACCATGTCGGCGTGCACCTCCGCGCGCCATCGTGCGCGACGCGTTTCGCGCTGCGCGGCCGGCAGCTCGGGGTCAAACGCGATGATCACCGCCGCGGCCGGCCCCTCCGCCCAGCGGCTCAGGCCGGTCAGGCGGCGCGCATCGACAACGGTTACGTTCACTGCTGGTCCGCCTGCAACTGCCACATTCGGCGCCTCCGGCCCCTTCGACTCCGACCCTGCCAACTCTCCGGCGCCGCCAGGGTCATCGCCAACGTCGCCCTCATCGTCAACGTCGCCCTCATCGTCAACGTCGCCCTCATCGTCAACGTCGCCCTCATCGCCACTCAGGGCGCCGAGCGTCGGTCAGTCGTTGTCTTCCTGCCGCGCCAATCGCACACCACCTTCGGCGTCGCGCAGCACGGCGACGCCTTGCCACATCGTCACCAGCGGCACGTCCGCGCCCGCGTCGTCGACCAGCGTCTCGGTCACCATGGGCTTACTCGTCGTCGAAGGGCCCCGGCCACCGTAGTAGATGATCTGCTTCCAACACCGCGTGACGTCGTCGCCGAAGACCAGCATCAGGTCCCCGGTCTCCGCGAACGCCAGCGCCGTCGCGACCGCCTCGCGCTCGTCAGGGATCACGTAGATGGCCGAATCCGGCACGCCCTGCGCGCGCAGCGTGTTGGCGAGCATGTCGGGTACTTCGGTGGCGCCGCGGCCCCGCAGGCGGTCGTCGCGCTTGCAGAAGAAGACGTCGAAGCTCTTGGCAGCGCGC
Source organism: uncultured Myxococcales bacterium (assembly GCA_937910235.1). GTDB lineage: Bacteria > Myxococcota_A > UBA9042 > UBA9042 > UBA9042 > UBA9042. The sequence continues at coordinate 9,553 of CALENB010000592.1, read as the reverse complement.
GTGGCGATCGCCTCGACGTCCACATCGCGCCGATCTCCGGGCGCCGCCAGCACAGCGATGCGTCGACCGAAGTGGCCGCCCTCCGCGATCGCGTCGACCAAATCACACATGGCGGTGACGGCGGCGGGGTTGTGGCCGTAGTCCAAAATGACCTTGAACCCAAGCTCATCGAAGATGTTGAGCCGCCCGGGGGCCTGGAAGAAGCTGCTGTCGAACGTGCGCAGACCAAGCCGAATATCCTCGAGCCGCACGCCCATGCTGTACGCCATTCCGGCCGCAAACATGGCGTTTTGGACGTTGTGAGCCGCCTTGCCCTCCACCGTGGCCGGGATGAGGTGCGTCCACAGGAGCGGCATGTGCGCGCCGCCGTCGTAGATCACGATCATCTCGCCGTTGACGCCGCTCTCCAGGCTGACAGCTTGGCCGCCGGCGCGGATGTGCTCGCGAACCAGCTCATGACGCGGGTCGATCGTGACGTACATCACCTTCTTCGCCGTCGCGTGCGCCGACATCGCCAACACCAAGGGATCGTCGGCGTTCAGCACCACCGCGTCGCGCGCGGCCTCGATTGGGATGCGCTTGACCTCGGCGAGCTGCGCCAACGTGTCGACGCCGCGCAGGCCGAGATGGTCGGCGTCGACGTTGATGCAGCACGCCACGTCCGGACCGCTGTAGCCCATGCCAGCGCGCAACAAGCCACCGCGGGCCGTCTCCAACACCGCGACGGACACGCGTGGATCGCGCAGCACCATCTGCGCGGCCATCGGTCCGGTCATGTCGCCGATGACGGTGCGCGATCCGTCGACGTAGACCCCATCGGTCGTGCTCATGCCCACCGTCTCGCCTGCGAGCTTGTGAATGTGGGCGAGCATGCGCGTGGTGGTCGTCTTGCCGTTGGTGCCAGTGATGGCCGCGATGGGGATGCGACTGGCGGCGTCGGGCGGAAACAGCATGTCGATGACCGGGCCAGCGGCGTCCCGCGGGATGCCGTGTGACGGGGAGACGTGCATGCGGAATCCAGGCGCAGCGTTGACCTCGCAGATGCCGCCGCCCGACTCCATCCACGACTTGCTGATGTCGTCGGTCAGAAAATCCACGCCAGCCACATCGAGGCCGATCGCGACCGCTGCGCGCACCGCCATCTCGCGATTGTCGGGGTGCACGACGTCCGTCACGTCGATCGCCGTGCCGCCGGTGGAGAGGTTCGCGGTCGAGCGCAGGTAGAAGAGCTCACCGTCGGGCAACACGTCCGCTGTGGTCTTACCGGCGCGCTGCAGCAGACGCTCGGCTTGGTGGTCCAACTCCAGCCGCGTCAGCACCTTCTCGTGGCCGATGCCGCGGCGCGGGTCGCTGTTTACGATGTCGATCAGCTCGACGATGGTGTGGACTCCGTCGCCGATCACGTGGCCCGGCACACGTTTGCTGGCGGCGATGAGCGCGCCGTTGATGACCAGCATGCGGTGATCAAAACCGGTCAGGAAGCTCTCGACCAAGACGCCGCGACTATGCTGGCGCGCCTGCTTAAACGCCGCGGCGACGGCCTCATCGCTGTCCATGCCAATGCTGACGCCGCGACCGTGGTTGGCGTCGAGCGGCTTGACGACGACCGGATATCCGATGCGGCGCGCGGCCCGCACGGCCTTCCCCTCGGAGTACACCAGCTCCTGTTCGGGGACCGGCAGCCCGAGATCATGCAGCATCTGTCGCGTCTCTTCCTTGTCCGAGGCGATCGCCACGCCGATCTGGCGCGTCTCGCTGGTGATGGTCGCCTGAATCCGGCGCTGATGTTTGCCGTGGCCGAACTGCACCAAGCTGTAGTCGTTGAGCCGCAACCACGGGATGCCGCGCGCCTCCGCCGCCTTCACCAGGCTCGCCGTCGATGGACCAAACGCGCGCCGCTGAGCACGCAGGATCAGGTGCTCCAGCTCATTGCCGAAGTTGAAGGTGTCCTCGGTTTTTTGGCCAATCCAGAGCCCATCGTCGACGAGGCTACGCAGCAAATGCAGCGCTAACTCCCCAGCTTCCCGGCCGACTTGCGCCTCCTGGTACTCATAGACGACGTGGTACACGCCCGGCTCTCCGGCGCCACGCGTGCGGCCAAAACTCACCGCGACGCCAGCGAGGTTCTGCAGCTCAAGCGCGAGATGTTCGAACACGTGCCCCAGCCAGGTGCCGCCATCTTCGCGCAGTCGCCGCACGAAACCGCCCGGCTCACCGTAGGAGCAGCCGTGCTCGGCGAGGCTCGGCATGGCGGCCAGCAGACCGTCGGCAAAACCAGGCAGGCTGGCCGAGGGATGCTGCTCGAGCGGGCCGAGGTCCACCGTCATCCGAATCACGCGGAAGTTCGCGTACAGGTTGGGGCCTTGATAAACGCGGGTGTCACGGACCTTCATGAAGCTGCCCCTGGAATGGTTGCGTTGGTTCACGCGTGCGGACGGACGACGGACGCGGCCCGAGGGTTATTCTGCAGGCCGCGGCTCCTTGGGCGGAGCCGTGGCCTTGCGAGAGTCGAGGTCGAAGGTAGCGCCATCGGTGAGCACATGCAGCCGCACGCCGATAAGATCCACCGGTGCGCCTTCACGCGCGTCGGCCATGCCGGAGTAGTCCAGCTCGCTGACATCGACGACGGTGATCGCCCCGGCGCCGACGATCTCGACGACACGGTCACCGCGGATGAACGCGGCCGTGTCTTCATCGAGCCCAAAGCCCAGCACAAAGGGGTTGTAGGCGAGCGCGGTGAGCAGCCGACCGAGGCGATCGCGTTGGCGGAAGTGCTGGTCGACGATGATGCGATTGGTCAGCCCGAGGCCAGCGGCGACGCTGACGGCGCCGGCTCGCGGGGTGGCGCCGGTGCGGCCGTGGGCGATCATGTGCTCGCTGACAAAGGCGGCGCCGGCGGAGGTGCCAGCGACGGTCATGCCCGCGGCGTTGCGTCGGCGCAGCGCGCGGGCGACGAGCGTGCCGCCTAAAATGGTGGACAAGCGCAGCTGGTTGCCCCCCGTCATGAACGCGCCGGTGGCGTCGTCGAGCAACGCCAACAACTCGGGATTGTCGGTGTCTGCGCGCTCGCGGTAGTCGAGGACGTGCACCTCAGCGACGCCAAGGCTGCGGAAGATCTTCTCGTACTTCGGCCCGGTGCTGTTGAGCTCACTGGCGGTGGGGATCACGACGATGCGGGCGTCTGTTCCGCCGGAGACGTCGACAAATCGCTGCAAGATGCGGCGATCGTTGATTTTGTCTTCAGCCCCGCCGATGGGGATGATGGTACCACGCGAACCTGGCGTCATCTGTGGACTTGGCACGGTTGCTCCTAGCGATCAGGTGGGGGTTTAAAGCCCGATGCACCGGGACCTAGCACAGGGATTGACGCTACTCAAACCGGCCACGTACGACGGCCACGCCGCCCTGCACCATCCAGCGGCCACGAGCCATGAGATCGCGCACCCGCAGCTCCCCATCGAGCACCAGCAAATCCGCCGCAGATCCGGGCGCGATGACACCTTTGCCTGTCAGACGCAGCTGCTGCGCCACGTTGCGTGTCAGCACCGGCAGCACCTCGGCGAGCGCCCTGCCCTGCGCGGCCAGCTCCCGCACCATCGCCAACAGCGTCGCGCTGGAGCCGACATCCATCCGCTGCATGACGCCGTGCTGGTCGAAGACCGGGATGCAGCCGCCTCCGTCTGACGACACCGTCAGGCCGCCTGCCGGCAACCCGGCGTCCAGCCACTGCCCCACCGCCTGCGCCGCGGTCAGGCCGGTCTCGTCGTCATCGGGCGGGAACGCGGTGACATCGATCGGCACACCACGCGCGCCCAGCGCCATCGCTTCGGTCCACAAGGCCCGATTACGGTTGCAGTGTGTCGGCTGCAAGACGCGCGCAGGCAGCTCGGTCTCTTCGAGCGCGCGCGCGACAAACGCGAGGCCGCGGTCACCGTCCCCCAGATGCAAGTGCAGCACCCCCGCCTTGCCGGCCAGCAGCCCGCCGACGTGGCACTCGGCGGCGAGGCGCACGATCTCCTCGTAGGTCGGCTGCGAGCTGCGATGGTCACTGATCGCGACCTCGCCGGCGCCGATGACCTGCTCAATCAGCGTCACGTCACCCCGCACAGAGCCCGTAATCGTGGGGGTTGGGACGGGGTAGGCGCCTGTCCACATGAACGCGCTCAGGCCAAGGCGGTGCATCGCGCGGGTCGCCGCCAGCAGCTCGCGAGGGGTGCGCGTCTCGCTGTCGGTGCCGAGCAGGCCGACCACCGTCGTCACACCGGCGAGCGTCAGCTGCGTCAGCTGCAGGGGCGGCACCTTCGTCTCTGGGCCGGACTCGCCGCCGCCGCCGCTGAGGTGCACATGCGCGTCGATGAGGCCGGGCACGACGGTGGCACCGGCGAGATCGATGACCTCGCACGGCCAGTCTGTGGGCGGACTGTGGAGGCGCGGATTGACTTGGCGCGGGCCGGTATGCGGCGCGACCGCGACGATCTGCTCGCCGGCGATGAGGAGATCGACGTGGCCAAGGGCGTCGGGGGCGAAGAGGTTGGCGTTGCGTAGCAGGGTGATCATGGCCGGAGCGTAGCCGGGACGTCTCGCTACGTTAAGCCGCCGGCCGCAACGCGATCCGCGAGGGACCACGATCGACATGCTGGTGCTCGTTGAATCCGGGAACGCCCTGGAGTTGGCGGGCGAGCGCGATCAGCACATTCGGGTCAAAAAGCAGCTCGGCGAGCACCGGATGCAGCAGCTCGCGATGGGCTAGACACCAGTCCAACGTGACCCACTGGTGGCGATCGTGTTCGCCGTTCAGACCCGGTTTGTAGCGCTCTCGGGCGCATTTTCCGGCGACACAGACAAAAACATCGTACTGCTTCTGACGACGGTCACGGTCACGCCGACGCAGCAGCTGGCAACGACCGACGACGTCGGCGGTCGGTACGCGCGTCATCTCCTCGGCCGCTTCACGCCAGGCGGCCTCGGCGGCGGTCTCTGCGGCGTCGAGACGACCACCCGGGAGCCCCCAAAGTCCGGCGTTATTGCTCGACTCCGACCGACGCAGCAGCAACAGGCGGCGACCGCTCAGAAAGAGCAGACCGGCGGAGCGTTTGATGGGGAGTGGCTGAGTCATCGCCTCCCCACGGTGCCGCAGGCGAGCTGAGCGGCAAGAAAAAGCGCGTTGCGAGGGGCTTGGCGTGATTATCCGTCAACCAGCCAAGATAATGAGTTAACTGGCGCCATGTCAGGCGTCGCGACCGAGGGTCGGAGCCGGCCTGCTCATGCGCAGCGTGGCGGGAACAAGTTGGGTTGTCGCGACATCGTAGGAGTAGGGGCGGTGCGCCGCCAGGACAGGGGTGCGCCAGAACAGGGGTGCGCCACAACAGCGAAACGACCAGAGATGGAGGGTGCCGATGACACGGGCCACGCCAGCCAGCAGCGACCCAAAAGTGACGCAAACCGAGCGCCTGACTTTCCAGACGCCACGCTTGCGCGGCTTGGCGACAGGAGCGGGCTGGGTGCTGCTCGTGGCGCTGTTCTTCGTGGCGCTGTTGCCCCTCGCGACCGTCGCGTCCGCCGACGCTGCCACGCCGTGCCGCGCGCTGACGAAGCACCAGAAAGTTCGGGTTGATATGGACGCCGCTCCGATCGCCGACGTGGCGCGCGCTGTCAGCTGTTGGTTGGGGTTGAACCTCGTGGTCGCACCCGGCGCGGAGGCCATGAAGGTGCAGCTGGTGGCGCCGAGGCCAGTCTCCCGCCGCGCGCTGCTGCCGATGCTGCGCGCCACGTTGCAGACCGTGGGGCTGCGGTTGGATCTCAGTCGGGGCTATGGGGTGATCCGCAGCGCGAAGTCGCCGCGACTGGGGCTGACCACGGAGCAGGTGCAGCTGCGACACCTGGACGCAGACGCGGCGGCGCAAGCGATCGCGCGGCTGACGGGCCTGACGCCGCTGGTCGCGACCGGCACCAACACGCTCGTGCTCGTCGGCACGCCGGCGCAGCGACGCCTGCAAAAGCAGTGGATCGGGTGGCTAGACACGTCGGGCGAGCCGCAGAAGATCTACTTGGTGCCCATCCGCCATCGCGACGCCGACGACCTCGTGCCGCTGTTGCAGGAGACCCTGGAGCAGCACCGCCGCGACCTGCGCATCGTCGCCGACACTCGCGCTGATCGGCTCATCGTGGTGGCGCGCCCCAAGCTGTGGCCGCTCGTGCGCGCCGCGATCGCGCGCCTCGACATCGAGCCCGACTGACGCCGGCATCACGCGGCGATCTCAGCGATCTCAGCTCGAAAGAATAGACATCTCGGGCTGCCAGCCTTGTTTGCTAGCGGATGCGCGGTGTGATCGGGCGTCCGCTCTCAAGGAGGTCGTCATGTCCAACCCCATCGCCCGTTTTGGCCTGCTGAGCTGGCTCGTAATCAGCCTCGCCGCGTGCGGCAGCGAGCCCTCGCCAAGCGTCGTCGACGCCGACGGTGGCACGCCCAACCCCAACGCGCAGGTCGTCGCGCTGGTGGAGACGCAACAGCAGAAGGCGTTCAGCCAATCGTTCGCGGACGTTCTGCTTGAAGCGAAGACGCTGGAGTTACCGGCGTTCACGGCCAAATACACGGCGGTGGACGCGCCCACGGCGGTGACGACGCTCGGCTACGATCCCCTCAAGGCGACCCACATGGACCTCGTCGAGGCGAAGCTCAAACCCAACGCGGCCGAGAAGGCGCTGCTGGCGAAGAACGGCTTCGTGGTGAGTGAGCGCTGGCGCTACCCCACCATGTCGGAGGCGCTGCTCGAGGTCTTCCACTACGATCTTCCGATCTTGGTGACGACGGACATGATCCTGCAGGCCCTGCACGCGAGCTACGACGACATCCTCAAGTTACTGGAGCGCGAGGTGCTGGTGCCGGGGATTGGCGGCGCGCTGCAGACCGTGCAAAGCGCGCTGAAAGGCCATGATTTCGGCGCCGCAGCGGGCACGGACGCCTTCGCCGATCAGGTGCGGGAGGATGTGGACGTGTACCTCACCGTGGCCCGCAGCCTGCTGAGCGGCAAGACCGAGGCGACGGTGACGGGCGCTGGCGCGACGACGCAGGTGACCGCGCTGTTGGCGAACGTGAAGGCGGAGAAGATGGCGGGCGTGACGCTGTTTGGTGCGCCGCGCACGATGGATTTCAGCCAGTTCAAACCACGTGGCCACTATGAGGGTGACGAGACCCTGTCGCGCTACTTCCGCGCGATGATCTGGATGGGCCGCGCCGATCTGCGCTTTCTGGAGGTGGACGCGTTCGCCACCGATCCGGCGAAGAAGTGGATCTGGCGGCCGCGCCAGGTCGCCGCGGCGTTGGTGCTGTGGCAGCTGACCCAGAGCTCTGGCGCGATGCCGCACTGGCAGCAGGCCAACGACCTGATCACGTTGATGGTTGGGCCGGTCGACTACATCGATTTCTCAGGCATCCAGAAGCTCGCGGCGGACAGCACGTGGGCGGTGGCGACGGACATCCCGGCCACGCCGGCGACCGATCTGGCGACGCTGCAGGGCAAGATGATCAGCGGCGTCTATGGCACCCAGCGCATCGCCAGCCACTGGTTGACGACCAACCCGCACAGCGCCGAGGTGACACCGCTGCCGCCGAGTTTCGCCTTTCTCGGTCAGCGTTTTGTGGTCGATAGCCACATCATGGCCAACGTCGTGTACGACCGCGTCGTGTTCAAGGGTGAGAAGGTCAAGCGGGTGCTGCCCAGCCCACTCGACGTCGCGTTTGCGCTCGGCAACAACCACGCCATCACCCACCTCACAGCCGAGATGGCGACGTTCCCCTACCAAGGCGCGCTGCACGCGATGCGCTGGCTGGTGGACAGCTATGAGCCCGATTTCTGGACCGGCAACGTCTACAACCTGTGGCTCAGCGCGCTGCGTACGCTCAACGCGCCGACGACGGCCAAGACGTTTCCGAGCGCGATGCACACCCGCGCGTGGCACGACAAGTCCCTGCGCACCCAGCTGGCGTCGTGGGCCCAGCTGCGGCACGACACCATCCTCTACGCCAAGCAGAGCTACACGGGCGGCGCGGTGTGTGAGTATCCCGACGGCTTCGTGGAGCCCTACCCGGCGTTTTTCGGCGAGCTGGCGGAGCTGGCGGACACGGCGGGCCAAGCGCTGCTGAACGCGCCGTTTGAGAATCCATCCGTGAAGACGAACCTGCAGAGCTTCTTCGTGAACTGGAAGGCCCACATGGTCGCGCTGCAGGCGATCGCTACCAAAGAGCTGGCGGGCGCGGCGCTCTCGACGACGGACATCGCGTTTCTCAAGAAGACGGTGGTGCTCGAGAGCATGTGTGGCGGTCCGATCTTCACAGGTTGGTACACGAGCCTGTATTTCCAGGCGGATAGCTTCGACAAGTTTCGTCCGACCATCGCCGACGTGCACACCAACCCCAACGCAGGGCCGCTCCCGGGCCCGGATGTGCTGCATGTCGGCACGAGCGCTGTGGACCTGATGGTGTTCACGTCGAACAGCTGCGGCGCCGCGCGCGCGTACGTTGGGCCGGTGTTTCGGTACCACGAGGTGGACGTGAAGGAGATTCGGCGGCTCAGTGATTCGGACTGGGAGGCGATGCTGAAGGCGGGCACGGCGCCGGGGCAGCCGGGTTGGACGGCGAGTTTTGTGGTGTCGGAGTAGCGTTATGCGGTCGAGGTCGCGATCGCCTCGCTGGGCCTAACCGATGCTGCTCACGGGCGGGCGCTGTGCTCACGGGCGCGGGCATCCAGCGTCTCATTGACCGCGCCAACTTGCGCGGAGCGCCGACGCTGTAACAATACGCTCCGCTGCAAACCGGAGCCCGCATGACTAGCTACCCCAAAATTCAACGAAAAAGCGCGGAGATGACGGCGCTCGCCCTGCTCTTCTTGCTCGCGGCCGGCTGCGGCACGTCGTCCGGTGGGAGCGGTTTTGCGCCCTTTCCGACTGGCGACACGGGCCTAGTTGGTGACGCCTCGACCACCGCGCTCGACGCCGCCGCGCAAGACGCAGGCGCCGGCACAGACACACTGACCGCGACGACGGACGCCGGCGCTGACGTAGGTGGCCCGGACGCGACCACGACTGACGCCACAGCGACCGACACGAGCGCCCAGGCTGGGACGGGCGCCGTCATCATCACCGAGATCCACTACAACCCCCGCGGCGCCGACGGAAAGCTGCAGGACAACAAGGCTGAGTGGTTCGAGGTCTACAACCCAGGCGACGTGCCGGTCGATCTGGGCGGGGCGGTGATTCGCGACGACGGCGACGACAAGTACAACATCGCGGCCGGCGAAGCGGTGGTGCAGCCCAAGGGCTTCTTCGTGTTCGGCGCCTCGACTGAAAAGAGCCTCAACGGCGGCGTGGCGGTGCAGCTGGCCTGGGGCACCTCGATTCAGCTGAAGAACCTCGGCGCGGACGCCATCGTGATCGAAAAAGCCGGCGTGGTGATCGACGCGGTGCGCTGGGATGCCGCCAAGGGCTGGCCCTTTGTGAACGGGCGCGCGCTCAACTTGCAGGCCGACAAGTTCAGCGCGGCAGCCAACGACGACCC
>CALENB010000591.1 GCA_937910235.1 uncultured Myxococcales bacterium | reverse complement strand
GGTCGGGCCGGCCCAGCATTGCGCCGCCGGGCAGCGCGGGGTCGGGCCGGCCCAGCATCGCGCCGCCGGGCAGCGCGGGGTCAAGCCGACCGAGTGTGGCGGCGTCCGGTAGCGCTGGGTCGACCCGACCCAGTATCGCGCCGCCGGGTAGCGCTGGAGCGGGACGACCCACGATCGCACCGCCGGGCAGCGCGGCGTCGCGGCGACCTACCATCGCGCCGGCTGGCAGCGCCAGCGACGGTGACGCCGCAGTGACCCCGGAAACCCCGAATTCTCAGCCAGATCGGCCAAGATACGCGCGAGCGCACCTGCGACACGACACAGTCAGGGTCGCCATCGCGCCACCTGGTTCGGCCGGAAAGGAGGCAAGTGCAGACGCGCCTGTCGTGGCCAGCGCGGCGCGTCCGGTGGAGGCGGCGAAGTCGAGCGCGACCGTTGCTGCGCGTGAGCCTGCCGCGCACGAAAGCGCCCCCGTCGTGTCGTCGCCGCTGACGCGCAGCAGCCCTCAGCCGCCCGATGGGTTCGCGCTGGAGACGCTCGCTCCGCAGCCTGGCGCCGACATTCGCACGCGCAGACAGCGACTCGCGGCTTCTGCGCAGCGCGGCGCGCTGGATGAGCTTGGATCGGCGGGCGTGCTTGGTGGCGGCGGCGACGCGATCGTGCTGATCGGTCGCAATCACGAGCGCACGTTCACCGAGCGCTTGCAGGCGTGGCGCGGCGCCATCCCAAACGCCGCGGGGCGGGTCTCGTTGCTGGACTTAGGCTCGACAGACGGCACGTGGGCGGCGAGCGAGGCCGCCAATATTCCCGGGGTTCAAGTGCAGGGCGGGCTGATGCGGGCCATGAGCGCGATCGAAGCGGCGGTGCTCAGCGCCGACGCGGAGCGGGTCCTGGTCGTCGATCTCGACACCGCCGTCACCGACCTCGGACGTCGCCTGCTCGCCGCGCTGGCGGCAGGCGCTGACGTGGCGCTCCCGGCGGGCGCCGCGCCGGGCGCCATCGCGCTGTCCGCGCGGGCGGTGAGCGCGCATCCGCTGGGCGATCACGCGGACATTGACGTCTGGACTCAGGCGCACCAGCTGCAGCTCGCTGTGCTTGGTCACAGCGAGCTACCGCGGCCAGAGACCGCGCTCGTGCCGCGCGTGGCCGGCTGGCGGCCGCCCTCGCCGTGGCGCCGCGTGGCCGCTGGGGCATGGCGCGCGGCGCTGCGAGCCTTGCCGCTGGGCGGCTAGCTCACGCGGCGGTCCGGCGTGGAACACGCGCACATCACCTGCCGTTCCGTGGGCGCCAGGCTCACTTGGCGGCCGGCGCTTTGGTCGCTTTCGCTTTGGTCGCGCTCGCTTTGCGCTCAGCTGCGGTGCCGTCAGCTGCCCCGCTGCCAGTCGCCTTTCCTGGCGTCGCGTTGCTGGCCGCCGCCTTGCTTGCCGCCGCCCGGTTCGCTTGGCTCTTCGCCGCTTGCGCCCTGCTCGCCGTCCGGCTGGCGTCTGCGGCATCCAGCGCCGCGAGCTGCTGGGTCGCCCACGCGACGGTGGTCTTCAGCCCACGGCTAGCGCCGAACTTCTTGAGTTTCAGCAGCGCTGCACGCTTGGCGGCGGCCGTCTTCGCCGCGCTGACCTGCTTGCGTAGCGTCTCGACCGTCGCCGCTGCTGCGTCCGAGACAGCCGCTTGGCGTGACGAGGTCGACGTTGGCGCCGTATCCGAAGCTGGGCGCGGCGCCATCGCTGCTCGTGCCGGGGGCTTTCGCGCCAGGGACTCCCCAGGTCGCGGAACGTCGCGTGTGACAGCCTTCTCCTGGGTCGACGGCTTCGGCTCGGGACGCGTGGCGTAGGCGTGGGAGGCCGCCGTCTCGGCGCTGTCTTCTCGCTTGGCCACGGTCGCGCGCAGGACGTCGCCGTCGTCTTTCGCGCTCGCGCTCGGTGCTATCAAGCCCTTCTTGCTGGCATCGGTTGAACCGCCGCTGCTTGGTGCCGTCTTGGCCAGGCGATCGCGCAGCTTGACTCCAGCCTCGCCCCGTTTCTGCACCGGCGCAGCAAGCTCGGCCTCCGCCGCCGCCTTCCCCTGCGCCATGTTGTCGCCAGACGCAACGCCTCGGACTCGTAGACGCTTCGCGGTCTTCGTGGAGCGGATCTCGTCATCGTTCGCCGACCGGGCCGCGCTGGGCGCGGCGGTAGCTACGGGAGTCGGCGTCTTCTCGCGCCGTGGCGCTGAGCGGTTCGCGAGGCGGTCGGTGGGGCTGTCCGCAGGCCTTTTCGCTGGTCCGAGCGAGGCTGGGTGCGCGGCAAAGAGCTTCTGTCGCCGCATGTCGCGGGGCCTCGCTGTCGCCTCCGTCGCCTTCCCGCCAGCCGTCTTGTTGTCGCCAGCCGCCTTGTCCACAGCCGGAGGCACGCGCTCGTCCGACCCGGCCACCGTGGTGCCCTCGGTCACGATCGGCGGCGCGGCCGGCGCTACCCGCGCCGCCGCCGCCGCTGCCGCGCCTTGCGGCGAGGCCGGGCGCTCCAGGGCAACCATCGCGCCACGACCGCGCTCCGTGCCCGTGCTGCCAGCCTGTGGCGTGTTGTCCGGCCGCACGCCGACGGCGACGATCACCGCAGCGAGCAACCCCATCGCGGCGATCGGCGCCGGTCGCAGCAACGTCAGCAGCCACTTCGCCAGCCCGCGCGGCTGCTGAGCTTCGTCCCGGTGCGCCACGGCAGCGGAGAGGAGGCGGCCGCGAATCGTTGGGTCCATCGGCGGCACGTCATCCAGATCGGCGATACGCTGCGTGAGCAGCACAAGGTCATTGAGCTCGGCCTGAAGTTCTGGTGATAGCGCGACGCCCTCGGTACCCGATGTCCCGTCGCCCGTGCACGCTTCAAAAGCCGCCATCAACGCGAGTTCATCGCGTGAAAGCTGCTCCTTGTCGGCTGTGTGATGCGCCATCCCGTGGCTCCTCTCTGGGGCATGCGCACCACCGTGATGCGCGTGTTCGTCCCCAACAGTCTACCGATTCCCGCTCGGCTCTCCCTGGCGATGAGCGATGCTGCGTCGCTCCCCAGCGTCACCGCGCCGCTCCGCAGAGCAGCGCGTCCTCTCACCCTAGCGATAGGCCGCCAGGGCCTCCCGAAGTCCCAACAATGCGTACCTCATCCGGCTCTTCGCGGTGTTCTCCTTGCAGCCCACCGTCACCCCAATCTCGCTGAACGACAGCCCTGAGTACTGTCGCAGCAAGAACACCTCGCGTTGATCCTCGGGCAGCGCCGCGAGCGCAACCTCAAACGCAGCCTTGAAACGACGGTCGGTGACTGCGCGCTCCGCGTTCGCGTGTGGCACTTCGGACGCGACCTTGTCGCCGAGCGTCATCGTCCCGTCGCCGCCTCGAATGGGCGCGTCCAGGCTCGGCATGTTGCGGAACTTGTCGCGCCGTGAGGCGTCGATCGTCAGGTTGCGAACGATGGAAAACAGCCAGGTCTTGAAGCGAGCGTTCCCCTTGAAACTCTCGCCGTTTCGGACGATCCGCATGAAGGCATCCTGCACGACCTCATCGGGGCGTTTGGCCCCCTTCCGATAGGCGAACGCCTTGAGGCGATGCGCGTAGCGGTCATACAGAACACCGAGCGCTTGCGTGTCGCCGCCCTGGTAGCGCGCCATCAACTCCTCGTCGCTCTGCTCCTCCTTGTTTGTCTGCCGGATTGCCCAGAACCACATCGGTAGCTCCACTCTCTCAGACGGTCATCGCGAGGAAACGATCTACTGGCGTCGCCGAGGGTGCTGCGCCGCACGCTCAGGCGTCGCCGCCACAGGGCGAGCGAGGATCGAACCTAGCAGCCGCACCCGATGTCGTCGAGTTGCCCGCGTTTCCGCCGAAAAAGCGCCGACGGAGCGCTCATGTCACGCCAAAGTCAGCGACACGATGAGCTCTAGGTGCGGGGTGTGGGGGAAGGTGTCGACCCACCAGGACTCGGTCACGCAGTAGCCGGCTTTGCGTAGCGGCGCGAGGTCGCGTCGCAGTGTGTCGGGCGCGCAGGAGACGTAGATCACCGCCGCGGGTCGCAGCAGCGCGATGCGTTCACACGTCGTTTTGGCGCCGGGCCGACCCGGATCGAGGAGCCACACTTCGCGGCCCACCGGCGGCGCTCCCGGGTCGCTGGCGTCGCCGGTGCGGATCTCCAGGCGGCCTCCGGCGTCGCCGTACACCCCTCGGGCGCGCTCCGTGGCCGCTGCGTTTCGCTCGATGGTGACGACGGTCGGCGCCGCTTCCAGCAGCAACCCGGTGAGGTTGCCGGAACCAGCGAAGAGCTCCCGCGCGCCGTCGAGCGGCTGCAATGTGGCGAGGGCCGCCCGCACCGCGTCTCGGATCGCCGTGTTGGCGGCCGCCCCGGCTTGGGAGAACCCGCCGGCGTCCACCCGAACTGGATCGTTGTCGACGGTCTCGGCGAGCGTCACTTCGGTGAGACCCCACTGCCGTGTCGCCGAGTCCGTCGCGATCTCGAGCCCGACCACGCCGAGCAGGGCCGCGTCGGCGGCGCCGATGTCCGGCACTTTGGCAGCGGCCTTGCCCTGCACGCGCAGCACCACCCCCTCTGCGCCGAGATGTGCCAGACCTTCGCCGCGCTCCAGCCATGGGCTCACCCACCGCGCGACCCGACCGGGCAGGGTGTCGAGCGGCGGCTGCAAGACGGGGCACAACGGCGCCGACACCAGCGCGTCCGAGCCTTCGGCCATGAAGCCGGCCAGCAACACCCCGTCCACCGTGCGCAGGTGAAAGCGCGCACGGCGCCGCCAGCCGAAGGCCTGCGGCGCGCCCATCTGTTTCGGCTCGACGCCGACCGCGCGGGCTGCATTTCTGGCTTTTTCGGCGCGCTGGCGGGCTGGATCGACATGTTGCCACGTGCACCCGCCACAGACATCGGCGACCGGGCAGGGCGGGGTGACGCGGTGCGGCCCAGCTTGGACCACGGCGATGATGTGTCCACGCGCGACGCCCGATCGTCGCCCTTGCAGCTGCACGCGCACCACATCGCCGGGCGCGCCACCATCGAGGAGCACAACCTCGCCGTTGTCCTGTCGCGCGATGGCGTCGCCGCGACCGCCGAGGGCGACGATCTCAAGGTCAACAGGCGGACCAGTGGGCCCGGACGGCGCTGCTGGCGGGGGGCGTCGCGTTGGCGTGCCCGTGCGCCGCGGCGACTCGGACGGACGGGCCTTGGACTTGTGGTGGCGACGCGACACGGACCGGCTCCTGATCTTGCACTTGACGCGGTGCCGGGCGACTCCCTAGCCTCCGCGGCCTTGAACCACTGGAGGTGACTCATGGCTCGCATATTGGACGCCCTTCATCACGACGTCACCCTCACTTCGGTCATCCCCGCCTTGGCTGCGTTCGCGCTGGTCGCCGGGCTGATGGGCTGCTCAACCACGCCGACGGGCGGTGGAGGCGGCGCCATCTTGTGCGCCCTCGATGGCACATGCCCGGCCGGGATGGGCTGCTCGGGCCAGTATTGCGTCGCCACCGGTGTGGACAGCGGCGCTGCGGACAGCGCCGGCACCGACGCCGCCGGCACCGTCGACGTCACGCAGGACACGGGCGCCGGAGCCCAGGACACGACGGCATCCGACGCAGCCGCTGACGCGGTAGTCGTCCTCCAGGATACGGGTAGCACCTCCACGGACACCGGCACCGTCGCGACTGACACTTTCACCCCGTCTGACGATACGTCAGGCACGTCGGGCTCCGACATCGCGGCGCTGCAGCAGGCTTCGTCGAGCAAGATCTGCGCTAAGACCGACGGTGAGCTCTCGGTCGCCAAAGACGTGACGCTGACGGGCGCGGTCGTCACCTCGGACGCTGACGCCCTCGGATCCCTGATGGTGTTTTATGTCCGCCCCGCCAACGCGCCGACGACGGATGGACGCTGGCAGGGCCTCAAGATCGTGGTGTTCGGCGGAAAAACCAGCGTAAAAGCGGGCGATATCGTGACGCTGAAGGGCGAGCTGGTCGAGTACTACTGCGAATCCGAGCTGAAGGTCGAAGCAGCGAGCATCACGGTGACCGGCAAGGCCAACCTCGCGCCGACGCCCTACGCCGTTGTGGTCGCCGAAGTGTCGGCGAACGGCCTGCTGAGCGAGTCGTATGAGGGCGTGTTTGTGCAGCTGAGCAACGTCGAGGTTGTCGTGGCGAACGTGCTGGGGACCGATGGCAAGTCGCATGGTCAGTTCGGCGTCTCCTCCGCTGGCGGGACCACGCCGATCGTCGCCATCGGCGGCACTGGCGGCACGACGTTCACGGTGAAGGATCCCAAGACCGGCGACACCGTGACGACGATGAAGAGCGGCCAGGTCTTCAAGACGATCAGCGGCCATCTGACGTATTCGTTTGAGACGTACGTGCTCCGCCCAAGCACCGACGCCGACCTCGTCGCCCAGTGAGCCAGCGACGCGTTGGTCTGTCCTGGCCCGGTCGCCCCACCGCGCCGCCACCGCAGCGCAGCCCGCGTGCCCGCACCGTGTTGACGTTTCCGATGTCCGCTAGCCCGCGTGACGCCGCCGGCGAGGCGATGGCTAGCGGGCCCACCGCGCAGCTTTGGGCTGGCGACGCGCTCGCGACGTTGGACCGTCTCGCCGCGGAAGGCACGCAGGTGGATCTCATCCACCTCGATCCGCCATTTGGGAGTGAGGCGGCCTACGATCGCAAAGTCACCCTGCGCGCCGCCGATCTGAGCCTGACGCTGCGCGCGTATGACGACCGCGACGGCGACGATCTCGCTGGCTATCTCGAGATTCTATATGCCGTGCTATGCCGTGGTCGGGACGTGCTCGCGCCGCATGGCTCGCTCTATCTGCACCTCGATCCACGCCGCGGCCCTTATGCCCGCGTGCTGCTCGACGAGATCTTTGGTCCCGACAACTTCGTCAATCAGGTCATCTGGGCGTACGCGCTCGGCGGCTCCTCGCGCCGCAACTTTCAGCGCAAACACGACGTGATCTACCTGTATGCGCGGGACCGAAAGCGGATGTACTTCGCCCCGCCCCAGGAGGCCGCGACCTCGTCGATGCTGGCCGGCCAAGGCAAGCTCGCCACGGACACATGGGAGACGAGCGGCCGCGAGGATGACGCCGAGCTGCTGCGCGCGTGGCCCGATGAGCTGGTACGCAAAACCCTCTCAAATCGGGACCCCGAGCGCACTGGCTACCCCACCCAGAAGCCGCTCGCGCTCGCCACGCGCATGGTGTCTGCGTCCTGCCCGCTTGGCGGTCTCGTGGTGGACCCTATGTCTGGTTCAGCCACGCTCGCGGTCGCTGCGGTCCTGCTGGGGCGCAACGCGATCGCCGGAGATCGTGGCGCGATCGCGCGCGACGTCGCCCGCGCGCGGCTGCTCAGCGCTGGCGCCACGGTGCAGATCGACACGCTTGACGACCATCTTGAGGTCATGCCCTGGCGCGGGCCGGCGCCGATTCGTGTGGCGGCCGGCGAGGTCGCGCTGACCACGCCGCAGTTCCCGGCTGAGGTCGCCAAAGCGGTGGCCGCCGCCGTCGTCGGTGCGGCGTCACAGCGCGCCCTTCTGGCCCTCGCCGCGCGAGACGGCGCCGCGCTCTGGAGCGGCTGGGGGCTGGCTGACGCGAACGACCCGACGCAGCTGGTCGTCTGGGCGGACGCCGGACCGGGGCGCGATCGCGCGACCGTCAGACGCCACGTGCCGTGGCCGACGCGCGCGGCGGCGCCGGTCTGGTGGGGGATCGATGTGCTCGGGCGACTGTGGCGCTGGCCGGCTTGATCCCAACAATCGTGAGGCGCGGCCCACGGCAGGGCAGCCGCAGTAGCCGCGCAGCCGCCCCTCAGTCCAAGCCGCGCTCTTTGGCGACGACCACGATACGGTCGAGCAGCGCTAAGATGGGCGCCACGCTCGCCTTGAACTCGGCTAGGTCGCGGGCGGGCACCGACTTGCCCGGCGTGTCGAAGGCCGTCAACGGATCGACATGGACCCCGCCCTTGCGCACGCCAAAGTGCAGGTGCGGCGCGGTTGAGCGGCCCGTGGTGCCGACGTAACCGATGATCTGTCCGCGGCGCACCTTGTTGCCTGGATATAGGCCCCGCGCGAATCGGCTCATGTGGAAATACTCCGACGAGAAGCCGGCGCTGTGACGAATGCGCACCAGCTTACCCGCTGCCCCGGCGTGCTGTCGCGCCACCAGCACGCCCGCGCTCGCCGCCCGAATAGGTGTGCCTGTTGGCGCCGCGAGGTCGATCCCGAGGTGGGGTTTGAGCTTCCGCAAGATCGGGTGCATGCGCATGCCAAACACCGACGTCAGCCGTGCGCCGTAGACCAGATCCCGCACAAACATGGGCTCCAAGGCGGCACCGGACGGCGAGAAGAACGCGACACGGCCTTTAGCGTCCTCCCAACTCGCCCCGATCAGATTCACCTTCTTGCCGGTGTAGTGGAGACCGACGACTCGCTCGTACCGAATGCGTTGGTCGGCCGCGACGAGCTCGTCAAACACCACGCGCACCTGATCGCCCATCTTCAGGTCGCTGCGCAGGTCCATTCGGAGGCTAAGCAGCGCCGCGACGAGCAGTGACAGCCCCCGACCATGCCCACACCGCTCCAGGGAGAGCTCCAGTCCGCCGGTGATACTGCAGCGAAGCACTTGGCGGTGCATGTGGCCGGGTAGCCCGCCGGGCCGCGCCCGAAATTGTGCGCCGCCGTTCTCGCCGACGACGCGCACGACCGAGACGCCTTCACCGCGGCTCTCGGGCGCGATCACCAACGACAGTAAGCCGTCGGCGTCCATGGGCGACGCCGCGCTGAACTGCGCAAACAGCCGCTGACCCGGGCGAATCAGGCGGGGATCGTGGAGCGTGCGATAGGCTTCGATCACCTTGCGCTTGGCCTCACCGTGGATGAACAGCCGATCCAAGGCGTGGTCGAGCGTGTCGCCTTGGCCAACTTGGGCCACACGTTCCTCGGGGAGCGGCGTCGGCGGCAGACTGCGCCCGCTGAGTCGGTCGGCCGGCACCTCGACCGCCGGCGGCAGCTTCTCCCAGGCCCTCTTCTCGACCTCGGCGACCACGTCCTCAGGCTCTGCACCGGCGCGATCCTGGCGTAGAACTGTCAGTCGCGCGACCAAGTCCATCGGCGCGATACTGGCCTCCTGAGACCACCACCACCACCCATTGGCAATCACCACAAGCAGCACCACCGCCGCCGCCGCCAACGACGGCAGCGCGCTTGCGGTCGAGCGGGATTGCATGCGGCCGAGCATTCAGAAGCCTCCGCGCGCTCCAAGCGCGCTGCGCCGATCTCCCACGGGCTAAGAAGGGCTGTCAAACTCTGCCTGATCGCCGCGCATGCCAGACAGCGGAAAACGAAGCGCACGCCGACGGGGCAACACAACAGCGCTGCGCCCTTGAATACCCGTGCCGCGCGCGTATACTCCCGCCACATTATTCGGGCGGCGCACCATTTCAGCGCGCCTGAGGCTGCCTGCGGAGCGTCGAACATGGACGGAATTTTCTTGAACGAGCTGCTGATCTTCCTGGGCATCTGCGCGATTTTTGCTGGCACGGTTCCGCTGCTGCTTCGCGGCCACGAGACGGAGTCCATCGAGGCGGCGGTTGAAGCTGCGACCTCTACGGCGTCTGCTGCGATGATCGCTGGCGCCGCCGTGGCCGGCGCGTCGGACGGCGGCGCGACGCAAGTTCGCTCGAGCCGCAAGCGCAAGGCTCAGGCCCGTGACGCAGCGAAGACCGGCAAGGCGTGACGCGCTGGCGATGCCCGAACCAGCTGTGACGGCGTCAGACTCGTACACCCAAGAACTGACGCGGCGTCCTGTCGCATCAAATCGTAAATCGGCCGCGTAAGCGGAGAGCCCGTGGCCAGCACTCAAGGGGGAACCCGTGAACCTGCAGCAAACCTCGCGACGCTCAGAGAAACTTGAATCGGTCGTCATTCGCTTCGCCGGCGACTCCGGCGACGGCATGCAGTTGACCGGTGGTCAATTCACGCTGGCGTCTGTGCTCGCGGGCAACGACGTCGCCACGTTCCCCGACTACCCCGCAGAGATCCGTGCGCCGACCGGCACCCTGGCCGGCGTGTCGGGCTACCAGCTGCATTTTTCGTCCAGCGAGATCTTCACGCCCGGCGACAGCGTTGATGTCCTCGTCGCGATGAATCCAGCTGCGCTGGCCAAGAACCTGCCTTTTCTCCGCGAAAACGGCCTGTTGATCGTCAACTCCGACGCCTTCACCAGCAAGCTCGTGAAGATGGCGGGGTTCGAATCTAACCCGTTGGACGAAGGCGACACGAGCCTGGAGCGCTACCAGGTGTTTCCGGTCGACTTGAACCGCCTGACCCGGGATGCGCTCGTCGATACCGACTTGTCGTCCAAGGAAGTCGACCGCTGCAAGAACTTCTTCGCGCTGGGCCTGATGTGCTGGCTGTACGAGCGCGATCTCAGCGTCCTTGTGGAGGAGGTTGAGACCCAGTTTCGTAAGAAACCTCGCTACATGAACGCCAACTTGCTGGTGCTCAACGGCGGCTACAATTACGGCGAGAACAGCGCCCAGTTCATGACGCGCTACGAGGTGCCAGCGGCGAAGGCTGGCGTCCCTGGCACCTATCGCAACCTGCAAGGCAACGAGGCGATCGGTCTTGGCCTGATCGCCGCGGCACATCGGAGCAACAAGCCGCTCTTCCT
Organism: uncultured Myxococcales bacterium; assembly: GCA_937910235.1. Classification (GTDB taxonomy): domain Bacteria; phylum Myxococcota_A; class UBA9042; order UBA9042; family UBA9042; genus UBA9042. The sequence goes on along the minus strand of CALENB010000591.1, from coordinate 6,494 downwards.
CGGCAGCTACCCCATCACCCCAGCCTCCGACATCCTGCACTTCCTGAGCCAGCAGAAGGCGCTCGACGTGCTGACGTTCCAGGCTGAAGACGAGATCGCCGCCATGTGCGCGACGATCGCGGCGGCGTGGGGCAATCAACTCGCCGTGACGACGACGTCTGGCCCCGGCATGGCGCTAAAGGGCGAGGCGATCGGTCTCGCCGTGATGACTGAGCTGCCGATGGTCATCGTCAACGTGCAGCGCGGTGGGCCGTCCACGGGCTTGCCGACCAAGACGGAGCAGTCCGATCTGCTGCAGGCGCTCTACGGTCGAAACGGCGAGTCGCCCCTGCCGGTGCTCGCCGCCCGCTCGCCGGGCGACGCCTTTGAAGCTGCCTATGAAGCGGCCCGCATCGCGATGAAGTACATGGTGCCGGTCATCTTGCTGAGCGACGGATTCATCGCGAACGGCGCGGAGCCATGGCGGGTGCCCGACGTCGCCGATTTGCCCGAGATCGCGGTCAATGAGCTCGACAATGCCGACGACTTTCCCGACGGCTTCCATCCTTACACGCGCGATCCAGTGACCTTGGCGCGGCCCTGGCCGAAGCTCGGCACCCCGGGCCTGGAGCATCGTCTGGGCGGCATCGAGAAGTGGGATATCACGGGCCACATCTCCTACGACCCCGAGAATCATCAGCACATGACCGACCAACGCCAGGCGCGGGTCGATGGCATCACCCGCGAGATGCCGCCGTCTGAGATCACGGGCGACGCTAGCGGTGATGTGCTGGTCGTGAGTTGGGGATCGACGTACGGCGCCTGCCTGACCGCGACCCGCTTAATGCGAAAAGAGGGCCACTCGGTGTCCCATCTGCACCTGCGCTGGTTGAACCCGCTTCCCGCCGACCTAGCGGAGATTTTTCCACGATTCGGCTCGATCCTGGTCCCTGAGATCAACAACGGCCAGCTCTACACCGTGTTGCGCTCGAAGCTGAACTTTGTGGGACGACCCTACAATCGTGTCGCTGGCGTGCCGCTGCAGATTGACGATTTGAAGGCGGAGATTGCCAAGAGCCTCGCGAGCTGACCGCCATGTCGCCCGCCCCGTCTCCGCCAGCCGTTGCAGGCCGAGGCGAAGCACCAGCGTGGGCCATCGTATCTGACCCTGACGCCTGAAGAGATTCACCCGGAGCGCACCATGACCACCCAGCCCCCGCGGAAGTTGAAACCCAAGGATTTTGCCACCGACCAGGACGTTCGTTGGTGTCCCGGATGTGGCGATTACGCCATTCTTGCGGGCGTGCAGCGCTCGTTGGCCCAGCAGGGGATCCCGCCCGAGAAGATCGCGTTCATCTCCGGCATCGGCTGCTCGTCCCGATTTCCGTACTACATGGCGACCTATGGGTTTCACACGATTCACGGCCGCGCGCCCGCATTCGCGACGGGCCTCAAGATCGTCCAGCCCGACATGCAAGTCTGGGTGATCACGGGCGACGGAGACGCGCTGTCGATCGGCGGCAACCACTTCATCCACCTGCTTCGTCGCAACGTCGATGTGAACCTGCTGCTCTTCAACAACCGCATCTACGGCCTGACCAAAGGGCAGTATTCGCCCACATCCGAGGTGGGAAAGGTCACGAAGTCGTCGCCCTTGGGATCCATCGACGCACCGTTTAAGCCGCTCCAGCTCGCCATCGGCGCGAACGCCGGGTTCCTCGCGCGGGTCATCGACGTCGACGCCAAGGTCATGTCTGAGGTCACCGCCGCGGCCTCCGCGTACCGGGGGACGTCTTTTGTGGAGGTGCTGCAGAACTGCAACATCTTCAACGATGGTGCCTGGGAAGACATCGCGGCCAAGCACGTGCGCGCCGCCGCCACCGTCCACGTTCAACACGACCAGCCGATGATTTTTGGCACAGAGAAGAACAAGGGCGTGCGGTTGGTCGGCCTCACGCCGCAGGTCTTCACGATCGGTGAAGACGGGCTCACAGCGGCGGACGCCTGGGTTCACGACGCCTACGATCCCGACCTGACGCGAGCGCTGGTGCTGGCGCGCATGGAAGGACCAGAGCTTCCGACCGTGGTCGGGGTGCTTCGGCAGGTTGAGCGACCCGTCTTCGAGACCGAGGTCCGCGCGCAAGCCGCCGCCGCAGGCACGGGCTCCGCAAGCGATCTGCAAGCGCTGCTCGTCGGCCGCCGCAGCTGGACTGTCGACTAGGTGGGTCCACACGCGTGCTCGGAGCCGACATTTTGGGGTCGCGCGTCAGATTGCCGTCCGCGCCGCGCAGAGAGTCGTGACGGCCGCGCGTCAATGGCCTATCATGCGAATCTATGCTGAGCCCCATCCCGGGGCGCACGGAGGCACGTCCATGGAATTGACCCTCGTCACGAAGCCCGGCCCCGACACCGAAGAACTCGACATCGGCGGACTGGTTAGCAAGCACCTCATGAAGAAGCTGGAGAAGATCGAGCATCGCATTGGCGGAACTGGGCTCACTGCGAGGGCTGTCCTTGAGGAGCTCTCCGTCGGATTCGAGGCGACGATCACCATCCAGGGCAAGCAAGAGCTGGTCGGCAAGGCGAAAGAGCCCGAGTTGCTCCGCGCGGTGGACGCTGCGCTCGGTAAGATCACACGCCAAGTTGAGGCGCAGATGGAACGCAACACCGGCAAGGAGCGCGCTCGCCGCTCCAGCGGCACCCGCCGCGGTATTGCATAATCGACAGCAGCGGTAGCGCCAAAGAAACCATGCGCGCGGCGGTCGTCCTGTACTAGGATGGCCGCCGCGCGGTTCGTTTTTGGCGAGAGGTCACGGTCTTGTACGAACTTCGGGTCTTCAGTCGGCTGCTGGTGGTGACCCTCGGGTGCGCCGGCGTCTTGGTATCTGGCTGCACGGACTGGGACGCCGGCTCCGGCGGCACCGTCGCGCGTTTGAACCTTGGCCCTGGCGCGACGAACGCTGGCCAATCCGGCAGCGACGGACAGCCCGGCATCGTGTACGTCGACGCGTGGCAACCCGGCGCGTGGCAACCCGGCGCGGCCGACGCGGGCCAGGACGGCGGCCGCTCGACCGGTTTGGATGCGGCCTCGTTCGACGCGGGCAACCGGACGCCGGACGACGGCGGCGGCGGCGGCGGCGACACCGCGAACGTGAGCGATGTGGGCGTCTCCGTCGACGGCGGCCCTGTGTCAGATGGCGGCGCAGTGTTCGATGGCGGCGCAGTGTTCGATGGCAGCCCTGTGTCAGATAACGGCCCTGTGTCAGATAGCGGCTCTGTCGCGGATAGCGGTGTTGTCGGTGATAGCGGCGCGGTGTTCGATGGCGGCCCGGCCTCCGATGGTGGCGTCGCGTTCGATGGCGGCCCCATCTTCGATAGCAGCCCCGGGTTCGACAGCGGCCCTGTCTCCGACAGCGGCGTCGTGGTCGACAGCGGCCCAGTCCTCGACATCGGGCCGACGACGGACGCGGGACCGGTGGCGGACGGGACCCTGGTCGACGTCGGCGTGTCTGACATTGGGACGACCCTCGACATCGGGCTGGACACCACCACGACCAGCGGCGACACATGGCCAACCTGGACGCCGGACTGGGGCGGCTACGGCGACGTCTCTTTCCCGGACGACGTAGATGTCTTCGGCGGCGTGATTACGAGCTGCTTCAACCTCTACACCTACGCCGTCACCGAGTCGTGCGCGTTCCCCGATCTCTCCGCCGCGTGCATCGACACCGCCGCGCAGGACGGCTCGTACTACAGCCAGTACCTCTTCGCGCCGCTGCAGGGCTGTATGAAGGAGAAGTGCGTGCCGAAGTGCCAAGGCGACTCCGATCCGAAGTGTGTGGAGCGATGCCTCGGAAAGGCCTGCGCGACGCCGTTTTTTGCCTGCCTCTCGCAAGGCGAGACCGGCACCAACACATGCCCGACGACCTTTGCGTGCCTCTCGAAGTACGAAGACAAGCTGTTCAGCATCGCCAACAAATGTTTCGCCAACGCGACGTCGACCGCGCAAAACCAGCTCGCGACGTTCTTTGCCTGCGGTGCGGAGCCGCAGACGGAGAGCTGTATCAACCACATCGCGGCGTGCTTTGGGCCGAGCGGTAAGTTGGGTTGCTTGCAGGTGATCCAGTGCGCCGAGACGACCTGCGCCAAGGGCGACGAGGTGTGCGGTTTTGAGTGCATCGGCAAGGGGAGTCCGTCGGCCGTCGCGAAGCTCGACGCGCTTTGGGACTGCTCCCTGAAGAAGTGCAGCGACTGCCAGGGGCCCAACGGTTGCGGCGATGCGTGCACCAACGTGCAGTGTAAAACGGAGCAGACGGCGTGTGTGCTGGACTCTGGGCCCTGATCTACGGCCTCGCAGCGGCCTCGTACCTGCGCACCGGGCGAGCGGACCAGCGGACTATCGACCGTCGACCAGCAGGTGCAGACCGAGCTGTCGCGCCACGCCGATCGCCTGATCTCGCTCGTTCGGCGGCAACAGCGTGCGCAGCGCCGGCATGGCTGGAAGCTGCTTGAGCGCGGGACCAAACGGCAAGTACATGGTCATCAGGTTGACCACCGCGTGCGGCCAGCGCTGGGCGATCTCGTGCAGCAAGGGCAGGGTCTCGCTGGCGAGGGCGCCCGGCATGAGCAGATGCCGGATGATCAGGGTCGGCAGCCCGCGTGCGGGATCGGTCAGCAGCGGCGGGGTCGCAGGGTGCACCCGGTCGAGCGTGTCACGCACCCGCGCGCCGTAGTCGAGGTCGCCGGCGCCGAGCATCTGTGTCGCCGCGCTGGCCGTGCTCACTTTGAGGTCGATGAGCCAGGTGCGGACCACATCCGTCAGCAACGGCCAGGCGTCTTCGCCGACGAGACCGTTGCTGTTCCAGACGATGGGAAGCTGCGATGCCGGGGGCACGTCCGCGAGCACCGACAGCACAGCGGCTAAGTTCACGGTCGGCTCACCGCCCACAAAACTCAGGCTGCGCGCGCCCTGGCCGATGTGGTGGGCGAGCCGGCGCAAGAACCAGCCCGAGCGCAGCGGGACGGCGGGCGCTGCCATCGGCTGGGTGATGTGGGCCCACTCGGTGCAGAACAGGCACCGCAGGGAGCAGCCGCTCAGGTCGATGAGCCACGTGGGTCCGATACAGGCCTCTTCGCCATGGCTCAGCAGCTCCTTGTAGGCGTAGGCGTCAGCGCCCAGCCGGCACCACGCGCCGGTAGGCCCAGCGTGGCGATCCACGCCGCAATCGCGCGGGCACAGTCGGCAGGCGCGCAGCGACAACTGCGCTCGATCACGGCGCCGCGCGAGGTCTTGGGGCCACAGCGCCGCCGGCGGGTGCGCGCTCACCACCGCAGCTGCACGCCAGCTTGGCGCAGCGCCCACAGGGGTGAGGCCGCGCGAATGCGGGAGACCTCCGCGATGAGCTGGCTGCCGGCGTCATCGACCTCCTGCGGCGTCGTACCGCGGCCCAGCCCGAGTCGAATGCTGCTGAGCGCGGCCTCGTCGGCGAGCCCCAACGCGCGCAGCACGTGGCTCGGTTTGGGCGTGCCGCTGGCACACGCGGAGCCGGCCGAAAAGGCGAGGTCCGGCAGCGCCACCATGAGGGTCGCCGCGCTCACGGCCGGGATCGAGACGTTGAGGTTGCCTCCGACTCGCGCCGACAGGCTGCCGTTGACCACCAGGCCCTCAATGTTGTCCTGAAGTCGCGCTAAAAGCCCGTCTCGCAGGCCGCGCAGGCGTCGCTCGTCTTCAGCTTGTTCCGCCGCCGCCAACGCCATGCAGGCGCCCAGCGCCACCACCATCGGCACCGCCGTCGTGCCGGGTCGCAGCCCACGCTCCTGGCCACCGCCATACAGCAGCGGCCGGAGCTGGGTCCCTCGACGCACGATCAGCGCGCCGACCCCCTTCGGCCCGTAGCACTTGTGCGCCGTGATCGAACAGAGATCGACCTGCCATCGCCGTAGGGCCAGCGCGACGCGCCCAGGCGCCTGCGCACCGTCACACAGCAGCAGCGCGCCCGCTTCGTGACTCAACGCCGCGATCTCCTGGATCGGTTGGATCACGCCCAGCTCATTGTTCACGGCCATCACCGCGACCAGCAGCGTCGGGGTGGCCAGGGCGTCGCGCAGCACCGCGAGGTCCAGCAAACCATCGGCCTGCACCGGGAGCACCACGGTCTCGAACCCCAACTCGGCCATCGCCTCGCAGGTCTGCAGCACCGCGCTGTGCTCCGTCGCGACGGTGATCAAGCGCTTGCGCCCGCCGCCGGCTGCACGGCAGGCCCCCTGGACCGCGAGGTTGATGCTCTCGGTCGCGCCGGACGTCAGCACGACGTCGTCACTGCCAGCGCCCACCGCCTGCGCGATCTGCTCTCGCGCACGCGCCACCGCGTCCGCAGCTTCTCGGCCAAGCTGGTGTGACGCGGACGACGCGTTGCCAAATTTTGCCTCCAGGTAGGGCCGCATGGCGCTGAAGACGCGAGGGTCGACCGGCGTCGTGGCGTGATGGTCCAAGTAGATCATGATGGACGTGCACC
>CALENB010000590.1 GCA_937910235.1 uncultured Myxococcales bacterium | reverse complement strand
GCCGGTCCCAAGGGCCGCACAATCCATTCACAGAGTCAGCGCAGTGGGTCGCCTTCGGGCAAACCCGCTGACGCAAGCCACGCGACCGGCCAGGCGGCCGGCCGTGTGAGCCCGGGACGTTGAGGCGAGGGAGGGACCGAGGCATGGGTCGCAGAGACGAAATCATCGTCGGGCTCGACGTTGGCACCACGAAAGTGGCGGCCGTGGTCGGCGAAATTCGAGAAGACGGTAGCATCGACGTCATTGGCGTCGGAATGACCGCTTCTCATGGCATCAAGAAGGGCGTGGTGGTGCACGCCGACGAAACTACCGACGCGATTCGTCGGGCGATCCATGAGGCAGAGCTCATGGCGGGCTGCACCGTGGCCGCGGTGTACATCGGGATCTCGGGTGGCCATCTCAAGTCGTTCAACAACCGCGGCGTCGTCGCGATCGCGAACGGCGAGGTTAGCCACGACGACGTAGAGCGCGTGATCGAAAACGCGCGCGCCGTTCAGATCCCAGCTGACCGTCAGATCGTGCACACCGTGCCGCAAGAGTTCTTGGTCGACGACAACGACGGGATCAAACATCCCGTCGGCATCAACGGCACGCGCCTGCAGGTCAACGTCCACATCATCACGGCGCTCAACTCCGGCGTGCAGAACGTGACGCAGTGCGCTGAGCGCGCCGGCTTGCATGTGCTCAACGTGCACAGCGAGCTGTTGTCTTCGGCGCTGGCGGTGCTCGAGGACGATGAGAAGGAGCTGGGCGTCGTGCTGGTCGACATCGGCGGCGGCACGACCGACATCGCTGTCTTCCACAACGGCGCAATCGTGCACTCCGCGGTGTTGCCCGTGGGTGGCGATCACATCACCAACGACATCGCTGTGGGCCTGCGCACACCGCGCAAAGAGGCCGAGCGCATCAAGCTCAAGCACGGTTGCGCGCTCTCGCACGAGGTCGAGGAAGACGAGATGATCGAGGTCGCCTGCGTGGGTGGTCGCGAGCCCGTCGAGCGGCGTCGCACGTTGCTCTGCGACATCATCGAGCCCCGGATGGAAGAGATCTTCCGCATGATCGAAGCGGAGGTGCAGGCCAGCAACTTCGCCGACGTGCTCGGCTCGGGTGTCGTGGTCACCGGCGGCACCGCGCTGCTGCCCGGGATCGCTGAGCTCGGCGAGGACGTGCTGAATCTGCCCGTTCGCATCGGCAAGCCGCGGCCCATGGGCGGGCTGTACGACGTGGTGCGCGCGTCGACGTTCGCCACCGCGGTCGGCCTGGTGCATCAGGGCGCTATCGAAGACGCAGAGAGCGCGCGCCGCAAGGCGATCGCGACGGAGGGCGCACGGGCTGACAACTGGATTGGTCGGTTTCGCGATTGGATTCGCGAGGCCTTTGCGTAGCGAGCGTCGCAGGCGGCGAGGGCGCGGACGGGCTAGCCCCGATGTGACCCCACCGCGGCGACAACCTGGCGACGACCCATGCGTGGCGTCGCTGATAACGAGGCTGGGTCCGTGGAGCGGCCCACCACGATGCAGCGGACGAGGACGAGTTGTCCGCCGCATCGCGCGAACGAGGAAGGAGCAGGGTCATGTTCGAGTTCATTGAGGTCGGCAGCAGCACATCGATTGGTGCGCGCATCAAGGTCATCGGCGTCGGCGGTGGCGGCGGAAACGCCGTGAACAACATGGTCGAGGCCGAACTTGATCACGTTGAGTACATCGTCGCAAACACGGACTCTCAGGCGCTCGAGCGAAGCTTGGCGGCGACCTGCATCCAGATGGGGCTAGCGGTCACACGCGGGCTTGGTGCCGGCGCGAAACCGGAGATCGGCCACCGCGCCGCAGTTGAGGACGAGGCCGCTATCCGCGCCGCCGTGCAAGACGCTGACATGGTGTTTGTGACCGCTGGCATGGGCGGCGGCACCGGCACTGGCGCGGCGCCGGTGATCGCGCGGATCGCCCGGGAAGCCGGGGCGCTCACGGTCGCCGTCGTCACGCGCCCCTTCACTTTTGAAGGCCGCAGCCGCTCGCGCCGAGCTGAGACGGGCATCGCCGAGCTGGCCGAAGCGGTCGACACGTTGATCGTCATCCCGAACGACCGACTGCTCGAGCTGGCGGACGACAACACCAGCCTTACGGACGGCTTCAAGCTCGCGGACTCGGTCTTGCTCGACGCCGTCCGCGGTATCAGCGACATCATCCTGACGCCCGGCCTGATCAACGTCGACTTCGCGGACGTCGTCACCATCATGAAGGGTCGGGGCATGGCGCTCATGGGCACCGGCTCCGCGACCGGCCCAGACCGCGCTCGTGAGGCTGCAAAGCAGGCGATCAGCAGCCCCCTGCTGGAGGACGTGCACATCGAGGGCGCTACCGGCCTGCTCGTCAACATCACCGGCGGTCCGAACACGTCGCTGCGTGACGTCAACGCCGCGCTGAGTCTCATTCAGGACGCCGTGCACGACGACACCGACACGATCTTCGGCGCGGTCGTCGATCCGACGATGGGCGACGAGATTCGGATCACGGTCGTCGCGACCGGTTTTGACCGCGCGGCTAAGGTCCGAGAGGTGGAGCGCCAGGCTTGGCAGCATCGACTCGGCGACAACTCAGCGTCGCAGCCCGTCGCGACCCCAGCGGCGCTCGCCGTCGCCGAGCCTGTGCGGGTGCAAGTCCCGGTTTACGTCGGCGGCTACGAGGCAGAAGCTGGCGTCGATGCGGAGCAGCCGGCGATGCGTCCAGCGGCCTATCACAGCCGCCAGACCGCGCCGATCCCGCCGCCTCCGATCCGTCAGCCGAACCTCGACGCGCCGACGTTCCAACGGACGTCGAGTCCCGCGCTCAAGCGCGAGCCCGTCATGCGCAACCCCTTCTCTGATGAAGGCACATCGTCGTCGGAGTTCGACAAGCCCGCGTTCATGCGCAAATAGCGCTGCACCGCCGCTTTATCCGGCGTCTTTGGCGCTCGCTGCTGTCTTTGGCGCCGCGGCCGCCGCAGGTGTGGGCGCTGCTGCGGCTGCTGGTGCGGCTGCTGCCGTGGGCGCTGCCGCTGCCCTCGGCGCTGCGGCCGCTGAAGGCGCTGCGGCCGCTGTAGGCGCTGCGGCCGCTGTGGGCGCTGCCGTTCGCGCCGGCGCTGGCTTGGTTGTCGCGGTCTTGACGCGCCTTCGGGCCGGGAACTTCTTGTTCGCGGCGAGCAGCCGCTCAGCCAGCATCTCGGTCGTGATCGCCTCCGGTAGCAGGTCGTGTTTGCCGTTGGGCAGGTAGATCACATACGCAGGGATGCCGGAGCGGCCGATCTTGTTGAGCCAGTTCTCGATCTCTTCATTGTCGTTCGTCATATCCGCTTTCATCGGCAGGATATTCGTGTCGGTCAACACCGACCGGATACGTTCGGTCTCGATGAAGATGTGCTCATTGGCCTTGCAGTTCGTGCACCAGTCCGCCGTAAAGTCCATAAACACCGGCCGCAAGCGCTTGGTCTCGTCGGCCACACGCGCTGCGTCAAACGGCGCCCAGTTGATGTGTTCGTCGACGACCACGGCGGCGCCAACGTCCTCCCGCGCTTTCGTGCCCGGCGTGAGATCGACGAGCAGCACCGCGGCGACGACCACCAGCGCCGCGGCTACACCACGAACGGTGAGGCGACGTCGTACGCTGTGCATCAGGCCGCCGAAGTGCTCGATCGACCACAGCGCGACGCTGAGCACGAGCAGGAAGTACAGAAACAGGCTGGCGCTGTCCTGCGAGACCTGATTGCGCAGGACGTTGAAGAGCCAGACGCTGGCCAGAATCAGCGTGAACCCCATCAAGACCTTGAACGTCTCCATCCACGCGCCAGGGCGGGGCAGGGCGCGGCCCACGGCGGGCACAAATGAGATCACGAGGAAGGGGAACGCGAGGCCGAGGCCCATGAACGAAAACAGCATGAGCGTCTGCCACCAGACCGCGCCGCTTCCCAGCGCAAACGTCGCGGCGCCGCTGAGCAGCGGCGCAGTGCACGGCGTCGACATGATGGACGCGACGACCCCGTTTGCGACCGAGCCCATGTAGCCCTCGTCACTTCCGCCGCCATCGAGGCTGACCGTGAACTCGAACACGCCGAGCGCGTTCAGCCCGAACGCGAAGATCACGGTCGTCATCACCGCCACGAAGGCCGGACTCTGGAACTGCATGCCCCAGCCGAAGCTGTCGCCGCCGGCGCGAATGGCGATGACGGCGGTCGCGAAGACGAGGAACGTGCTCATGATGCCAGCGGCATACGCGAGGCCATGGAGTCGGAGCTGGCGTGGCTCATCGTCAGCGTGCTCGATGACGTGAAAGACCTTCATTGTCAGCACGGGCAACACGCACGGCATCACGTTGAGAATCACGCCGCCCAGGAACGCCGCGCCAATATAGCCCAGTAGATTTAGGTCCATCGATCTCCTCCCAAGCGCGTCGACTCGCACCCAACTGTCGCCTATACCAGCCGATCGAACGCATCGCTACCAACGCACGGCACTGCCACCAAACACGCCGATAATGCCGCGTCATGCGCAGCGCCCCGGACTCTGATGTCTCGCGCCGCGCCGGCAATTCCACCCGGCGATCCGACCGATGTCTTCGCGACCGTCGTCACGACTCCCACCACAGCGGTCGCCGCTACGGGTGGACGCT
>CALENB010000589.1 GCA_937910235.1 uncultured Myxococcales bacterium | reverse complement strand
GGAGGCGCGAAGGCTGGGCTGCGCGTGGGCTGTGGTTGGCGGGGTCGAGGACCACACCCTCTCGCCCTGCACCCTCTCACCCTCCGATGACGCCACCCACCTTCGCCTGCGTTAGGGACGGGTGTTCGCGAGACTGCCTGGTCCACCGTCATGGACGAAACGATGATCGAGGCCCGCCGATGGCACCGCCGAAAAGACGTGGCTGTACACGTTCGACAACCATGGCAACGAGCTCAAGGCGGTCGTCTCAACCGCCGCCGGCGACGACGTGACGTGGCAACACAGCTACGCTTGCTGGTGAGGCGCCGGTCGCAACCATCGCAGTTGCGGCAATAACCACGCTGAGAACCGGCATCGCGCGCAGCCCGGTCGCGTGCCAACCGGACCGATCGCTGGGTGCTTCAGGGCTGCAGCGCAAGATCCCCAGACTCAAAGAGCGCACAGCAGACATCCACCGCCTCAGCATCGTAGCTGGTGCCGCGGCCTCGGCGCAGCTCGCCCAACGCCCGATCAATGCCGAGCGCGGCACGATAGGGCCGGTGGGATGCCATCGCTTCGACCACGTCTGCGACCGCCAGCACCCGGGCTTCATGGGAGATCTCGTCCCCCACGAGGCCAGCAGGATAGCCGCTGCCGTCGATTCGTTCGTGATGCTGCGTCACCATCTCCATGATCGGCCACGGGAAACTGATCTCGCGAATGATCTCGCCGCCCACCGCGCAGTGCGTGTGCAGCATCAGAAACTCGATGTCGGTCAGTTTTCCGGGACGGTTGAGGATCTCTGCCGGCACCCGGATCTTGCCGATGTCGTGAATCTCGGCCCCCAGACGCAGCCCAAGCAGACGATCATCGCTCCATCCCAGCTTCGTGCCGATCGCCACCGCGATCGCAGCGACCCGCAGCTGGTGACCCGCCGTGTAGGGATCGCGCTGATCCATGAGCCGCGCCATGGCGGTGATCGTCTGTTCAAACATGAGCCGGTACTGCCGCGCGGACTCGTTGAGGTCGCGCGATTGCTCGTCCACGACCGCGCGGAGCCCGGACTGCATACGCGACAGGCGCATGTGCGTCTGGACACGGGCGATCACGTCGGAGCGCGCGTAGGGCTTCGCGATGAAGTCGACACCGCCAACGTCAAAACACATCACTCGGTCTGTCGGGTCGTCATGACCGCTCACAAACACAATCGGAATTGTGCTGAAGACCGGATCCAGCTTGAGCCGACGACAGACCTCTAAGCCACTCATCTCCGGCATCTCCACGTCGAGCAGCACGAGCTCGGGCATGGACGCCTTGACGGACGAGAGCGCCTCGGCGCCGGACTGAGCCGTCGTGACGACGTACCCGGTGCGCTTGAGAATGCGACTCAGCGCGTCAAGATTGGCCTGATTGTCATCGACGAGCAGCACATGACCCAGCATCACGGCGCTTGGAACGCCATTGGCTGGCCCAGTCACACTGTCGCGGACAAATACGCCTGTCTTTGAGAACTGTTTCGACGTCATCGCGTTCCTCGCTTGGTGACTCACGGCGCGACGGCGCAGCTTCAGTCCCAGGGCCCCTGCTTCAGCCACAGCACCCAGGGAGTCGGGGGTCACTCTCACGAAGGAACGGATCCTGCGATGTCCGCACAACCTGGGTCCGACGTGAGCTAGTGGATGGACGCAGGTTAGCCGAATAGGCTCAGGGGTGTCGAGTGAAATACCCAGCCCGCTACAGAAAACACCCCAACCCGCAGCTCACCACCGCGGTGGCGGACGCGTTGCCGGCCGTCTTCGCTGCGCAACCTGATAGGCATGCGATATCGCTTTTATTGCAGGATTGCGCGCAGATCACGCCGGCGAGCACGGCGCTTGTGCAGGCCTGATCCTGGAGGCACGTCGCCGTCTGCGACGGGCATTTCGTTTTCACGCATTGGTAGAGCGGTTTTGTCACGGGGTCACAGTCGAACGCGCAGCTCTGCGCTGACTCGCCGCTTGTGCACGCGCCGTCACCACAGGCAGGAAACACCGGCTTGCAGTCTTGCGCACACGTCACGCCGGTCTCGGGCAGCTCGCACTTCCCATCGCCGCAGATGGTCTTACAGTCCAGCGGGCACGTCGTCGGCGTCTCCCCGCCGCCACACGCGCCGTCGCCGCAGATGGGGCCACCCGCGATGATGCAGCCCTTCGTGACACCGCACGTCAACAGCGCCACGCCGTCACCGTTCACCGCGAGGGCCTGCTGGCATTTCGAGACGCATGCGCTATCGAGCGTGAGGCAGGAGTCCGCGCACGCCAACGCTGCGCCCACGGCGTCGACACACGCGATGGTCGATTTGCATTTGGTCGTTTGCTGAGCGCATGCGCCCATGACGCAGGGCCAGATCGTAGCTCCAGTCGTGCTGCAGTCGAACGGACACGTGGCGGCCGACTCGGTCGCATCGCACACGACATCGCCGCAATAGGCCTGTTTGCCGCCGTCGGCCGGACCTGTGTCGGCCGGACCTGTGTCGGCTGGGCCTGTGTCAGCTGGGCCTGTGTCGGCTGGACCGGCGTCGACCGGGGCTGTGTCAGCCTTGCCGCCATCCAAGGCGCCTGTGTCGGCCGAACCCGTGTCGGCCGAACCCGAGTCGGCCGAACCCGTGTCGGCCGGACCCGTGTCGATCAGCCCCGCATCGAGCGAGCCGCCGTCCGCAGCGCCCACGTCCGTCGGGGCCGTGGGCGCTGCGGCGTCAGGGGTGCTGCCGCTCACATCGACCGAATCTCCGGCGTCTGAGGCGGTGGTCGCGCCGCTGTCTGCGCCAGCGCCGTCGTGATCGCTTGCGTCGCCCGCCGCGCCGTCCAGCTCGTTGACGCCAACATCGAGCACGGCGCCGGCGTCCACCTGACCGGCGGCGTCTGTCCCGGCGAACGAGGGTCCACCGACCACGTCACTGCCACAAGCCGAGAGCAGCGTCGCCGCCGCCACGAGCGTCCGCCACAGCGACGACCGGGATGCCCAGCGACGCCGCAGTGTTTGCCGCGACATCAGCCCCACCTTCGTCGTCCGCGTCATGCTGTCCTCCCTCGCTACGAAGCCACCACACCAGCACCTCAGTAGACGATCGCGCCTCTGAAGTTCTGCTCCTCCAGCATGAGGGTTCCCTCCTGCCAACGCCATAAGTGCCTCGCCTCATGGCCCGCGTCTTCGCCCCAAATGATGCCCACCTTGTGCATCAACCACTCCGCACCAGACGCACGCTGGGCATCGGACAACGACGCCAAGTCTTCGTCATCTAGCCGCGAGAACACCGCGATGTACTCGACATGGTGGCGGCAATGCCAATCGGGGTGCGCGTCGATCCACGTCTCAAAAACCGACTCGGGCACCGCCAGCAGCTGCGGCGCGTCCGGATCCAGCATCAGGGCTGCGGCAATCATCCCAGGTTCGTCTGTGACCCAGATCAGCGTCGGACTGGCGACCGCGCCGCCGATCTGCGCCGCGAGGTCGCGCTCCTCAAGCACCAGCGGCAGCTGCTCCTGCACAAAGTTGGCGAATCCGCCGCCCTGCACCTCCGCCAACGCGCGCAGGCGAGGCTCGGCGGCGTCCATCGTTTGCAGCGTGTGCGTCGTCAACCAAGCCATCGCCTCGGCTCGCAGCCCTTCGGTCCAGTCGCCCTGGCTCAACTCGGTCGGTTGTGATGACGCACGCATGCGGTCTCCTTGGTTGCGTCTCGCGCGCCACCCTCGCATCCTGTTGGCACACGAACGGAGGACAAGATGGCCGAGATTCCACAGAACGATGCCGAGCGCAAGCGTGCGCGTAAGGTCGGGCTCCTGATGCTGGGAGCGTTCGGAGCCATGGCGCTCCTGGCCTGCTGTGGGGGCGGCGCGTGGGTCGGTTTCGCCGGCTATAACAGCGAGAGCGCCGGCGTGCGCGCGATGTACGTCGCTGCGCTGCCGATGGGGTTCACGCTATTTGGCCTGCTCGGCGCGGCAGCGGGCCACTTCCTCGTGAAGGAGAGTGCGCTGCTGAAGGTGGTCCTGCCAGTCGTCGCAGGCGGCGTCGGTGGCCCCCTCGTCCTGGCCCTGATCTTCGTCTTCTTTCAGTTCATCTTTCCGGCGTTGTAGCCCAGCCGAGAGCTTGATATTTCGGGTTTTTCGCCGGATTCTCCGCTCAGCTCGCCGTCTTGGGGTTGGTCGACGCTTTGGCCTTCGCTGGCGCGCGGGTCTTGGCCGGCGCCTTCGCTTTCGTCGGCGCCTTCGCTTCCGTCGGCGCCTTCGCCGCCGCCTTTGCTTTCGTCAGCGCCTTCGCTTTCGCCTTGGCTGGCGGTTTCGCCGACGTCGCAGCCTTCGACGTCGTCGGAGCTCTCGCCTTGACCGCGGACTTTACTGCGGCGGGCACATCGGAATCTGCGCCTAATTCCGCCGCCCTGGCAGGGTTCGGCACAACGGCAGCCACGGTGACAGTGACGGGGTCCACGGCAGCGAAAGCATCTGCGGCGTCGACCGTTGTGGGCTTGCCGGTGGCCTTCGGTGTCGCTGTAGTCTGCGGTGTCGGTGCAGCCTTCGTCTTCGGTGCAGCCTTCGTCTTCGTCTTCGCTACAGCCTTCGTCTTCGCTGCAGCCTTGGGTTTCGCCGCAGCCTTGGGTTTCGCCGCAGCCTTGGGTTTCGCCG
>CALENB010000588.1 GCA_937910235.1 uncultured Myxococcales bacterium | reverse complement strand
AGTGCGGCGGGGGTCAGTGGGGCGGGGGTCAGTGGGGCGGGCCACTCCGCGGAGCGCCACGGCGGCAGGGCCAGCGTCGCGTCCAGGCTGCGAACGCGGTCAAAGCTCGGCTTGGCGTCGGCGACGTTGCCGCTCAGCACCGCGCAGATCCCACGTAAGAGCCAGGCGTGGGCCGTGGCGCCGCCCGGCCGTTGGCTGATGCGTACGGCCTCGCGCCAAGCCCCGCCAAAGCGCCAGGCGCTGAGCAGTCGCGACGGACAGCGACCACCAAAACAGGCGCCGCGTTCTGCCCAGGCGTCGAGCTTGCGCCAAGTCGCTGGCGTGTAGTCGCGCGCTTTGCGGCCGTTTTCTTGGGTCTGAAGCGGCCAGAAGCGGTTGTGCACGACGCGCCAACCGGCCGCCGTGAGGGTGAGATGGTAGACCTCGACCACGAGCTCCGCGCCGTCGCTGTGCTGGCTGCGGGCGCGCCACATGACCGTCGCGGTGCCGGCCTGCACACGGACCCGGACGTCCTGCCAGCGCAGCGTCCGGCCATCGGTGGGGGGCCGAAAAAAGCGCTCGGCGCGGGTCGCGCGGATGGTGGCGAGGTCGAGCGTGCGGTCATGGGGGCCGGGTTTGGCACCACGCGCCGCCGTCAACGTCGCGTTTGGCGCCCACTGGCCCATGTAGGCGGCGAGATCGTGGCGCTCGTAGCCGGCGCGTTGCGCGTCCTGCAACCACGCGACCACGGCGGCCTCAGCGGCAGACGAGGCGGCGCCCACGTGGGGAGCGCGGTCTCCACTTGCGGCGTCTGCTCGCGGCGGCGCGCTGCCGCAGCCGGCCGTGGACAGCAGCGCCGCGAAGCACAATCCGGCGAGACCCAACGCTGCGAAATCCAACGCCGCGGGGTGTCGCGGCGCCGCAGCCCTCACAGCCCCAGCTTCTCTTTCAGCAGCGCGCCCAGGCTACCGACAGACGCATCGACCTGCGGCTTGTGCTGCTTGCTAAGCCACTCGTCGGCGACGGCCTTCTCTTTCGCCAGCTCGGCTTTAACCTTGCTGAGCCGGACCTTTCCATCGGGACGAATCGCGTCCACGACCACCTCGATGTGGGTGCCTAGCGGGAAGTCTTTCCGCAAATCCGTGCCTTGCGGCACGCCCAGCTCGATGAACGGGACCAGCCCTTCACCTTCGGACCAACTCGCGAACAAGCCAAACCGCGCGTGGCGGTCGATGTTCACGGTGAGCAGCGTGCCGACCCGCGGCGCCACCACGACCTTGCGCACCTCACGGACACCTTCGGACGCTTCGCCCTGCCCGCCTTCATCGCCGAAGTCCTTGGCCATCCCCAAGATCTCGATGTTGAGCGAGGTCTTTGGCGCGGTCTTCTCGGGGTCAACGATCTCAGCGAGCTGATCCTCTTCCACCCACGCCAACGCGATGCGATGCAGCGCTGGATCGAGCGACTTGATGCGCACGAGCACCCGCTGGTCGACCGCGCACATCTCGCCGGGCGAGGACACACGCTTGCCAAACGCGCTGACATGCAACAGGCCTTCGACGCCGTTCGCCAGCTCCACAAACGCGCCGTACGGCTGCACGCGGGTCACCGTGCCGTGGCAAATAACGCCGGGAACAAGGTCGTTGAGCGCAGCGTCGAAGGGATCCACGACCAACGCGCGCATGCTCAGACCGATCCGCTCACGGCGTTCGCCCTGGGCTGGCTCGACGCGCAACACCTCCACCTCGATCATCTGATCTTGGCTCACGATCTCGTTGGGACGACGACGGCCGTAGCCCATCTCAGAGATGTGGACCAGCCCTTCGATGCCGCCAATATCGACGAACGCGCCAAAATCGGTGACCCGGACCACACGGCCGGCCATGGTCGCGCCGACCACCAGCGATTCGCGCGTCGCCGCGGCCTCCGCTTCGCGCTCCTGCACCATCACAGCCTTGCGCGACAGCACCGGATCGCGGCCCTCGCGCATCTCGATC
The DNA here is from genome assembly GCA_937910235.1 of uncultured Myxococcales bacterium. GTDB lineage: Bacteria > Myxococcota_A > UBA9042 > UBA9042 > UBA9042 > UBA9042. The sequence goes on along the minus strand of CALENB010000588.1, from coordinate 1,582 downwards.
ACCTTGAAGATCAGCTTGGAGCCGACCAACTCGTTGGGATCTTCGATGCGGCGCACGTCCATCTGACCCAGCGGGCAGAAGCCACGCACGGCGCCGCCCAGCTCGATGACATAGCCGCCCTTGTTCGTCTCCGTGACCGTGCCCTCGACCGGCATCCCGGTCTGAGAGGCGGTGTAGAGCGCGGTCATGTCGACCTTGCCGCGGGGCATACCGACGGCGATCTCGAACGTCCGATTGCGGTACTTCAGCACGTAGCCGCTGATCTCGTCGCCGACGCTGACCGTCTTTCCGTCGAGAAACGCGATGTCGAGCATGCCGTCGACGCCGCCCAGATCGAGCTGCACAAACTTCTCGCCGACGTGGGAGACCTTGCCCACCACCGCGTCACCCGGCGCGTAGTAGGGCCGCTCCGTCGTCGTCTCTGCTTCAGAGAACATGGCCTCAAAGTCGGCCTCATCCTGCATCCATTCGTTGCTGCTGCTGTTGCTGCTTTTGCCGCTGTCGCCAGTGTTGCCGCTGCTGCCGCTGTTGCTCATAGTCACGCTCCTCGATCTGTCAGACCGGCGCGTAGTCTAAGGCAAGGCGGCGTGGTTGGACCAGCCCGCTAGCCACACCGCCGGAAGTTTTTTCGATCCGCAGCGAAATCCTCGGGGAAAGCCACGCGTCGCGGGTGGTTGTCGGCTATGCTTTGCCGCCCCCGCAGAACCCCGAACCCAGAACCGCGACCCTATGCCCAGACCTGGAGTGCAACGCCATGACCGCCCTCTCTATGCCCGCGACCGCCCTCTCTGACCTCGACACGAAGCTGGCCCGGCTCGACGCGCACAGGCGCGCTTGGGTCGAGTTGAGCGCCGCTGGCCGCGCTGCGTTGCTGCGCAAATGCATGGTCTCGCTGGGGCAGGAAGCGGACGCTTGGGCCGACAAAGCGCGCCGCGTGAAGGGCTATGAGGCCGGCAGCAATGGCCACGGCGAGGAGTACCTCGGCGGCACGCTCGCGGTGATGCGGAACCTGCGGCTCTTCGCCGAGGCCCTGGAAGCCGGCGGACAGCCGAAGCTGCCAAAGACCTGGCAGCGCCCAGACGGCCAGTGGGTCGCGCAGGTGTTTCCGCAGAACGCGCTCGACAAGACCCTGTTCGCTGGCACCACCGTGGACATCTGGATCAAGCCCGGCGAGCAGCCCACCTGCGGCGCGACGTATCGCGACAAGCAAGCGCCCGAGGGTGGTGTGAGCGTGGTGTTGGGCGCCGGCAACCAGTCGTCGATCCCGCCGATGGACGTGCTCTACAAGCTGGTCGTCGACAATGAGGTCTGCATTCTCAAGATGAACCCAGTGAACGAGGCGGTCGGTCCGCACATCGAGCGCGCCCTGCAGCCGCTCGTCGACGCTGGTTTTCTGGAGATGGCCTACGGCGGCATCGCGCAGGGCCAACACCTCACGGACCACCCGCTTGTACACAGCATCCACATCACCGGCTCCGATCGCGCGCATGACGCGATTATCTGGGGTCCTGGCGAAGAAGGCGTGCAGAACAAGGCGATCGGGACGCCGCGGCTCGACAAGCTCATCACGTCCGAACTGGGC
>CALENB010000587.1 GCA_937910235.1 uncultured Myxococcales bacterium | reverse complement strand
GGCTACAACGTCGTCTACTTCTCTCAGGGCAAGGGGGAGAAGTTCGGCGTGTCGCTGCAGGTGTGGCGCGACCAGAATCTGCTGGACAGCCGCACACGCTTCAACACGTTGAAGAACACCTACACCGATGTCGTCGCGACCAACAAGGTGCGGGAGCAGGGGTTTCGCGCCTACTACGGTGGTGTCGTGTCGCTCGTTTTCGTCGATCCGCGCCGGCCATTGCTGGCGTCCGTCAGCTGCGCGACCCGGATTTGCAAGGCTGACGCGCTGATCGAATTGAGCCGGCGTGTCGCTGAGCGCCTGCGGTAGCGCGACGGTTCGCGTTGCGGGGCGCGCCTCGTGATGACACGGCTAGGGCTGTCGAGCGACCACGACCTGCGCTGAGCGCAGGAGCTTGCCCCCCAACAAATAGCCACGCCCGACCTGACGCAGCACCGTGCCAGGCGCGACATCCGTGGCGCTCTCCTCCGAGATCGCCGTGTGGACGACCGGATCAAAGCGCTGACCCTCGGCGTCGAACACGACGACCTCACAGAGCTGCAGCGTGCGGTCGAACGACGCGCGCACCATGGCCACGCCGCGGCGTGCTTCGGGCGACAGGCTGGTGTCGGTCAACAGATTGGCGCTGACGGTATCGAGGCTGTCGAGCGCCGGCAGGAAGTTCTGAATAAGCTGTTTGCGCAACCGCGCCGGCACTTCGAGCTCCTGCCGCGCCATGCGCTTCTGTAGCTCATCGTGCTGATCGGCCATCCGCTTGAATCGCTGCCGTGTCGCCTTGAGGTCGCTGCGGGCCTCGTCAAGCTGCCGCGTGACGCGCAGCGTCACGGCGCGCTCGTCGTCGAGCTGGCGACGCAGGTCATCGTGCTGCTCCCGCATCGCGCGCAAGGCGCCGGAATCCGCGGGCGGCGGACGACGCGCCGCCTCCTCAGCCGGCATGCCGCGAATGTCGGGGCCAATCTGCGCAGCGCCGCCGCTCGTGACGCTCTCAACCACCTCGCGGATGTGATCGCGCTCAGCGTCCTTGACCTTCTGTTCGGCGAGCGCCTCAACATCGGCGAGGGCAGCCGCGAGCGCGCCGCTCAACCCGGAGGATGCGTCGTCAGGGGAGTTTGGATTCATGATAGTTGGCTCGCTCAGTTGGCTCGCTCAGTTGGCTCGCTCAGTTGGCCCGCGCACGCGACATGCACGGTCGGCACATCCGTGCTGTCGAGCCACAACATCAGCCGATGACGCGGTTGCGCCCAGCGTGTTTGGCCCGATAGAGGTTCTCGTCGGCTTTGAGGAGCAGCGCCTCGGGTTTGGTCATCGTCTCGTCCGCCATGGCGTAACCAATGCTGACGGTGATGTCGACGCGGTTGCCTTCGAACTCAAAGTGGTGGCCTCCGACGAGTTTTCTGAAATCCTCAGCAAACGCCACCGCGCCGGATTCGTCGACCTCTGGCAACACCGCGCAGAACTCCTCGCCGCCGTATCGGGCAAAGAGCTCCTCCTGCCGAATCCGCGCTTTTGCCAGCTTGGCCACTTCACGCAGCACGTAGTCACCCATGAGGTGGCCAAAATCGTCGTTCACGCGCTTGAAATGATCGAGGTCACACATGATGACTGCGAGGCTGCGGGTGTGACGACGTGCCCGTGAAAACTCTCGGTCGAGAAAATCCATGAGCGCGCGCTTGTTGGGCACCTTGGTCAGCCCGTCCTCGATGGTGAGCCGATAGATCTCCTCGTGGTAGGCGACCTCAATGTTGTCGCCGGAGAGATACTTGAAGATGGCCTCACCGATCTGAACATAGTCACCACTGCGCAGCGGGGCGTCGCCCTGCACCAGCACTTCGTTGAGATAGGTGCCGTTCGTCGAGAAGTTGTCGACGATGCGGTGGCCGGCCTCGGCCGGTTCAATCCGCGCATGGCGACGAGACACGCTGTCGCTGTCGAGGATGATGTCGTTGCCCGGATCGCGTCCGACCGAGAAATTGCGTCCGCCAAGTTCGAGGCGATGGCCCATCTGCGGCCCACGCAGCTGCACGAGACAAGCGTTGCGAGAGCGACCGCGCGCGGCGATCTCACGAACCGAGGTAATTCGGGTCTGGGCGTCTAAATGATCGGGAGTTGTCATGCGGTGTGCGTTGTACCAGAGGGAAGGGCGAGAGCCGCAAGGAAGGTAGCCGGTGGCGACGATCAGTTCAACTCACGTCCAAATTCTTCACGTTTTGCGGACCATGTGGGCCCCGCTCGCGGCCGTTCGTCCTGACGAGTCAGCGGGTGTACTCACGGACGTACCGCACAAGCACGTCGACGTACGACGGCACGTCGGGACAGTGGATGCCGCCGTCCGCGAGCAATTTGCGCGCGCCGGTGTCATCGAATATCAGACTGCTATCGAACCACTCGAGAAACGTCCGCTCCTGCGGCACCAGGCGCCTGAGTCCCGGGGCGCTCAAGATGATACGTGCGATATTATTCGGTAAAAACAGCGTCGGCCGCGGTCGACCTGCGGCATCAGCGACGGCGTTGTAGAACTCGTGGGCGGTCAGCGGCGCTGGATCGACGAGGTGAAAGGTGCCGCCGACCGCCCCTGGATGACGCGCCAGGTGAAGCGCGGCTTTCACCACGTAGTCGGCTGGAACGACGTTGAGCGGCAACCCGCCCTGACCTGGCAGCGGAACCGGCGTGTTTGCGGGCGCGTTGACGAGCGCGTTGATCAAGAGGTACGGCCCATCAAAGCGCTGCACTTCGCCCGTCTCACTGTCACCCACGATCACGGATGGACGCACGATCGTGATCGGCAGCTTGGCCATCGCGCTACGGGCGAGCTCCTCTGCGGCCGCCTTGCTGCGCTCGTATCCGTTGCGAAACCGCTGCCCCACCATCAGCTCCTCCTCGAGCGCGACACCCTCGCGGCCGCCGGCGACAAACGCCGTTGACCAATGGCAGAGCCGCTCGAGTCGCTTCATGCCGAGAGCGAGCTCCAGCACTTCACGCAGCCCCTCGACGTTGACGCGGCGCATCTTCTCGGAAGAGATCCCGAGATACTGAACCGCCGCGAGGTGATGGACCTCGTGGATCTGGTCGTGCAGCAACCGCACTTCTTCGCCGGAGAGGCCGAGATCGAGGTCCAGGATGTCGCCGCGGAGCGCCACGGCTTCACCAGCGTTGTCGCCGCTGCCGTCGCCGCTTGTGTCACCGCTGTGGGCGTTCACTTCGGCGACGAACGCCTCCGCATCGGCTGTAAACTTCTCGCGGTGCAGGACAAAGACATGATCCCCACCGGCGACGAGCTCTCGCACCAAGCGCCGCGCGACAAAGATGGGAAAACCGGTGACGAGCACGTGTTTGGGTGCCTTCCCTCCCCGCGTTGCGGCTGTCATCGCCTATCTCCCTGGTGGTTGGAGCCGCTGCCAAAGGGCGTCGACCTGCTGTTCAAGCTCTTGCAGCCCGTGACTGTTGTCAATCACGTGATCCGCAGCGGCCAACCGCACCGCGTCTGTCGCTTGGGCGGCGAGACGCAGGCGCGCTGACGCTTCGTCCAGTCCGTCTCGAGCCATCAGCCTCCGGAGTTGCGTCTCGACGCCGCAGCGCACGACCACGACCACGTCGCATCGCTGGTGCACCTGCATCTCCACCAGGAGCGCGGCGTCAATCAGGATAGGCGCTGAGGTCTGGTTACGGAGTTGGGTGATGCGGGCGTCAATGGCGGCGCGGATCATGGGATGCAGCAGCTGCTCAAGGGCGCGGAGCTGTGCGCGATCCGAGAAAACCAGCGCGCCGAGGGCTCTCCGATCGAGCTCACCGGTGGACAGCCGCAGGTGTTCGCCAAAATGCTGGAGGACTGCGGTCAAGCCTGCCGTCCCCGGCCGTACGACGTCTCGCGCTACCTGATCGGCGTCGATCAGCGCGGCGCCACGCGCGACGAGCAGCCGGCTGACCGTCGACTTTCCGGTCGCGATGCCACCGGTCAGGCCCACGATGCAGGGCGGAGCGTCACACGACTCGGTTGAAGGCGGCATGACGGCTAACGCGGCCTCTGCGCGCACGTGTCTGCACGGGGCCAACACGCGGCATGGACGGGGAGCCCTGACGGACGGGCGCGAATCTGGCGCTCCGAAGAGTTAGGACTTCGTGAACACGTAGCTCTGGGTGAAGCTCTGCGGCGAGGGCAGCAGCGGCAACCCGCGAATGCTGCTGAACTTGCTCTTGATGCAGCTCGAGAAGTCACCAGCGGCGCCGATGACGTCCACGCCCGTGATGGTGCCGGCTGTACCGACGGTGAAGCGCACCTTCACCTTGCCGCTGAGGCCCGGTTGCTTACGAAGCGCGGCCTCGTAGCAGCGTCGGACGGCAGAGTTCTTTCGGGCGATGACCCGCGCTACGCCCGATTTTCCGGAGCCGGAGCCGCCGAGCGCGCCAGCGCTGAGCGAGATCTGGACCCGCTTCTCGCGCTTCACTGCCGCAACTTTGGTGGCGTCTTTGTCGCGTTTTCCGAAGCCTTTGCTCTTGCCGGTAGCGACGCGCTCGACCGTGCCGCCACCACCGCCATCACCCGCGAGCTGCAAGCCGGTGCCCGGCCCGGCGCCATCACCGTCACCCGCGCCGGATTCGCCGCCGAAGTTCTGCGCGATAACCGTCGCGTCACCCTCACCGCCCTCTGCGAACAGCTTGCTGGAGGCGCCGTTCTTGCCAAGCAGCGCGCCGGCGATCGTCTTGGTAGCGACCATCTTGCGCGCGTTTCGCTTGCGCTCCTCCGGGTCGACGGTCTTGCCCGTGGACTGCGGTTTCTCGACCTTCTCAGGCTTCTTCTTCTTCGGTCGCTTCTCGCGCTCGATCTCTTTCTTCTCCGCCTGTTTCGCCTCGTCGGATTTGATGTCCTGCACCTTCTCAGGCGGCGGCTCTTCCTCTTTCTCTTCGATGATCACTTCGTACGTGCTGGCCACGTGCGCTTCTTCGAGCCGCTGGGCCTTGAGATAACGCCCGGTGGTCGACTGGAAGATGATCGCCTGACTCACGATCGAACCGATGAGCAGCACCGACACGAGAAATGAGACCGACCACACAGGATCGCTCGTCAGCGGCTGCAACACCTGCCCGATGATCGTCTTTCGTGGCATGACCGGAACAGTGATGGTTCGACGCACCACCTGAAACAACAGGGTGTACGGCCCAAGCGAGGCGCGGCCGCGAGATTTCAGCCCGATGGACAGCTGTAGCCCGTTGCCAGCGCTGCGGGCGACGCCCTTACGAAGCGCCTCCTCTTCACTCATAGGTGTGCCGTCAGTGGCGAGACGCAACTTCGACGTCGCGGGCAGCGTGATGTCGACCTGTCCGCCCTTGCCGACCTTGAAGATGGCGCGTTCGCCGGTGTAGTCGTCATCCGGCAGCACGATGTCGTCGTCTGTACCGGTGCCTACACGCACCGTGGTGCCAGGCTGAAACACCTGGTCGGAGAGCAGGCGCGACTCAAACACGAGGCCGATGCGCAAGACCGTCTCTTCTCGGGTCTCGGTCGGCACCGAATCACTCCGGACGAACTGAAACATCAAGATGATGTCGCCGATCGCCAGCGAGCCGCCCGTGAAGCCCTCGATGAGCACCGCGCGCTTTCCTTTAACCTGCACGACGTCGTTCTTGCCGACACCCGCAGCGCCCGCCGGTCCACCACGCAGATTCAGCTGAACGCTTGGATCATCGGGCAAAATGAGGTGATAGGCGTCCTTGTGCAGGACCGCCAACTGAACGCTGATTGGGAAGTCCGGATGATCCTTGGGGCTGACTTGAACGGTGTTGTCGGGGCGAGACCCGACCGAGACTTCGATACGCCGGTCGAGCACCCGCTCTGCCAAGATCTGGCCGCGATACACAACACCAATGCGCAGTACACGGTTGGTGTCTAGTGCCATCCTAGGCGCTCCTTGCGTCGACTCGGGAGGAGTCCAGCCTGTGCGGGTTCTGACATGGTTCAGAAGTGTCCGAAATTACAACGCTAATTCCAAGAAAAAACCGCCCCCAATCTGGGCCGTGCATGCTAGCCCTGCCCCGAAGACGTGTCAATTCCGCAGTGGTTCCTCGATTTGGCCCGACAGGCACGGTCTAGGGTGACCACTTCAACGGAATAGCCGATCTGACGGCAACATGGGAAGAAGTTCTACCTGGGCTTCATCCA
>CALENB010000586.1 GCA_937910235.1 uncultured Myxococcales bacterium | reverse complement strand
ATGTGCGGTGGTGTCCGTCGTCGCCATGAATGCGGCTCCTCGCGCCAGCAGCGTGGCGCCCAGAAATGGGCGCGGACCTTAACATGCGATCGGCCAACATGTGAGCCCAGCGTCAGCGGATCTGCGCGCGCCTCCGCAGGTCGTTCGCACAGCGCCGCCTGACAGGGATCGATCCGGCCAGCACGCCGAGATTCCAGCGTCACAGGTGGCCAGGGGCGCTGTGAGTCGGTCAGAGCGAACCGAGGAAGGCGAGCAGCAGACGTCGATCTGCCTGGGCGAGCGCGTGGAACGCGGCGGCCGGTTTGGCGGCCTCCCCCTGGTGCATCGCGAGCGCGACGGCGACGCTGGGAGCGCGCTCGTCGTGCAGGTATCGGGCCCGGTGCCTGAGTCCCCACAAGGGCGCCGTACGCCACTGGGCGCCGGTCGCGACGCCATCCTTCAAGCCACTGTCGAGCGCCGGCCCCATGTCGTGGATGAGCAGGTCGGTGTAGGCGCCACGCACAGGGCCGAGCTGCGGGCGGTGGCAGCCCACGCAGTTTAACCGCGCAAAAACGGCCTCGCCGGCCCGTACGTCCGCCGTGATCGGCCCGCGCGCTGGCGGCGCCAGATTCCGCACGAACGCGTCGACGCGCAGCACAAAGTGGCGGGGCGCCTCGGGATCGGCGATCGCGTCGGCGTCTCCACGCGGCTCGCGGCGGATGGTGTTGGTGACGCCCATCTCATCGACCATGGCGCCAGCGAGGAAGGTGCGCAGGTCCCAATCATTCGACTTCTGGCCGAAGCGGGCGGGCTTGTCCACGCCGTCACCGCTGCGACTGGCCCGCACACCACGGATGCCGTCGCCGTTGGTGTCTTGCGGATCCTCGAGCGCCTGCCGCGCGGACTCGGGCACGGTGTCGAGCAGCCCCAGGCCAAACAACGGCGGGGTGCGCAGGCGCGCGGTCTTGCCGGCGGCCTGCTTTTTGGCGTGGCCCGGGATCGCGCGCTTGTGGAGCCCCATGGCGTCGCCACCGGTCCAGGGCGGGCCGTGGACCGTGATGCCCTGCCCCATGTCTCGGCCGCCGCCGCCCACCGCCGGATGACTGTGGCAAGCGACGCAAGAGACGTCGTTGTAGGTCGGCCCGAGCCCCTCCGCGGCCGTGAATACGCGCTCAAAGGCGAGACGCCCGTCGTAGAAGTCGACCAACGTCCGCCACGGCAGACCCACGGTAGGCCCGCCCAGCTCGCCCGGTCGCGGCGCCATCCACAGCGGCTGCCACGCGCGAGCCATGGCGTCGATTCGGAGGTCGGACCACGCCGCTGGGAAGCCAGCCACCGTCGCTTGCGGCGGCTCTTTGGCGAGGCGCCGGCCCGGCGATGGCGACCCAGCGGGCTCGGATGGTGTCGGCGCCTGCGGCGAGGCCTGCGCGGCGGGCGCGGCGGTGACCCAGCTCGCTCCGATGATGAGGGCAGCGATGACGAGCGTCGCGAGCGCCGGCGCCCTGGCTGACGGGCGTCGGCCCGTGCTGGATCGGCCGCTGATTGCGCGCATGCTCCCTCCACCGCGGCACTCGAGGCCGCAGGCGCAAACGAGGGTAGACGGCTTTCGAGAGCGCGTCGATCAGCGCTGCGGGCCGGCGCGAGCGCGCGTCACGGTCGCGTGGGTCGTCTCATGGCGGCGTCGGCGCGAGCACAACCCGGTTGCGGCCAAGGTTCTTCGCCACATACAGCGCTTCATCCGCCCGTCGCAGCGCGCCGTGCAGCGTCTCGTCCCCGGCGATGCACGCCACGCCTGCGCTGATGGTCACCGCATGGGGAGCGTTGAGTGGCACTCCCCGCTTGACACGTTCGGCCACGTGCATCGCGACCTGCTCGTCGGCGCTAGGCAGCAGGACGACAAACTCCTCGCCACCCTCGCGGCAAACGACGTCTTGCGGCCGACACAGGGTCTTGAGCCGCTCGGCGACGTGGACCAAGAGCGCATCGCCCGCCGCGTGACCATAGACGTCGTTGATGCATTTGAAGTGGTCGAGGTCAAGAAACAGCAGGCTCACTGGCAGGCGATCGGCGCGATGACGCTGCAGGATGAGCGTGGCCTGCTCAAGAAACGCCCGGCGATTCAACAGCGCCGTAAGGGGATCGACGGAGGCGACGCGACGGAGACGCCGCACCGCGCGGTGGCGCTTGCGGACGCTGCGCTCCAGCAGGTAGGTGACCAGAATCGCGGCGGCGCCACCCGTCAACCAACCACCCGCGGTCACCGTCGTGACGAGGGGCGGAACAGCGTCAAGCTGCAGGCTCACCAGCGCGACCAAGGCTTGGCCGAAGACGACCCCGACCATGGCCGCGGTGCGGGGCACCAGGACCGTCGAGAACAGCAGCAGGACCAGCGCGTCGCTCACGAATCCAGCGTCGAGGGGCCCTCCAACCAGCATGGTCTCCACCACGCCAAGCGCCAGCGTCGCGGTCATGCCGATCGGAACCAAGACATCCAACAGCCACGGCTGCGGCGCTCGACGGACCCATAACGTGAGGATGATAGCGATCAGGAACGCCAGCCCGCGCGCGGCCAGCGCACCCCAGGCGAACCCAGCGTCGGAGACCCACGACGGCCAGCTGGTGAAGGCCCCGGCCGTGAATCCCACCAACACCGTGGGCAGTAAGCGGTCGGCCGCCTCGCGTCGCGCCTGGCCTAGGTAGGTCGACTCAATTCGTGTGGATCTATACGCAAACATCAGCGCTCAGGCGGCGACTGCCTGCTGCGCGCGGCCTCGACGAGGAGGTGCGCGGCGCAGCGGTCGCGGTGACAAGTTCTGGAGCCGAGCGGGGGAGCACGCTCCGGTACGGACAGTCTAGGCCTGTTGAGATCGAATGCCGTAGGTCCGGCCGAGGGCCTCGATCATCGTTTCGTCCATGACGGTGGACCAGGCAGTCTCGCGAACACC
>CALENB010000585.1 GCA_937910235.1 uncultured Myxococcales bacterium | reverse complement strand
TAAACTCACCAGGGTGGCTCAGGGTGAAAACGGCTTCATGCGGTCTATCCACACGCGGCTCGGGATCTAGGGTGCTCGCCGTGGTCGTGTCGCGCGTGTACGGTCTCCACCTAGGCAATGCGACGGCTCGCGGCTACGGCTGGACCTGGACGGAGCGATGACGCCATGAAAGGACCCCAACGCCACGGTCTCGCTCACGCCATCCCTTGGCTGCTGTGCATCGCGCTCGTGATGAGCAGCGCCGGCTGCGCCGATGGCGACGACCTGCCCAGCGCACAGGACGCGGTGGCGATCATGCGCCTGGTGCGCGACTCCGATAAGGTCAGCGCGGAGCTGGAGAAACGCCCTGATTTCTGGGCGCGCAGCAGCTTGCAACCGCTCACCTACGACGAGCGCGCTTGGGTGTTGCCGCTGTTCGCGAGCTTCATCGACGTGGATCATGCGCTCGGGTCTTTCGCCGGCCGCTTCCTCTTTCAGCAGAAGGTCCGCGGCGCCGGTCGCCAGCTCGCCCTGGTCCGCGCCGTTGGGTTGGGTAGCTTCTCGGTTCAGCTACGCGAGCGCCTGCGAATCCTGGCGCTCATCGACGACAACTCCGCCATTTGGGCGGCGCTCGACGAGGGTAGCCCGGAGCATGGCATCCTCAAGGGCAACCTCACGCGGATCGCCATTGAGACCGCGCGGCCCGATAGCCTGCTGCAGCTCGACATCGCCGTGGACGCGCTCCGCGAATCACGCGAGATGCTACCGGTGCACGGCGCGATGCCGCAGAACCTGAACACGGCGTGGCAGACGCTCGCGACCAAGAACCGGGCCGAGAAGTTGGGAAAGGAAGTCCCCGCCGAGGTCGCCGCGCAGATGGCTGGGCTCGACGTCGACGGGCTGCTGGCCACCGTGGCGACCCGAGCTATGACCGTAGCGATGGCCGCGCGAAAGGCCTATCGCCAGACCGGTGGCAAGCTGCTGCATCATGTCATCGGCGCGATGCTCGGCAATGAGGTCTCGCGCGTGCTCTCGCCGCTCATCGCCGATATCGCGCTTTGGCTCGGCGACACGCGGGTGCGTGATGGCGGATCGCACCTCATCACCGCGGCGCAGCTCGACGCGCTCCAGCCATCCCTGGAGCCCGGCGATGTCATCGTTGAGCGGCGAAACTGGTTTCTGAGTAACTTGGGGCTCCCCGGCTTCTGGCCCCATGCGGCGCTGTACATCGGTGACGCCGCTGAGCTGGCGATCTGGGCCGACGATGACGACGTGCGCAAGCTCTTCCCTGCCGGCCTCGTCGCGCACATCAAGGCGACCTCGCCCGTGGCGTTCGCGGCCTACGAAGAGCGCCACGATGGTCAACCGTCGCGCGTCATCGAAGCGGTCAGTGAGGGCGTGGTCTTCGCGAGCCTGCACCACAGCTGTTTGGCTGACCACGTCGCGTTTTTGCGGCCCAGACGCACCAAAGCTGAGCGCGCGTGGGCCGTGGCCGAGTCGTTTCGCCACTATGGCAAACCCTATGACTTCGACTTCGACTTTCAGACCATCTCGGCGCTGGTGTGTTCGGAGCTGGTCTACACCGCCTACAACCTGCCGGCGAGCGTCGGTCGAAGGCTTGAGCTGGACCCGTTGCCGACGGTGCTTGGCGTCGTGACGCTGCCGCCCAACGACCTGATCGCGCGTTTCAGCAACGAGACTGACGATGCCACGCGCCAATTCGACTTTGTGGCGTTTCTCGACGGCGATGTGGCCAGCGGCAAGGCGACACGGGCATCGGCCGCTCAGCTGCGCGCGTCCTGGCTGCGGCCGAAGTGGGATCTGAATCAATGAGACATCGCACGGCGCCAGCGCGCGTCTTTCTCTGCTGCGCGGTTGTCGCGCTCACTGTTCTGCCTGGGTGCGCCGTCTCGTCGTACACCACCGCGCATAACTTGGCAGCCGGCAAGGCCAACTTTTGGATTGCGCCTCAGGCCATGCGGGTCGGGGTCTCAGCCAATCCGACGTCGATGCCGTTCGTAGAGTTGGGCACCCGCTACGGCATCACCGACAAGGTCGAGGTGGGTGCGCGCATCGGCGCAGGCCTGCAGGCCGACGTCAAGATCTCCTTGCGCCGGCCAAAGGTGGCCTATGAAGGGCTGACCGTCTCCGCCGCGCCTGGGTTGGGCTACATCGGTAACTTCTCCGGCACGCCAACGGGCGCCGACGGCGATGATATCCACTTCGCTGGCGCCACCCTACCCGTCTATCTCACGTGGGATTTTGGCGAACACCTGGGCGTGACGGTCGGCCCCCGCACCACTTGGCTCATGCAGTACGTCGAAACGGCCACGGCCAGCACGGTCTACGCCGTCGGCGTCGGCACGAGCCTCTCCCTGGCGTGGCGCATCACACCGACGTTCATGATCGTGCCAGAGGTCTCCGTGGTGACGACGGTGTTCCGTGCGATGACGGGCGCCGGATCGGTCTTTGGCACCGGTCAACAAGCGGTCCTGCAAGCGGGTATCGCCTTTGTGATGGGCGGCTGATCCCCCGATTTCACCGCGAAAAAGACGCACATCAGCCCGGCTACAGCCCCTGGCGCACCGCTCGGCCCAGCCGTTGATGGCACATGGCGCAGAAGTCGCTATCCTCGGCCCGCATCGAACAATTGAGGCTCGCTGCCGATCGGAGGAATCATGGTGTCGCAACGTTGTCTCTCACGGCTGGCCACGCTGGGCACCCTGGCAGCTCTGGCCACGCTCTCCACCACACTGGCGAACGCGCAGCCCCACCCGCCGACGGCCGGCGAGCCCGTCGATCAAGCCCAACCGCAGGCCGAGCCGCCGTACCAGGCCCAGCCACAGACCGCGCCACCGCAGACCGCGCCACCACAGACCTCACCGCCGCCCTATGGTCAGCAGCGGCGGCCCTATCGCCAACCGCCGAGTCGGCACCCGCCCATGCGTCGAGTCAGCGATCGTTGGCACGGCGTCTTCGGCTTCGCGGTCACGCGCTTCACGGCGCTGGGCGACCGCTCCTTCGCCCTCGCCAAGCACATCGGCGACGGCTTGGAGTTCGAGGACAGCACCGGCATCGACGTCCTCCTCGGCATGAGCTCGCCCGGCGGCATGTTCGACCTCGGTTTGCGCATCTCGGCTGGGTTCGGTCCGCTCAATCGCATCGCGTGGCAAAACGAGCTGGGCGACCAGCTGGAGTCCAGCTCACTGCTGCTGCTGGGGCCGAGCCTCATCTGGCACCCACTGGCGGGCCAACGGGTGGACCCCTACTTCGGCCTCGATCTGCTCTTCACCAGCCTCGGCACGTCAGAGACCGCCACGGGCGAGGTCTGTGACGACGTCGAATGTGTCGACGCCGACATCAACGTACCCCACGTCAACTACAGCGGCTGGTCGTTCGGCTACGTCGCCGGCGTGCGGCTCTTTCCCTCGCGCAGCGGCCGACCGTGGTGGATCAGCGTCGAGGCGCGCTACCTCCAGACCAACTGGACGAGCCTGGAGACCGGGGACGGCTTCATCACCACCCCGCGCCCCGAAGATGTGACTCAGATGACCCTCAACCACCTCGGCGTGAGCGTCGGCTTCGGCATCGCCCTCTGAGTTTCTGGCCGGAACTTCAACACTTGCCGCGAGAGCTTGAGCCTGGGGCCAAGCCCGCACACACTGCGTGAGCCGCGGAGCCCGCGGGCGCCCTCTCAGGCCGAATTCACGGGCTCATTGCAGCACCCACGCCCACGCCGGCCCACCCACGGAGCACAGCGATGAAATACGCCGCTTGGCTTTGCGTGACTTGGATGCTGCTCGGCCTGGAGTCGCCGCTGCTGGGCTCATTCAGCACGCAGCTGTTCGCGCCCGACGTCTTGGTCATCTCGGCGCTCTTCATCGCCCACCGCGGCGCGCTGCTGCCCGGCATCGTCACGGTCTTCGCCATCGGGCTGCTCAAAGACGGCTTCTGCCTCGCCGCGCCAGTGGGGGTTTTTACCGAGGTGGGGGTGCTCGTCTTTCTCGCGATGCGCGTCGCCTCGCGCCACAACACCCTCAGCACGGCGATCAGCCTGATGGCCACCAGCGCCGTCGCGACGCTGTTCGCCACCGCGCTCTTCATGCTGTTTGAGACGATCTTCCACCGCGAGTTCGGAAGCCACGCCCAGGCCCTGCGCATGGCCCTGCCGCTGGCGTTGATCACCATGCTCGCGGCGCCGCTACAGTTCGCCCTGCTCGACCGGATCGGCGCCTTCTTCGAACGCCGTTCCACCTCTGGCTCCATGTTCCGCTGAGCCACCAGCCCCTGACCTCCGGCCGCTGCGGCGTGTCGCTCCCTTCATGCCCCACCGGTCCCCATCTCGATGAACGCACGCTTCCAACTTGGTCCTTCGCACGACGCGCGCAACTTCGAGGTGCGCAACGGCGTGGCCCTGGCGGTGGTGGTGGCGGGGATGGTGCTGCTCGGCGCGCGGCTGCTCCTGGTGCAGGCTGTGCGCGGCGAGCGATACGAGAAGTTCGCCACCATCGAGCGGGTCTCCAAGGTGCGCTCGACGGCGCCACGAGGCCTGATCGTCGGCGACCACGGCAAGGTGTTGGCCCGCAACATCGAGAGTCATCGCCTGGAGGTGTTGACCCATCGCGTCAAGCCCGACCGGGTCGAGCCCATCGCGCAGACACTGCGCCAGCTGCTTGATTTGACGGACTCTGAGGTGAAAGGCCTCGTCGCCGAGCTGTCGAAGCCGGTGGATCCCAAGCGCCACAAACCCATGGTGGTCCGCCGCGGCTTGGTCTCGTCCCACTGCCCCTATGACTCGCATCGGCTCGACTTGGTGGGCGACCACCCCTACTCCTTCTGCAACACCTGCGGGCGCACCTATGAGCGCGTGCCGCGGCGCCACACCTGCCCCGTGCATCGACGAAAGCTGGTGCCCAGCGGCAACGGCGACGGCTTGCACTGCCCCGTCTGCGCCGCGGCACGACCGCGCCAGCGAGTTCGACTCGTGGGATTGCGTTGACGAGC
>CALENB010000584.1 GCA_937910235.1 uncultured Myxococcales bacterium | reverse complement strand
GGCGACACACCGTCGCACGACCCCCGCGACCCAACTCTCCGCGTTGGGCTGCAGCGCCGGTCGCTGCGTGAAGCCGACCGCGTTGACGGTGCCGGCTGCACCGTCTTCTTCGGTCGCCTTGCCACGCACCGCGCGCACAAAGCGCTGGGTCACCGCGAGCAGCTGTTCGGCGGTCGCATCCCCCGACACCCACACCCCGGCGTTCCCTGCGCGGCGCAACGCGGCGACCAGCTCCGCTAACGTGGCAGCATGGTGGGCTGGCGCCGGTAGCCAACGGTCGTCCACAAACCAACCGTGGCCACGAACCTCCGCGCTCCAAGCGCCGCCGGCGCCGTGCAGACGCGCGAGGGTTGTTCGTGCGACGCCGGCAGCCATCTCCCGGTCAGCGCGAGGCGCCGCGCAGACCTTGATCAGCCGCATCCACGCCGCCAACCCGTCGAGCAGGGCCTCGTCTCGCGCCCCTTGCAGCTGCGCCGCCTCGGCTTGGCGCTCAGCTTCCAACGTCGCTTCTGCGTCACCGGAGCGCTCGGCTGCGCCTTCGTCGCTGAGTCGTGCGCCGCTGCCAGCCGCGTCGTGGTTGTCCGCGGCGTCTAGCGCCCCGTCGCCGGCCGCTTCGCTGCCGTCGCCGCGGTCACCGTCGCCGCCGAATCCGTCAGCGTCCGTCGCTCGGTCGTCGCGCGCGGTTGGCGACGGCCCCGACTCAAACATGCTGCTCTCGAACAGGGATTGCGATTCGGCTTCAATGCTGCCGATAGCCGCAGGCGCCGCTGTCGCCTCGACCGCGACGGTTGTGTCGTGTCCGGCGCCGTGTGTCGTCGCCAAAAGCGCTCCCAGTGCATCGGAAACCGACGCGTGAGACGCCACCGGGTTCGACGTCGGAGCGCCCGAGATTGCGGCCTCCAGGGCGCCGAGCAAGTCCGGATCCAGGCCGGGTGTGTCCATCTCTGCTGCGGGTTGGGGCTGCGCCGGGCGAGGCCGCACCGCGCGTGCGGGCCCAGGCCCAGACACCGCGGCCTCGGCATCCGCCATCGCCGCGGCGAGCTCGGCGTCCAAGGACATCATCATGCCCGCGCCACGTGGCGCGTGAACGCTCGGCGCGGCCGGCGCCGGGGCTGCCGGTGCGCGTCGTGTCTGCGCCATCAGCGCGGCGATGGCCGGGGAGAGCTGCATGTCCGGCCGGACCTGCACGGCTGAGGTCACCGCGGCCGCGTCGTCGGTCTCGTCGTCCACCTGAGCGCCTGCGTCGAGCGCTGTGCGAGCTGCGTGAAGGTCGGCGGACGACGCGCTGATCGGCACAGTGCCGTTCACGCCGGGAGCCGTGTTCTCCATTGCGGTCACGCGTGGTCGCCCGTCGGCGCCTGTTCGGTCTTCGGTCATCGCTGCGCCTTCAGTTTCTTGCGGGCGGCCTTGAGGCGCGCCTGGATCTGCTTGGGCTCGACCAACTCGCCAAAACGAAAGCGCGTCGCCATCTCGAGCAGCTCTGGGTCATTGTCGAGGCTGCGCAGCACCAGCAGTCGAAGCGCCGTCTCCGCGCCGCGGTCCAGAAACAGCGGCACCAACAGCTCCTCGCCCATGCGGTGTTTCAATAGCGCCTGACAGACAGCGGGCACCAGCTTGCCGCTCCAGTCCTTGCCTCGTGTCTCGCGCAACGCCTCGCCAACGGCACGCAGCGGCACAGACGCGTCCATCCCAATGAGGGCCTCGACCAGCGGCGCCGTCTCTTCCGGCGGCTGTGACACGAACTTGGCGCGGAGCTGCCCGCCCACGCGCGACAAGATGTGTGGCGGCGATCCTTTGAGGATCCAGGCCGCGATGTGCGGCGGCGCGGCGCCGACCAAGTCCGCCCACAGCGTCGGGCCTGCATCGAGCTTCTTCAGCACCAGGGCCAGCCCCTTCGCCGGTTGGCCCTCGATGCCCGACAAGTCCGCCATTTGCCACACCCGCGGCAAGCCGAGCCGCTGCAGCAGCGCGCTCACACCTTCGACGGTGCGCGCGTCTACAGCGCGCTGCAGCAAGCCGCTCGCGACGCCCGCCGCAAAATCGCTGCCGCCCTGGAGCAACGCCTCGATCTGCTCGACCACGGCGCCATCGATCGGGAGCGCGCGACCCACCTCTCGGCCCACCTCTACCGCCGGGAACGCGGCTCGCAACGCTGTCGCGACGGCCAGGTCGCGCGCCGCGAGCCCGTCCCAGACTTCGCCGAGGCCGAGGCCGGCGCCAAACGCGATCTGCTCCCGCATCACGCCGGCGACAGCGTCGGCGTTCGGCGTCGCGAGCCCAACGTCTGCCACCGCGTGAGGTGGCGCGTCGGTCGACGCCTCCGAGGTAGACGCGCCCGCCTCGGCCTCGGATGGCCGCATCGGCGCGTGGGCGGCGAGGCAGTCTTCAATCCAACGTTCGGCGTTGTCGGCTTCAAAGCGCAACTGATGATGAGCACCACGCGACGCGCAGGCGCGTTCGATCTGGGCCAGCGCGCCTGGCCACGGCGTCGCTTGGCTCGGAGTGCCGCGTTGCACCGCCGTGGCGCGGACCGCGTCGAGCTCAGCGCGCGACGGGACGTCGAATCCCAGCCGCGCCGGCGCTTGCCACAGCGCAGGGCCGAGCTCGCATCGCAGGCCAAACGGACCGCCAGACCAAATCCACACGCGCAGGGCTTGGATGGTCTCGGCGCTCTGCACAGGGTCAGTGATAAGCGCATTGCGAAGCACCGAGAACGCCGCGTTTGTCAGGTGGCGTCCTGGCTGAATCGTGCGGACACCGGCGTCGGACAGCAGCTTCGGCCACAATCCCAACTCCTCACCCGCGGCGCCGCAGTCAATGCCATCTACCTCGACCACGCCATCCCGCAGACGCAGCGCGGTGTTGCCGATGCGCGCCCAAGCGCTGGCCACGTGCGCGCCGTCGCCAGGCCCATCGCCATCGCCATGCGTCATCGCCGCGTCGATCATCTTCACGAGGCGCTGTGCAGCGTCTGCCGCCGCCACGTCCTGTCCGGCGCGAGCCTCGGCTTCGGTGGGAGCAGCAGTCATTGGACCTCATCAGCGAGTCTGGCGCGGGCGGAAGCGGGCCAGTCGGCGCCGGAATGCTATCGGGCTGGGCGCGGTCTGCAACCCGAATCCGCGATGTTGTCGCAATCGACCCAGAGGACCTTGACCGCGGGCGGGGACGTTGGGAGCCTCGGGGTCGCCATGCAGGCGTGCCTATGTCACCGATTCGTCCTTGTTCTCGTGGGTAGCGCCGTACTGACGGCGTGTGCGGACCCTGTGCGCGAAGGCACATTCCCTGTCGCTGCCGTCGATCACGGCTTGGCGACCGTCGGCCAGCCGCACCTTTTGCCAGACGACTTACCGCGCGGCCGCAAGACCCTGCGCTACGGTGTGACGCCATATCTCGGCGTTGAAGCGACTCGTAAGGCGTACACCCCAATCGCCGCCTGGATCTCCGACCGGTTGGGCGTGCCTGTGCGCTTTGTGCTCACGGACTCGTATGACGCCCTCGTCGAACTTTTGAAGCGCGGCGAGGTCGACATCGTCCAGCTGTCGCCGCTTAGCTACATCATGGCTGGCGCCGAAGTGAAGGGGCTGCGGCTCATCGCGTCGTCGCTCAGCTTCGGGTCTGCGTCCTATTCTTCGCTGCTGGTCGTGCGGTCCGGCAGCGCGCTGCGCCGGCTCGGCGATGTGATCCCGCCAGAGGTGCGCCTGGAGCGCAAAACCCGTCGAGACCGCGGCGACAACCGACCGGTCGGGGTCCCGGAGAAGGCGAAGGTGCGGTTCGCGTATGTGCATCAGAGCTCAGCGTCCGGCTTCCTGCTGCCGTATCAGGCGCTGCTCGGCCACGGTGTTGATCCGCGGCAGGACATGGTGATGGTGCGGATGGGTAGCCATGAAGCCGCGATCAAGGGGCTGCTCAACGGCGACGTCGATATCGCGGCGGTGAGCTCCGGCACGCTCAACAACGTCCGCCGCGGCGTCATCATCGGCGAGGGAAACCTGCGCATCTTGCACAAGGCCGGTCGCGTCCCCTACGACGCGCTCTGCACGTCGCCGCAAGTTCCTGAGAGCGGCGCGCGCAAAATCGCGGCCGCCTTTGGGGCGCTGTCGACGCGTACGGATGCGGGTCGTCGGGTGTTGGCCCAGGCGCGCGGGGTCACCGGTTGGGCTGGTACGCGCGATGAACGCTACGACTTCATGCGCAAGATCCTGCCACGCGTGCGCGCCGAGGAGCTGCGCGATCTCGGCCGGCGTCGCGGTGTGGTGCCGCCGCCCAAACCAGTGACGGCGGCGCAAGATGACTGAACAACGCCGCAAAACCTGGCTGCCAGCCGTCGGCTCCAGCATCAGCTGGCGGCTCACCGTCGCGACGGCGGTCCCGGTGTTTCTCTTGCTCACCCTCACCGGCAGCGTCCTGGTGCGCGAGACGCGCGCGCGCTACGCCCAGGTCGCACGTGAGCGGGCGTGGACCAACTTGGCTCCGCTGGCGGTGCCCTGCGCGCGCGCGATGGCCGTGCATGCGCTCGATCGACTCGACGGCTACCTGGCTGAGGCTGTGA
The DNA here is from genome assembly GCA_937910235.1 of uncultured Myxococcales bacterium. GTDB lineage: Bacteria > Myxococcota_A > UBA9042 > UBA9042 > UBA9042 > UBA9042. The sequence goes on along the minus strand of CALENB010000584.1, from coordinate 3,762 downwards.
ATGTGCACACCGAGGGTGTGCAGATGATGGACGCGAGCATCTTCGACAGCAGCGGCGATCAGGTCGCCAGCGTCACCTATGCGGAGTCGGGGAGCGCCACGCCAGCCGGCGAAACCAGCGCGGCCGTCGTGGCAGAATGGCAGCAAAAAGCCCTAAAAAGCGGGCAGGGCCAGTGGCTGGAAGTCCCGAAGGCGGATGGCACGCTGCTCCTGCACGTCTCCGTACCCACGATCAGCGGGCTTCGGTGGGGGACGCTTTTTGCGAAGTTTGATGTCAGCGGCATCCAGCGAGAGGCAGAGCGTACGCAGGCCTGGATGATCGGGCTGATTATTGCGGTGATGCTCACGCTGATGTTCACGTTGCGCGTCGCGCTCAGTCAGATGGTGATCCGGCCCATCCATGAGCTCGCCGCGACCGCGGGCGCGATTCGCGATGGTCACCTCGATGCGCGGGCGTGGGTGCCTGGTCACGACGAGCTCGGCCGATTGGCCCGCGACTTTAACGCGATGGCCAGCGAACTTCAGAGCTATACCCACAGCTTGGAACGCAAGGTCGAGGTGCGTACCGCCGAGGTGCGCAAGAAGCAGGTCGAGCTGGAGAAACTCAACGAACGTTTGGAGATCGCGGTCGGCGATCTCGAGCGTCTGGCGACCATCGACGGCCTCACCAACGTCTTCAATCGGCGTCATTTCGATGCGACGCTGGCGTTTGAGTTCCGGCGTGGCGAGCGCAGTCCACACCCATTTTGTGTCGTGATGGTCGATGTCGATCACTTCAAGGTCTACAACGACACCAACGGCCATCAGGCGGGCGACGTCGCGCTCAAGCACGTCGCCCGGATCCTAGGCGAACACCTGCGCGGCACCGATTTTCTCGCTCGCTACGGCGGCGAGGAGTTTGTCGCGCTGCTGCTCGACACGCCCAAGGAGGCTGGCCTGCGGGTCGCCGAGGCTTTGCGCGCGGCGCTCGAAGCCTACGACTTCCCCTGCGGCCGCACGCAGCCATTGGGTCGGGTCACAGCCAGTATGGGCGTGGCGGCGTGGCCGAACGATGCGCGTGGACCGGACGAGGTGTTAGAGTGCGCCGACCGGTCGCTGTATGCCGCCAAGCGCCTCGGCCGCAATCGTGTCGTTGGTTTTGGTCCAGCCGTGTTGGCGACCGAAGAGGCGACCGAAGAGCCGACCGAAGCAGCGGCCACCTAGCGCCACAGCGCTGCGCCGCTACAGCGCGAGCGCAGCGTTCTGCGCCAACCGAATCTCGTCAATACCCGCAGCAGCTGAGTCGAGCAACGCGTCCATCTGCGCGCGGGTGAAGACGCCCTGCTCGCCGGTGCCCTGCACCTCGACAAAGTCGCCGTCGCGCATCACGACGTTCATGTCGACATCGGCGCGGCTGTCGTGGAAGTAGTCGAGGTCGCAGACGACCTCGCCCGCGACGATGCCGACGCTCACGGCCGCCACCTGTCCCGTCAAGTACGCTGCGGCGCCCCGCGTCTCACCACGGAGCCGTGCGACCTCCTCGAGCGCGTCCACCAGCGCCACATAGCCGCCGCTAATGGCCGTCGTGCGGGTGCCGCCGTCCGCCTGCAGCACATCGCAGTCGACTGTGATGGCGACTTCACCGAGCGAGTCGAGATCGACCGCCGCCCGCAGGCTCCGTCCGATCAGACGTTGAATCTCGACGGAGCGACCGTCCGTCCTGCCGCCGCGATCTCGCCCTTTGCGGCTGTTGGTGCTGCCGGGAAGCATCGCGTATTCGGCCGAGATCCAGCCTTTACCCTTGCCCGCGAGCCACGGCGGCACGCGTTCGCTGATGCTGGCCGTGCAGATGACCTTGGTGTCGCCAAACGCTGCGAGGCAAGAGCCGGCGGGGTGCATGACGAAGTGACGCTGGAAAGTGATGGCTCGCATAGAGAGGCTCCGTGTGTCGCGTCAGGTGCGCGCGGTGTTGGGTTTCGTGACGCGTCCGGCCATCAGCTCGGCGATCGGGTGCATCAGCTCGCTCTGGTCTAGGAGCAGACGGGCCACAGCGGTCATCGGCGTCGCCAACAACATCCCGGTCATGCCCCACAGCGTCCCCCACAGAATCAGGGCCAGCAGCACGGTGATGGGGTGCAGATCGAGCGAATCGCCCGCCAACTTCGGCTCCAAGACGTTGCCGACCACCATCTGCACGGCACCCGGCAGCGCGATAGCCAGCACCGCGGCCGTGGTGGAGATGTCGGCGCTGACGAGCACTAGCGGCAGCGGCAGCAGCGTCGCGACGACAGATCCGACGTTTGGGATGAAGTTCAGCACGAAGGCCAACACCCCAAACACCATCGCTAAATCGATGCCAAGCACGGTCAAGATCAGCCAGACAGCGACACCGGTCCCGGCGCTCAGGCCGATCTTGAGGTTCACGTAGCGCTTGATTTGGCCGTCGATCTTGTCCCATAGGCCGTCGTCATCGGGATCGGCCTCGGCCTCGGCGCCGCCCTGGAGCAGATACACCGCGAACACGAGCACCAAGAACGTGTTCGACAGGAGATCGATCAGCGTGTTGGCCAGCCGCATCAGGATCTTGCCAACCGGCGCGTCGGCCAGCTGCCGCTCTACGGCCTCGGCGCCGAACGTCACCCCTTGGGCCTGTAGCCACGCCGCGCCCTGCGTCAGCGCGGTCCGCAGCTGGGCTTCGTAGGCGTCGGCGTTGCCCAGCAGCGTCTTGACGGACCGGCTCACCACGACGCCGCCGAGGCTCAGCAGCAGAAACCCCGCGCCCAGCGCCGCCAGCACGGCGAGCCATCTGGGCGCATGCAGACGGGTCATCATCCACGCCATCGGGGGGCGCAGGATGTAGGTGAGCATCAGCGCCAGCACAAACGGCACCATCACCGGCCGCAGCCAGTAGAGCGCCGCGCCGGTCGCCAGCATCGCCAACACGACCAAGCACATCACTTGAATCCGGCTATCCGCCCGACTCGGCTGCGCGTCGACCGCGGTCGGGCTGGCTGGAGATGTCGGTGGGTCGGGCGTAGAATGCATCGCCGCGCAGCCTAGGCGCCCCGATACGATCGCCGCAAGCGGTCGACGGCGTCTTTCTCGGCTGCGCCTGGTTTTTGCGGCCCCACTCGTGATTCATTCGGTCTCGTAGGAGTTGTTCATGTCCGTTACATTTTTGGCAATCGGCGACGAGCTGCTCCGGGGCAATACGCAGGAGTCCAACGGCCATCACCTCGCGTGCACCCTGGAGCGCCGCGGTGTTGCGCTCGTCGAGACGCGACAGGTCTCGGACGCTCGCGCCGACGTCGTGCGCGCCGTGCAAGCGCTGGCGGCGCGCACGCCGCTGTTGGTGATCACCGGCGGACTCGGGCCCACCGACGACGACCAGACCCGGACCGCCCTCGCTGAGGCGTCGAATCGGCCCCTGCAGCTTGACCCAGCGGTGCTTGAGGACCTCGCGCGACGCTTCAGCCAGCGCGGCCGACCCTTCACCGAGACCAACCGTCGACAAGCGTTCTTGCCGGAGACCGCGACGGTCCTCGCCAACCATTTTGGCACCGCGCCCGGCTTCACGCTGCGCATCGGCGGCGCGCTCATCGCCTGTTTTCCAGGGGTGCCCCGTGAATTTGAGGGCATGCTCGCCGAGCATCTCGACGGGTTGTTGGAGGCGGCGCAGATCCCGTCACAGCCGCGGGACGAGCACCTGCTGCGGATCTTCGGTATCACCGAGAGCGCCCTACAGGAGCGAATCGCCGCGCTGCCCGGCTACGATCAGGTCCAG
>CALENB010000583.1 GCA_937910235.1 uncultured Myxococcales bacterium | reverse complement strand
AAGGAGCGGTTTGGCACCGAGAACGACGCAGACGACGGCAACCTCTACAAATGCATTCCTGGCGGCGACACCGGCAACATCTGCGACCTGACGTGGCGCGGCGCGACGAAGGCGAGCTACCTCGTGACGCAGTGCCCCGACGGCTACGCGACCTGTGGCCTCGTGCTCAAGACCAACGAGGATGACCCCAAACACAATGACTACACGGACCTCATCGCGTTCATCGGTCTGCTCAACGAGACCAAGGCCGACGTGTTGGAGAAGACCCTGCTCGATGCCTTCGACGTGGACAGCTTCCTGCGTTTCATGGCGGTGAACGCCGCGCTGCGAAACCAGGACTCCATGGCGTACGGCAAACCCAACAACTACTACCTCTACCACCGCCCCGACACTGGCCGCTGGACGCTGCTGCCCTATGACTTTGACATGAGCTACGGCGGGCCCAACTTCGCCTCCGTGGTCACGTCGCCCGTGCCTGGCGTCGCTGACTTCGCGAACTGCATGCTCGCCAAGCGGGTGATGGCGGTGCCGGCGTTCCACGCGACCTTCCTCGTCTACGTGAAAGAGGTCGCCGACACCTGGATGGCCGAGACCAAACACGCGGCCTGGGTGGCAGAGTTCGACGCGTTGCTGCGGCCCAACATCGCCGTCGATCCGGGCTACAAGCTGGCTTCCTATGACGTGGCTGTCGGCAAGACCAGTCAGGGTCTGCTGGGTTTCGTGGCGGCTCGGCGTGCGTTCTTGCTGCATCAACCGCCCCCAGTGACCCCGTGCAAGTTGGGGGTGATCAGCGGGGCTGATGCGTGCGCGACGGGGATGTACTGCAAAACCGACGGCTGCACGCCGGCTACCGTGGGCGTCTGCACGGTAATCCCGGGAGGTTGCGAGGCCGTCGGCGGCGCGGTGTGTGGCTGCGACGGCAAGACCTACGCGACGGCCTGCGCGGCGTCGATCGCCGGCGTGAACCTGCTGTCGGTCGGCACGTGTCTGTAGGCGAGACCGCGCTCTGCCTGGCGAACACGCTGTGGAGTTGAGCGGTTACGCCGGCGACGCTAAGTCAGGGCAGGGCGGTGACGGCACGGTCGACGTGAGCCGCGGCACCCACCACGCGCTGCCAACCGCCGCGACCGCCGCGATTCCTACCGCAACGGCCGCTGACGTACCCGTCAAGAATAGGACCGGCAGCACCACCGTCACCGCGAGGCGCGCCCACTCCAGCCCCACCGCCCAGGGCCGTGACTCCATCAAACCGCCCCACGTGACGAGCGTCCACACGACCCAGACTGCGCCCGTCACGCGTTGCGCCAACTGCAGCTCCGGGCTCACCACCATCAGCCAGACGGTGGCTGCGGCGACAACCACAAACCAGACGGAAATGTAGGCGATCAGCGCGCGAGAGGGTTGGGGATCATACTTCACGAAGCGCCCCCGAACGACCACAGGAGCGACCTTCTCGACGCCGCCGGGCCGCCAGGCCGGACCTTTGAACAGGATCCGAATCTTGTCGGCCCAGCTCGATGTGGTCGCCATGAGCGCGGCCATGTCACGGAAGTGCGCGAAATTTGCCCAGAGCGGGTTGAACGACCGCAGCGGGCTCACCAAGCCATAGACCACCAGTTCGCCCTCGGGCTCAAACGTGCCGAAGAGCCGGTCCCACACGATGAACACCCCAGCGTGGTTCTTGTCGAGATACTGCGGGTTGATGCCATGGTGAACACGATGGTGCGACGGCGTGTTGAACACCGCCTCGATGGCCCGTGGCGTCTTTCGCACCAGCTCCGTGTGGATCCAGAACTGGTAGAGCGTGTTGAGCGCGCTGCACGCCGCGAAGACGACCGGTGGCACACCCAGGATCGCGAGCGGGAGGTAGAAAGGCAGCGAGGTGAGCGAGCTGAACAGCGCCTGCCGCAGCGCCACTGCGAGGTTGTAGTCCTCACTCTGATGATGCACCCCGTGCACCGCCCACAGCGCATTCACCTCGTGGCTGGCCCGGTGCCAGACGTAGTAGAGCAGATCGAGCCCGACAAACGCGCCGAGCCACAGCCACCATGTGTTGTTCGACGGCTGAAACACCGCAAATTCGGTGTAGACCCAGGTGTACACCGCCAGGATGACGGCGAGGTCAAAGAGGTGAAACATGCGCGACGAGATGCCGCAGCTCAGGTCGGTGATGGCGTCGGAGAAGCGGTACACCCGGTCTTCGCGGCGCTGTGAGGCGACCGCCTCCGCCAGGATCAGCAGAAAGAACACAGGCACCGCGATGGCGATCAGGTTGGGGGTCACGCTGCGCCTCCTGTTTTTTTGACGGGTTGAAGCGGATGTCGCGCTACATCGGGCTGCGGGCCGACCTGGCCTACGGCTGAGTATGCGGTCCACGCCGGAATTTTTTCATCCCTTTTCTCAAAAACGCTTGACGGTGAGATGCAGAACCTCTAGAACGCCGGTCCACCGAGGGGCGACCCACGGCGCACACGGAGTCCAGCGCTCCACGTGC
>CALENB010000582.1 GCA_937910235.1 uncultured Myxococcales bacterium | reverse complement strand
GGTTGACGCTGTTGGGCGCATAGAGCCGGCCGTCCAGCTGAGGGCCCGCCGGTGCGGGCTGCGCGCTAGCGGGATTGGCCAGGGTGAGCGCCGACATGACGGTGATGAGCGATGCGAACAGCAGCACGTGAGAGCAGCGAGACATGGGTGTCCTCCAGACATTGGGATTGAGCTAAACGCGACACGAAGATGCGCCACCGTACGACGTTGCGTCTCAAACCACAAGGGACGCCGAGACAGACGACGCGGATGCCGGCACCGGACCGCGCCGACCACCTAGGGCGACAGCACGTCAGCCGCAGGCAGCCACCGGAGCGCGCGTAGGGTGCCCGCCTTGCCCAGCGCGCGCAGCCGACGCGCCATCCGTCGCCGCTCGGCGGCCGTGAAGCGCCAGGCGTGCACGCTGGGTCGACCGGGCGTGCTGTGTTTGTTCATCAGGCTGAGCGCGGCCTTGCTGTGCGGCAGCCCGAGGAAGTGGCCGAGCTCATGGGCCAGCACAAAGATGTAGCGACTCCGGGCGACGATGAGCCAGCGCCGCCGCCGCAGCTCACTGCGCTCATCGGCGCGGTCCCGCCAGTGCACGCCGTGGCGCTCGCTGTGGCCGTCCAAGTCGACGAGCTGCCAGGGCCCCACCCACAGCACGGCGCCCTGCTGCACGCGGTCGCGACCGACCGTGTCCCGCGCCGCGGCCGAGTCGATACGGCGCTCGGTCGGCGCCAACCAGCCTAGTTTTACGGGCACAAAGCGCACCTTCATCGGCGCGAAGCGGGCGTTGGCCCAGGCGAGCTGCTTGCGTGCGTGCGCCAGCGCGCGGCGTTGATCGGGGGTCACGGTGCCGCCGGGCAACCCGGTCGCTGTGTCCGCGGCCCAGAGGTGCACGGCCATCGGGATGCAGGTGATGCGGCCGCACGGGTCGCTCAGGCCCGCGGCGCGGGCACCTGTGGTCGGCGCCGTGATCGCCGGTAACAGCAGCGCTGTCGCGACGATCATCGAGCCGATGCCCGGCGGCCGTTGGCGTCGCTGGGTAGATGGCGGCTGCGTGGATAGGAACTGCACCATGGCCGCTGACTCCGAGCGCTGTTGTGTGCGCGGTCCTGTGTCTGGGTGCAGTAGCACGAAACTCACTGGCGCTGTCAGGTTCCCTCGGCACCTGACGCGCCTTGGCGAGCCGCCGCTGGACCTCAAATCGTCGCGCGACCGCCCCTCAGCGGTACCCCGGCGATCGTCACCTGTGTATGCTCGCGCCGCTGTCCATCACCGGCTGTTGTGCTCCGTGGCACGACGCGCGGCGACGGCCGAGATAGCCGAGATCCGGCCGCAGCCCAACGCCCATCAGCGATCACATGACCATCGATCCTAAAGACTTACGCCGCCTCGTTATCCGCGTCGTCGCGGTGACCATCGCCCTGCGCGCGCTGCATCTGTTTTCGGTGGACCTGGGCGCGACCGAGGTCGCCGCTGCCTGGGCGCTCCCCGCCGACGGCCACAGCGTGCCGGTCCTGCACCGGCTCGTGAGCCTGTGGCGGCAGCTCGCTGGCGGGTACGCCGCCTTGGTTCGCGCGCCGACGCTGGTCGCCGATGTCGCCTTGCCGTTGGTCGTCGTGGCGTACGCCCGCGCCAGCGGCTGGGGCACGATCGCGGGGCTGCTGGGCGGCCTGATTGTGGCCGTCGCACCCTTTGGCCTCGATGAAGGCTGGCGCGCGGACGGCTCGGCGTGGCTGGGGCTGCTCGCGCTCAGCGCGCTGTGGCAGCTGCGTGTCGCCTTGCGTGCCGAGGTGTGGTCGTCATCGCCTGATGCCACGCCGGAAGGCTCGCTTCCCCTGCAGCGGGAGCTGCGCGCGCTGATCTTCTCGGTCGCCCTGTTCGGCTGTGGCGTGCTGCTCTCGCCGATGTTGCTCGTCGCCCTGCCAGCAGGCCTGGTTCTAGCTTTGGTGGCCAGCCCGACCAGTCGGTTGGGGCTGCTGGCCACCGCCGGTTGGTCGCTGGCCGCAGCTGCGGGGCTCGCTGGCGGCGTCGTGCTCACTGGCGGCTTCGCGCCGGGGCTCGATCAAGCCTCTGCCTGGCTCGCACAATCGAGCTCAAACGGCGGATTGCCGTCGTTGTCGGGCCCTTTGTCGTCGGCGTGGCAAGCGCTCGCGGCGTTGTCGCCCGGCGGCCCGACCGGCGGTGTCGCGACCCTCGCGGAGGCCCCCGCGGCGCCCCTCTGGCGTGGCCTCGCCGGCGCGGTGCTGTGGCCCATGGCGGCCATTGGGTGGTGGCGGGGGCGTGTGCGCGACGACTCCTCACCGGACGCCACGTGGCGCGATGATGTGCCGCGAAAACTCGGGCTCCGCGACGTGCTGCCCGCGCTGCTGCCCGTCGCCGGCGCGGCGATGTGGGCGGCCTGGGCGAGTGCGCGCGGCGATCCCGCCGGGGTTATGGCGGCGCTCGGTGTGGCGCGGCCCTTCGCCGCGCTGCTGCTCGGTCTCGGCGTGACGGCCTTCGCCCTGACGCCCTTCGCTGGCGAGACCATCGCCCCCGGCAAACGCGCGGTGCCCATCCTGGTCGGTGTCGCGCTGCTCCAGTTCGCGCTGGGCGCCCATCACACCTACGTCGGCGTCCAAGATCCCACCCGCATGGCCCCCACCAAGGTCGCGCGGTTTGTCGCCGGCAACGTCTCCCGCGGCGGCGAGGTGTTGGCGCTTGGTCTCGGTGGCCTGCAGGTCGCCTGGCGCCTGAGCCCGTGGCCGGACCTGAAGCGGGTCCACCGCGCGCCTGGGGTCGTCGCGCTAGGCCAGGACGCTGACGCGGCCGTCAACGCGCTGCTGGCCCCGATTCACGCCGCGAAAGCCACCCGCGTCGCGGTCGTGGGCGATCGCTGGGTGCTGGAGCCCGCCGCTGACGGCCAGGCCGACCCGATCGGCCAGGGGTTGCATCGACGCCTGACCCGCGGTGGTTTTGCCATCGTCGAAGACGGTCACCGCGTGCTCGAACGGCTCAGTGTGCGCATCTACGCGCGCGCCGACGTGCCCGCCACGGCCGCGCCCTCGGTGATTCAACCGCAGCTCTATCCAGGGAAGGCGCCATGAGCGGCCACAGCGCCGACGCGGTTGGCGAGGCGGTTGGCGAGGCGGTCGCCGGCCTGCCGCACGTCGTCTCAGGTCCGCAGCACGCCGCGTGGCAGGCGGCCGAGCGCGCCCTGGCTGACGCGCTGCCGCACTTTGAGCCGCGCGCAGGGCAGCGCGCCATGATGGCGGCGGTGGCCGACGCGCTGTGGACGGGCGCCGATCTGGTCGTCGAGGCCGGGACCGGCACCGGCAAAACCCTCGCCTATCTGCTGCCGCTGCTCGCCGCCGGCAGACGCGTCATCGTCTCGACGGCGACGCGCCAATTGCAGGGCCAGCTCGTCGACCACGACCTGCCCACGGCGCTGCAGGCCACCGGCGCGCGCGTCGACGTGGCGGTGCTCAAAGGCCGCAGCAACTACCTGTGCCACGAGCGAACCGAGCTGACGCTGCGGCGCCACGCGGTGCTCGGTGGTGCCCTCTCGCCCGCGCTTCAGGCCGTGCAGCTGGTGTTGCGGCACAGCGCCACCGGTGACATCGCCGAGGTGCAAGGCGTCGACGATCAACACCACATCTGGCCGGAGGTGACCTCGACGAGCGACAACTGCCTCGGCAGCGACTGCCCGTCATGGCGCAGCTGTTTTGTGGCCCAGGCCCGCAGAAACGCCATGAAAGCGACGGTGGTCGTCGCCAATCACCACGTCCTGCTCGCCGACTTCGCCCTCCGCGAGCGCTTCGACGGCGCGGCGCTGCTGCCGGCCGCCGACGTGCTGGTGATCGATGAGGCCCACGCGCTCGAAGACGTCGCCTCCAGCTTCTTCGGCATCTCCCTCAGCTCGGCGCGGGTCGACCGGCTGCGGCGCGACGCCAGCGATGTGTTGATCAGCGAGGAGGCCGTAGATCAGGGCTGCGTGGACACCGCGCACGCCGACCTACGCGGCTTCGGTGTCGCCGCCGCGCAGCTGTTTGGCGACGCGCGCGAGGAGGCCGCCGCGCGTCAGCTCAACGACCCGGCGCTGATCCGTCTCCAGGCTGGCCGCGAGCAGCTGCACCGCGCCTGCGATGCGCTCTGGACCTCCCTGGGTGGCCTCGCGCGCACCGCTGAGCCGGCGCTGGTTCGTGTGCGGGAGAACCTCGAGACGCTGCAGTCCGATCTGCTGGCCTTGCTCGCGCCGGAGGAGGGCGACGGGATGGTGCGTTGGGTGGAAGCCCGCCCGCGCACCACGGCGATCGTCGCGCGGCCGGTGGTGGTGGGGCCGGTGCTGCAGCGCACGCTGTTGGCGGAGCCTTTGGTGCGGATCTTTACGTCGGCGACCCTCGCGATGGGCGACAACTTCGCGCCGTTCTGCAGCCGCCTCGGCCTCGCCGACACGGTCACGACGCTGCGGGTGCCGGGCGGTTTCGACTATCCAACCCAGGCCCTGCTCTATCTGCCGGCGCACCTGCCGCTGCCTTTTCAGCCTGGTCGCGAGGCCGCGGTGGCCAACGAGATCGAGCGGCTGGTGCGGACGAGCGCTGGCGGCGCGTTTGCGCTGTTTTCGAGCTATCGCGGCATGCGCGACGCCCATAACCGACTGCGCGGCCGCCTCGCCATGCCGACTCTGCTGCAGGGCGACGAGAGCCGTGACGCGCTGCTGGCGCGGTTCGCCGAGCGGCAACCCGCCGTGCTGTTTGCGACCATGGGCTTCTGGCAGGGAGTCGACTTGCCCGGCGACGCGCTGCGCCTCGTCATCCTCGACAAGATCCCCTTCCCGCCACCCGACGATCCCCTGTTCGCCGCCCGCGCCGAGCGCGTCGAGGCCGAAGGCGGCTCCGCGTTCGGCAAGCTCAGCCTGCCCGCCGCCGCGCTCTCGCTCCGCCAGGGCTTCGGTCGCCTGATTCGCTCGCGGCAGGACTCCGGCGTCGTCGCGATCCTTGATCCACGCATGGTCCACAAAGGCTACGGCCGCGCCTTGATCAAGGCGTTGCCGGACGCATCCCGCACGCAGGACTTCGACGACGTGACGCGGTTCTTCGAGGCGTTTCACGCCGCGCGCACGTCATCACCGACAGCGCAGGGGGCGCCGCTCACGAGCGCGGGTTCACCTTTTGACGGGTAGCCGCAGCTCAAATCGGGCGCCCGCGCCGCGACGCCCGTCGACGACGCTGACCTCACCGCCATGCAGCCGCGCGACCTCTTCGACTAACGCCAGGCCAACGCCGGTGCCGGTGTCCTTGGTCGTAAAGAACGGCTCGAAGATCTGCTCACGCGCCTCCACCGTCACGCCCGGCCCGGAATCCTCGACCGCGATGATGACCTGCGCGTTGCCCGGCACCCCTCCGTGGCTGCCCTCGAGCCAGACCGTGCCGCCGTCGGGCATCGACTCCCACGCGTTACGCACGAGGTTCCAGAGCGCCTGGCGAATCATGCGGGTGTCGACGTCGGCCACGACCCCCTGCTGCACGTGCACATGGGCGATCACCCGCCGCTCGGACAGCTCCGCCCGCACAAAATCCGCCAGTCGGGTGAGCAGCGACTCCACCTCAACCCGCTCCTCCACCTGCGGCGCTGGCCGCGTCTGGTGCAGGTAGCCTTCCGTGATCTGGCGCAGCCGCTCAACCTCTGCGCCAATCGCCGTCAGCAGCTCGGCGCGCTCGCTCGGATCCGCGCCGCCCTCACCCTCGTCGCTGAGCAGCTCGGCGTTGAGTCCGATCGAGCTGAGCGGATTTCTGATCTCATGCACCACACGCGCGGCCATGTGGCCAAGGGTCGCCAGGCGCTCAGACCGCGCGAGATCGTCCCGTTGCGCGGCGATCTCGCGCTCTCGTTCGGCCAGCGCGTCCGCCATGCGATTGTATTCGACCGCCAACTGCCTGATCTCTGCGGCGCCCCCCGTGTCGGCGCGCACGGTGCGCTCCCCCTCCGCGAAGCGGCGCACGACGTCCGCCAGCGCCGCCATGGGACGCAGCGTCACGACCATCACCAACAGCACGACGACCGCCACGAGCAGGGCCACGCCCGCAGAGCTCGCCACGACGATCCCTAGGCGCGCCTCCCCCTCCTGAGCGCGGGTGAAGCGTTCGTTCAGGGCTTGCTCCAGCTGCCGTTCGACCCCCTCCACGCCGCGGTGAATGCGCCGCACGATGCGTCTGATCTCCACGACGAGCCGCGCCGCGTCGGTGTACCGTTTGTCCGCGACGGCGCGTTGCAGACCGGCGACGAGGCTGGCGAACGCGGTCTCGTCCGTCGCCGCCTCAAATCGCCGCCCCAGCAGCGGCAGCAGCGCCGTATCCCGGGCGATCCGCAAGGCCGCCTCGCGCGACGTTCGCAGCGCCACCAGCTCTTGACCGATCGCCGGCACCGGCGGCGCGGGCCCTACGAGCAAGCGCACCATCCGAGGCGGTCGCGCCTCCTCCTGCAAGGCGCCGATCTGGCCGAGAATCCGGTCTAATCGCCGAAATGGCCGGGCGTTAGGAACAAATCGGGCGACCCAATCCAGATCATGCGGCGCGGCGCGCTGGAGGGCCTCATCGAAGCCGCGCAGCTCCAGGCCGTTGTTGCGCAGCGTCCGCAGCAAGGGCATGGCCCGCTGGCGCAGAAAGCCAAGCTCGTGGCGCAGCCCGGTGACGGTCGCGACGCCATAGGCGGCGGCGGTGCCAAACGTCGCGACGACGATGGCGAAGGCGATGAAGATGCGCGTAGATAGGGAGAAGCGATGCACCCGCGCAGTTGAACCGCTCTCGTGCTTTGCTGCAAGCCGCGGCGTGCAATGGCCGCACCGCCGCCGCGCCGTCGCCGCTTGACCCCGACGGCCGCATCGTTGATCAGGAGGCCCGGCATACCGCCGCGTCGGAGAGCGCACCATGACCGAGCTCGCACGAGATCTGAGCCGCATCGCCATCCTAAACCGGGGCGAACCGGCCGTGCGATTCTGCCGTGCCCTGTCGGACTACAACGCCGAGCGCGGCACGGCCATCGACTCGGTGGCGCTCTATACCGACCCCGACGCCGACTCGCCCTTCACCAAGCTCGCCCCACACGCGCTCTGCCTGGGGCCGGCGATGGTGCCGAGCCCGGAAGGCGGCCTGATCAGCGCCTATCTCGACATCGAGCGGGTGATCAAAGCCCTGCGTCAGTCCGGCTGCGACGCCGTCTGGCCGGGATGGGGTTTTGCCGCCGAGGACGCCGCGTTTGTCGGCCGTTTGGAGGCAGAAGGGTTCGTGTTTTTGGGCCCGTCGGCCCAGGCCATGGAGCGTCTCGGCGACAAGATCGCGGCGAAGGCCCTCGCCGAGCAGTGCGGCGTGCCGCTGACCGCTTGGTGGCACGTGCCGGACGGCGCGGCGCCCGCCGAGATCGAGGCGCAGGCGGCCCGCATCGGTTTTCCGGTCATGGTCAAGGCGTCGGCTGGCGGCGGTGGGCGCGGCATTCGCAAGGTCACCAACCCGAGCGAGCTGCTGGCGGCGGTGGGCGCGGTGCGCGACGAAGTGCGGCGCGTTTTTGGGGCGGGTGGGCTGCTGTTGGAGGCCTGTGTCGCCGGCGCGCGCCACGTCGAGGTGCAGCTGATGGGCGGCGCCGACGGCGTCACAGTCGCGCTGGGCGTCCGCGACTGCAGCGTGCAGCGTCGCAACCAGAAGGTCTTGGAGGAGGCGCCGTCCCCCGTGTTGCCCGACGCCATGGTCAAGTTGCTCTGCGAGAGCTCGGTGCGCCTCGCCGAGGCCGCCGGGTACAGCAGCGCTGGCACCGCGGAGTTTCTGTACCAACCCGAGACGGGGATCGCCTGTTTTCTCGAGGTCAACTCGCGCCTGCAGGTCGAACACACCGTCACCGAATGTGTCACCGGCGTCGACCTGGTCCACGCCCAGATCGACGTCGCCCGTGGCCTGAGCCTGCGAGAGTCGGGGGTCATCGACGCCGCCGGCCGGGTGCCGCCCGTGCGCGGCTGGTCCGTCGAAGCCCGCCTCTGCGCCGAAGACGCCTCGCGCGGTTTCGCGCCGAGCCCCGGCAAGGTCACGGTCTTTCGCGCGCCTTCTGGCCCAGGAATCCGGGTTGACAGCGGCATCACCGAAGGCAGCGTCATCGCGGCGGACTTCGACTCGATGATCGCCAAGGTCATCGCCACCGGCGCCACCCGTCGGCAAGCGTTCGCGCGGCTGCGACGCGCCCTCACGGAGCTGCAGGTCGTCATCGAGGATGGCGCCACCAACAAGGCCCTGCTGCTGGAGCTGCTGGAGCGCCCGGAGGTGCAGGACGGCAGCGCCGACACCGGTTGGCTCGATCGCGCCTTGATCGCAGGTGACGTCGCGCAGCATCGCCGCACGTTTGAAGCCCTGTGTTTCAGCGCGATCGTCGAGTATCGCCGACAGCGGCAGACCGAGATGTATGCGTTCTTCCTGGCCGCGCAGGGCGGCATCCCGCAGTACCCGCCGACGCCAGCACCCCTGGAGATCGAGCTGGTGCTGGCCAACCAGCGCCTCACGTTGCTGGTGCATGATCTGGGCGGTGGGCGCTACCTCGTCGGTCCGCCTGCGGAGATGCACATCGCGCAGGTGCGATTTGAGGGCGAGGTCGCAGCGACGCTGACCCTGTCGGGTGAACGCCACGATGTGCGATATGCCTACGGCGACAAGGGCGTGACGGTCGAGGTCGACGGCGCGATGCACACCGTCGAGCCTGCGGCGGGGGGCGCGTTGAAGGCGCCCGCGCCGGCCATGGTGGTGCAGGTGGCGGTCGCGGAGGGCGATCACGTCGTCGCCGGGCAGCGGCTGCTGACCCTGGAGGCGATGAAGCTGGAGATGCCGTTGCTGGCGGCGGAGTCGGGCGTGGTGCGCGCGGTGTTGTGCAGCGCCAATCAGCAGGTCAACGCGGGTCAGGTGCTGATCTTGTTGGAGCCCGAATCGGACGCCGCGTCGCAATCCGATGGCGCCGAAAACGCCGCAGGTGCGGCCTCTGAGCTCTGGCAAACCCCGGACACGACCCGCCTGCAACGCCTGTTTTCCAGAGAAGGTGTGGCGTTGCTGACGGTCGACGGGTTGCCGGAGCGCGAGGCGACCCAGGCGGTCGCTGATCTGTGCGCAGCGGTGAAGTCGGTGATGCTGGGCTACGACGTCAGCGAGGCCTTCGCCGCCGGCCTCGAGGAGATGCTGGGCGGCGGCCTCGACTTAACGCAGCTCCTGCACCCCCAGCGGTGGCTGCCAGTGCTCGATCTGCTGCGCTGTTTTGTCGACGTGCAGCGGCTGTTCGACCGCTCCTTGCGCAACGATCAAGCCAGCGCCACGAGCGATCACTCGCTGTTTTTCGAGGCCTGTCGCACACACCAGGAGGGCATCGAGGGCGCCCCGGCGGCCCTGCACCCAGCCTTGCGCGCCGCGGTCGCTTGGTATGGCGACGTCGACGACGCTGAGACGTATCGCGACGCGCTGTTTCGGCTCCATCTCGCCCACGCCCACGGTCGACGGCGCCATGAGCTGTGTTCGCTGATCTTGCGCACGGCCATTGGGCTGCAGCAGGTCGGGGTCACCGAGTTGCCTGATTTGACGGTGCGGTTCGACACCATCGCGCGCGTCGCCGATCCCAAGCTGCGCTACGTCGCGGACAACGCGCGGCAGGCCGAGTACGTCTTTTTTGCCCAGCCGCGCTACGTCCGGCGCCAGCTCGCCGTGCAGGACACGCTCGCCCACGCGCTGCGTGAGATGGACACCGCCAACACCGCCGCGCCGGCCGCTATCGACTCGCTGGTCGCGACGCCGGATTCGGTGAGCCCGCTGCTGCTGGCGCAGCTCGACCCCACCCGCGTCTCTGGCGCCGCTGGTGTCGAGATCCTGGCGCGACGCAGCTACATCGCCCACCACTGCGTCGCGCAGGAGTCGCTGCAAGTGGGCGGCGCGCTGCTGCGTCGGTTCGTGTTGACGCCCCGCCCCGACACCGCGCCGAGCGCCGACAGCCGCGTAGCTGGCAGCCGGCCGCGGCAGCTGGCGCTCATCCTGACGCCGAACAAGCCGCTCGACGAGGCCCTGGAGATCGCGACCCGGGCCTGGCGTGCCAGCGGCTGGCAAGACCGGGAGCTGGAGATCTTGATCCCCGGCAGCCACGGCCTCGACGCCGCCCAGAACATCGAAGACGCCGTGCCGCGCTGCTTCGCTGACGCCACCGCCGAGCGGGTCACCATCAGCTGGGACACGGCCTTAGACGGCGGCGGCTTGCGGCTGCGCACGTTCAGCCGCAGGGCGGGCGAGCTCGTCGAGGACGCTCTGCTGCGCGACATCCACCCGGAATATGCCCGCCGTTTTGAGCTCAATCGTCTGAGCGGCTTCGATCTGCAGCGCATCGACTGCCCGGAGCCGATCTACGCCTTCCTCGGCGTCGCGCGGGACAACCCACGGGACGAGCGCATCTTCGCTTTTGCCGGTGTGCGCAGCGTCCCCAACGCCGCCGAGGTGCGGGACGATCCGAGCAGCCTGGCCGAGCTCGAGCGCGCTTTCTATGAGGGTTTGCGGGTTATCCGCGAGACGCAGGTCCGCCGTGAGGTGCGACAGCGCCTGCACTGGAACAGATTGACGCTCTACGTGCGCGACCCGGTCGACCTCACCTACGACGAGATCTGCGCCTTGGCCCACCGCCTCGATCCCTCGGCCGCTGGCCTGGGTCTGGAGAAGGCCGTCGTGCGCTGCCACCTCCGCGTCGATGCGCCCAGCGCGGCCACAGCGGATGACCATCCGTCCCCGGCCGAGCGCCCCACGACCTGGCGTGACACCGCCATCGTGCTCGCGCGGCCCGGTAAACATCGCCTGCAAGTCAGCCGTCACCCCCCCACCGATCGGCCGGTGCGCGCCATGAGCGACTACGCCATGAACGTGGTGCGCGCGCGCCGCGTCGGCATGGTCTATCCCTACGAGCTGATTCGCACGCTGACGGGCGAACGCTCCGGCACCGCGCACGCCCTGGCCCACCCCGACCTGCGCAGCGGCCACTTCGTCGAGTACGATCTCGACCCGACCGGGGACGCGCTGGTGCCGGTCGATCGGGCCTATGGCAACAACCGCGCCGCCGTGGTGGTCGGCACGATCCGCAACCCGACGATCAAGTACCCAGACGGCATGCTGCGCGTCCTGATCGTCAACGACCCCACCCGCGCGATGTGCGCCTTGGCCGAGCCTGAATGTCGCCGTGTGATGGCCGCGCTGGACCTCGCCGAGCGCCTTGAGGTGCCGCTCGAGTGGGTCTCGATCAGCGCTGGCGCCCGCATCGCCATGGACAGCGGCACCGAGAACCTCGACTGGACCGCCCGCGTGCTGCGTCGCCTCGTCGAATACACGCAGGCGGGCGGCGTGGTGCACGTGATCGTGGCGGGCGTCAACGTCGGCGCGCAGAGCTACTGGAACGCCGAGGCGACCATGCTGATGCATACGCGCGGCCTCCTGATCATGACGGCGGACGGCTCGTGCGTGCTCACCGGCAAGAAGGCGCTGGAGGTCTCTGGCTCCGTCGCGGCGGAGGATGAGCGTGGCATCGGTGGCTGGGAGCGCGTCATGGGGCCCAACGGTCAGGCGCAGCTGTTCGCCCAAGATCTCGGCGCTGCGTACCACCTGCTTATGGAGCACTACCGCTTCACCTGGCGGGATCCGAGCGAGTCGCAGACGCGGCGTCATCCGACTGCGGACCCAGCAAATCGGGACATTTGCGCCTTCCCTTACGTCCCGGGCGGTCGGGCGCCGGAGGACGCTGGAGCGTTCGAGACCGTCGGTGACATCTTCTCCGCGACGACCAATCCAGGCCGCAAGCGCCCGTTTGACGTGCGGGCGGTCATGGGCGCGGTGGTGGACGTCGACGGCGGCCACCTCGAGCGCTTCTCCGGCATGAGTGAAGGCGAGACGGCGGTGATCTGGGACGCGCACGTCGGCGGCTACCCGGTCTGCCTCATCGGTTTTGAGTCACGACCGCTGCGCCGCCGCGGCGCCATCCCGACGGACGGACCGGACACCTGGACCGGCGGCACGCTGTTTCCGCAATCGAGCCGCAAAGTCGCGCGCGGCATCAACGCGGCGTCCGGCAACCGCCCGGTCGTGGTGCTGGCCAACCTGAGCGGTTTTGACGGTAGCCCAGAGTCCCTGCGGCGCCTGCAGCTTGAGTACGGCGCGGAGATCGGCCGCGCCGTGGTCAACTTCGACGGACCGATCATCTTCGTGGTCATCGGCCGCTACCACGGCGGCGCCTACGTCGTGTTCAGCAAAGCCCTCAATCCGCAGCTCACCTCCCTCGCGCTCAAGGGCAGCTACGCCTCGGTGATCGGCGGGGGCCCGGCGGCGGCGGTGGTGTTCCCACGTGAGGTGCGCGCGCGAACGGCGCGGGATCCGCGGGTCGTGGCGGCGCGCGCGGCGATGAAACACGCCATCGCGGCTGACCGGCCGCGGCTGCGCGAGCGGCTCAACAAGCTCTCGGCTGAGGTGCTGCTGCAGGTGCAAGGCCAGGTCGCCGACGAGTTCGACGCCATCCACACCGTCGAACGCGCCGTCGCCGTGGGCTCCTTGGACGCCGTGATCGAGGCCTCTGGGCTGCGGCCGGCGATCGTCGAACGGCTGGAGGCCGCGGCGCGAACCGCGCGTTTGCGCCAGTCGGAATAGGGCACCTCGCTGAGCGTTTGGACCCGTGCGGACCGCAGCCACGTGCCGGTTCGCGCAAACGTCCAACCCGAGAGTGTGTCCATGAACAGCGCCTCCCTCCGTCGCCTCCCGCTGCGCCCGGCTGCGCTCGTCGCCGTGCTGCTGCTTGGCCTCTCCACGCCTGCTTTTGCTGGCTCTCCGGCCGCGCTGGTCGCAGCCAGTCGACACCCGACGCTGTTCAGCGACGTCGCGGAGCGCGCTGTTCGGAGCGTCGTCAACGTCGCGGTGCGGTCCCATGTGCACCCCGCCGCGAGGCGCGGGCCATCCTCGCCGTTTGAGCGCGGACAGCGTTTTCGGCCCGGCCCGTCGCCGCGAGGTCCATCCGAACGCGGCAGCTTGGGCAGCGGCGTGATCGTCGACGCGAAGGGTATCGTCCTCACGAACAACCACGTCGTGCGCAACGCCAAGACCATCGAGGTCACCCTGCACGATGGCCGCAAGCTGGCCGCGACGCTGATCGGCGCCGATCCGCAGTCGGATGTGGCGGTGTTGCAGCTCGAGGGCGACCTGCGCGGCTTGGTGCCGATGGCCTTCGCGGACAGCGACAAGGCGCGGCTCGGTCAGGTGGTCCTCGCCATCGGCAGCCCGTTTGGTCTGACACAGACCGTCACCGCCGGCATCGTCAGCGCCAAGGGGCGCACCAACGTGGGCATCGTCGACTACGAAGATTTCATCCAGACCGACGCCGCGATCAACCCGGGCAACTCGGGCGGCGCGCTGGTTGATCTGCAGGGCCATCTGCTGGGCATCAACACCGCGATCGCGTCGCGCACCGGCGGCTCCAACGGCATCGGGTTCGCGATCCCGTCCGCCATGGCGCAGCGCGTGATGGGTGGTCTGATGCGTGACGGCAAGGTCGACCGCGGCTGGCTGGGGATCGCGATTCAGGAGGTGGACCGCCGCCTCGCGCAGGCCTTTGGTCTCGGCGATCGCCGAGGCGTGCTCATCGCCGACGTGCGCCCGGGCTCGCCCGCTGAGAGATCAGGCCTCAAGCGCGGCGATGTGATCATGGCCGTCGATGATCTCTCGGTGCAGCAACCGTCACGACTCCGCAACGCGATCGCGGCGAAGGGCAGCCAGCATCAGGTCAACCTTCACATCTGGCGCGAGGCCAAAGCGGTCGTGGTGTCGGTGAAACTCGGCCGAGCGCCGTCGCAGGCGGTGGCGATAGCGCGGGCTCCCAAGGCGCAACCCCACGGACGATGGGGCCTCGCGGTGGCGGCGCTGGATTCGGTGACACGGCAGCGATTTCACCTGCCCCCCGGCTTCGACTCGCGTCGCGCCAACACGCCCACAGGGCATCGTGCAGGCGTGGTCGTCGTCGACGTGCAGCCCGGATCTCCGGCCGCAAAGGCGGGACTGCAGCCCGGCGCCGTGATCGTCGCGGTGGGGCAGCAAGGCGTCAGCAGCCCAGCGAACTTCATGAGTCGTGTCCGATCCCTGGGCGCCGCCAAACGTCTCCTGCTCCGCGTGGTCACCCCCGCTGGCGTTCGCTTCGTCGTCCTCGAACGCTGAGCCGCGATCCCGGCCCGCCACCTTGATTTCGCACGTGTGTTGACCCGCGCCACTTGTCGCCGCAGACTGCGCGCTCCCAAACTCTGGGGAGGGGTGCGTCCGACGTCGCCCAGACCCGCTGGAGCCGTCCAGATGCTCGATATCTTCCGCAGTCAGACCAAGTCGATCTTCATCTACATCATCTTAGGTGTGATCATTCTTGCGTTTATTCTGACGTTCAACACGTCAGGTCCTATCACCGGGCGCGGTGCGAACGACCTGGGCACGTTGGTTGAGGTCGATGGCGCCCCCATCGACGACCGACAGCTGACTCTCGCCATGCGCTTCTCTGCCGATGCCCCAGCGCCCTCGGCGACGGGGTTCAGCCGACTGCAGGCAGAGAGCCGCTACGAGCGCTCGCGCCTGCTCTTCTCGGGTGTGGTCAGCGACCTCATCGGCATGACGCCCTTCGACGGTGCGGTGCCGCCGATCAAGAGCGAGAAGGTGATGACGGAGCTGATCGAGACCGCCCTCGTGGTCGGCCAAGCCCGCAAGCTCGGTCTTGGCGTCAGCGACGGTGAGCTGAGCACCCGCGTGATGCGCCTGCAGCGCATCTTCGGCGGCAGCTTCAAGGACGACCAAGGCAACTTCGACGCGAAGAAGTACGACATCTTCGTCCGTTACCAGCTCAAGACCAGCAAGAGCTTGCTCGAGGCGTTCCTGCGCCGCGAGATCCTGCGCGACAAGGTCGTGCAGATCGTCACCGCCGGCGTGAACGTCAGCGACGCCGCCGTCGACGCCGCGATGCTGTCGGAGACGTCGCGACCGAAGTTCGAGTACATCACCATCGACGCCGCCAGCGCGAAGGCCGCCATCCAGGTGGCGGATGCCGACGCGGACGCCTGGGCGGCCAAGAACGCCGACAAGATCAAGGCGTCCTATGAAGCCGCGAGCAGCAAATACAGCCAGCCCGCCAAGTGGCAGGTCAGCGGTTTGCTGATCGACGCGACCCAGCCCGAGGCCGCTGGCGCTGACGCCAAGCCGAAAGATGACGCGGCGCAGAAGGCCGAGATCGACGCCATCAAGAAGGGTTTTGACACCGTCGTCGCCGGAGGCACCGCGATCGCTGGCCCCAAGGCCGCTGACGGCGCCGCCCCAGGCAACAAGAAGCTCACCGAGGTGCCCGAGGCCGAGCGCGGCGCGTGGCTGGCGCAGCATTTTCACGACCTAGCGTCCGAGAAATCGCGCCATGAGCTGACCAAGGACATCGGCGGCAAGTTCTCCGAGGCCAAGAGCGCCAGCGACCTGGAGAACGCGCCCTTCAACAAGGAGATCGCCACCGCCATCACCACCGCGACGGCCGGATCGCTCGTGGGTCCGTTCAAGACCGACGCGGGCTACTGGCTGGTGTTCGTGGAGCGCAAGGTGCCCGCAAAAGTGGTCTCCCTCGCCACCGCGACCCGCGAGCTCGCCAAGGGGCTGCTCGCCGAAGAGCGCGCCGCGTCGCAGCTTGACGCGGTCGCGGCGACGGTCCTAGCTGAGGCGAAGAAAGACAGCACCAAGAAGCTCACCGATGTCGCGAGCGCCTGGAACAAGGCGAAGACGGGCAAGGAAGATGGGCCGCTGGCCGCGTTGACCGCGGGGCCGATTGGCAAGTCTCCCACTTCGGCCATGTCCGGAGGGCTCGAGGCTGCGCTGGGTCTGCCGGCGCGCAACGACGATCCCGACACGGTGCCCGGTCTCGGCAAGGTCGCCGAGCTTGTCGCCGCGGCCTGGAAGCTGACGGAGGCCAAGCCGTTGGCAGCGTCGGTCTTCAAGTCGGAGGACGGCAAGCGCCGCTTCATCATCCGCATGGTCGCCGCGAAGAAGACCGCCGACATGACCGACGATGAGAAGAAGGTCGAGGCCAAGACCCGGTCCGACCTGCGCAGCACGCTTGAGGCCATGGAGCGTCAGAGCGCTTGGCGTGCTTACGTCAAGAAGCTCGTCGCCACGGCCGAGGCCGCCGGTGACATCGAGCGCACCGACGCTTGGGCTGGTCTCGTCGACGGAGAGCGCAAGCGTTACGCCCTCGAGATGAAGCGCGCGGCCCTGACGAACAAGGCCGTGCCCGCGTTCGGCGGCGCTGGCTCGCCGATCAAGATCAACATGGGTGGCGGTGGCGACAAGGGCGGCGGCGAGCCGATGAAGATCGAAGTCAAGGATCCGAATGCTGCGCCCGCCGCGCCTGCCGCGCCTGCCGCGCCTGCCGCACCTGCTGCACCCGCCGAGCCTGCCGCCAAGTAACGCAGAGGGGGACAATCATGGGCGACGCGCCTTCGTCGCCAGCACCCCCGCCTCCGCCCGCGCACACGGACGTTGAGGCTGGCGCCGTCGCTGAGCCAAGCCGCGACTATCAGCCCTTCGATTTTGATGAGCGCGTTCGCCTCGCGCCAGCCCTGCCGGGCGTCTACTTGATGAAAGACCGCCGTGGGCGGATCGTCTACGTCGGCAAAGCCGGCAGCCTGCGTGCGCGCCTCAACCAGTACCGACTTCGCCAAGACGATCGCTTCTTTGTGCGCCTGTTGGCAGATGTGTTGGGTGATATCGAGGTCGTGGTCACGCGCAGCGAGAAAGAGGCGCTGCTGCTGGAAAATGAGCTCGTCAAGCAGCATCAGCCCCGCTTCAACGTGCTGCTGAAGGACGACAAGAACTTCATCCACCTGCGTATTGGCAGCAAACATCCTTTCGCGCGTGTGCAGGTGGTCCGCTCCGCCAAGGATGATGGTGCGCGCTACTTCGGCCCGTACGCCTCGGCGAGCGCCGCCCGCTCGACGCTGCGGCAGGTCAATCGCTACTTCCAGCTGCGCACTTGCACAGACGCGGTGTTTCGCAACCGACAGCGGCCCTGCTTGGAGTATCAGATCCACCGCTGCCCAGCGCCGTGTGTGCTGCCGGTTGAGCAGGCCACCTACCAGGGGCACGTCGATGATGTCGGGTTGTTCCTGTCGGGCCGCCGCAGTGAGCTGGTGGCCGATCTTCGTGGGCGCATGGTCGCCGCTGCCGACCGCGAGGACTTTGAGACGGCGGCGCGGCTGCGCGACCAGTGGAGCGCCATCGATCGCAGCCTCGAGCGCCAGCACGTCAAGCTGCTCGACCAGCACCGCGACCTGGACGCCGTCGGTCTCTACCGCGAGGGCGCGCGTGTGTCTGTCGCCGTGCTCAAGTTTCGCGGCGGCGTGCTGCTGGGCGCCGAAGGGTTCGCGCTGAAGGAGCAGGAGTTTCCCGAAGCTGAGGTGCTCGCCGGATTTCTGATGCGGCGCTATGACGCAGGCGCAGAGATCCCCGATCAGGTGCTGGTGGGTCACGAGGTCGACGCCGCGGAGACGCTGGCGGACTGGCTGAGCGAGGAGCGGGTGGCGCGTGGCGGGCCCAAACGAAAGGTCGAGGTGTTGTCCCCGCAGCGCGGCCCGAAAGCGCGCCTGATCGCGATGGCGGTTGACAACGCGCGGCAGGTGTTCTCCGACCGGATGCGGGGCGCGGCGGGGGTCGCGACGTTAGAAGGGTTGCAGCGTCGCCTCGGCCTGCGGGAGCTGCCGCGCCGCATGGAGTGCTACGACATCTCGAACATCTCGGGCACCGACCCGGTGGCGTCGATGGTGGTCTTCACCGATGGGGAGCCGGATAAGTCGGCTTATCGCTCGTTCAAGGTCCGCACCAAGTCGACGCCCGACGACTTCGCGATGATGTACGAGATCCTGTGCCGACGCCTCGAGCGTCTCGACCAGCCGGGCTGGGAGCGGCCCGACCTCCTGGTGGTCGACGGTGGCCCGCCGCAGCTGCGCATGGCTGTCGCCGCGTTGGCGGATCTTGGGCTGCACGACGTTGAGGTGATCGGGCTGGCCAAAGCGCGCACGCTGGCGAGCGTCGACGGCGGTCGGCAGCGCCGCAGCCCGGAGCGGGTGTGGCTGCCTGCCATGGCGCACCCGATCATCCTGCCGCAGACCAGCAATGAGGTGTTTTTGCTGACTCAACTGCGCGATGAATCCCATCGTTTCGCCATCACGCATCACCGCAAGCGCCGGCGCGGCCGCACGCTGGTGAGTCGGCTCGATGGCATCGCAGGCGTCGGTGCACAGAAGCGGAACGCGCTCCTGCGGCACTTCGGCTCCGTCGCCACGATCGCCCAGGCCACCCCAGAGGCGATGTGCGAAGTGGCGGGCGTCGGCCCAGCGTTGGCCGCGCGCATCGCAGCCGCGCTCGCGGATCCGCTCGGCGAGGTGTGAATGAGTATGAAGGTGCTGGATACTGCTGAGATCGCTTAGAATTCGGCACGAACATGGTTTTGATGGAGTCGACAGGCTTCTATACGATCCGCGGTGAACTACGCTTGATCAGGGATTGCCTCAGTGCCCTGACGCTTTGGCTGTGCTCCGCATAGCCGCCAGGGGAATCACGCCATGAACTCAATGAAGATGCTGCGCGCTGCGCTGATCTGTGCGAGCGCCGTCGCGCTGGTGGCCTGTGGTGCCGACCAGACCGTGGACGGCGGCCCGAAGGTCGACGCCGGCCAGACGGTGGACGGCACGACGACTGACGGCGGTGGGCTGACCGATGGCGGCGGGCTCACAGACACCGGTTCGCTCCCAGACGGGGTCGCCGCCGATACGAGCGGCGGGACAGGTGACATCGCAACGACGGACACCACCGCTGGGTCGGACACCACCGCTGGGTCGGACACCACCGCTGGGTCGGACACCACCGACGGACCGGACACCGCCACCGACGCCAGTTCCGTGGACACGGCCGAAGCCCCCGACGCCGGCACCGACCCCGACGCGGCCGCGTCGCCGGATGGCGGCGCGACGACGGACGGCGCGACGACGGACGGCGCGACGACGGACGGTGCCACGACGGACGGTGCCACGACGGACGGTG
>CALENB010000581.1 GCA_937910235.1 uncultured Myxococcales bacterium | reverse complement strand
TGCCGAAGTTCAGTACCTCCACACGTCGGCCGGGAGCTCGTGCCCGCAGCGCGTGTGCCAGCGTCGCCGGCAACGTGTCGGGCTCCTGCACGCCTTGACCAAAGACAAAAGAGTCACCCACCACCGCGACGCGCGCGACGCCGGCCTCGGGCGCCTTGGACCAGGCGTCGCCTCGAAATCCCATCTCGTTGACGCGGTATTGGGTCGCCGGCAGCCACCGTGACTGGGGCACGTCGTGAACGCCTGGCGGCGAGCCGTAGATGCCGTGAAAGTCGATGTCGGGTTGCGTCTGCAGGTGCAGTCCGTACGTGCTGACCGCGGCGAGGATCGCGCCCGCCGCGATAGCCAGACCCCGACCTCGCGCGAAGCGCCGCACCACGAACCCGTCCACAAGACTGAGCAGCACGAAGCCCGCGGCGGCGGTTGTGATGGCGAGAAAACCGCGGTGATCGAGGACGCCGGCGACGACCCCACCGAGCTGACGCAGCGCGACCAGCGCGATCAAGAAAGTCATGGCGCCGACGAAGCACGCAGTCAGGCTCTTCAGCTGCGAGGACCGCATGTGTACCGTCACGGCGCGTCGCTCCTTCGGATCCTTAATGTCGACACGTGACGCAGACGAAACGTCGTAGCTGCCACGCACCGCCGCAATTTTTGTTGCGCGCTACGCCGCCCAAGCCGTCGTGGCGCCCGAAAGTTAGGGCTAAAAGTGAACTTCCGCGCCCACCCCACCGTAGGCGCTCAAGAACAAGTCACTCGGCGTCGTGACGTCCAGTGGCGAGCCGCGACCGGTCGCGCCGACTCCCGCCTCCAGGGTCAAACGAAAACGCCCGGCGTCCACCGCGACGCCAATCGGCCAGCGCATGGCGTTCTGCATCCGAAAGCCGACGGAAGGGTTGGTGTAGACCGCGACGTCGTCGCTCAGTCGATAGCTAATGGGCAGCGCCGCGCCGATCCAGAGAAATCCGCCCTCGAGGTCAGCGCTGATGCGCAGGGGGCCATCGTCCACCAGCAGATAGCGCAGCGAGAGTCCGGCGCCCAGGAGCGTGCCTTGACCAGCAAACGCGATGGCCGAGAGCCCGAAGCTCTCCGACAGCTGCCAATACGTCCAGATGTGCCCGGCCGGGCAGGTGCCCGTCGTGCAGAAGTCCAAAAACCCTGAGCTACTGGACGTCGGCGCGCGAAGGATCCGATTCGCCGACGCGCCAGCGCCGACCGCCATGTTGCTATTGGCTTGCAGCGGCACGTTGGGCCGCACCGTCGTGGCTGGCGCGCAGGCCCAGAGCGCGAAGTAGCCCACACTTACGATGGAGATCACGATAATGAGCGCACGGCGGGGAGCAGCTTTCATGGTCAGATCGTAGGGCAGCGGAGCCCAAGAGGCCAGCGCGCATCTGCAGGCTGGACGTCGCCCCGCGCCGATGCTAACCGATCGCCATGTTTCCAATACTCTTCGACCTCGCCGGCCATCCAGTCCCAACCTACGCCGTCGCCGTCCTCATCGGCGCCGTGGTCGCGTTGCTGATCCGCCGGGCTGAGGTCCGCAGGCTTGGCTACGCAACGACGCCTGGACACGGCTGGGTGAGCGTCGGCGCGCTCGTTGGCGCGGTCATCGGCGCCAAGCTCGGCATGGCCTTGTTTGAGCCCGTAGCGTCACTGCCGGCGCTCGCCATGCGCGCCTTGAGCCTTGATTTTACGGGCAAGACGGTGATCGGTGGCCTCGCGGGCGGCTACCTCGGCGTAGAGGGCATGAAGCGACTCGTCGGCGTAAAGCACTCAACCGGCGACGCCTTCGCAGTCGCGCTGCCAGTCGCGTTGGCCTTCGGTCGGATCGGTTGCCTCATGGCGGGTTGCTGCTGGGGAACCGAGACGACGCTGCCCTGGGCCGTGCACCTCCACGGTGGCGCGCGTCATCCGACTCAGCCCCTTGAAGCCATCGGTCTCTTGGTCATTGCAGCGTGGCTATGGCGCATCCGCCGCCGCGCCAGACCTGACGGCCATCTGTTCCGCCGTTTCTTGGTCGCGTACGCCGTCTTACGCTTCGCCATGCAAGCCCTACGCGGCGATCCCGTGCTGCATTGGGGCCCGCTCGACGCGGTGCAATGGGTCTGTCTCGCCACCGCCGTCCTCTTCAGTTGGCTGATCTGGCGCGGCGAGCGAGATCAGTCTGCCAGGGCCCGCGCCGCCTTGATCTGAGCCCGAATGGGCGTCAGCAGCTGCTGCTCAAGGCTGTCGCGATACAGCAGATTAAACGGCTCGAAAGGAATCAAACGACCGTCTGGCTGCACGATGTGCACGCACGATTTCTTGACGCTGCGAATGTCGATGTCCCACGCGTCGGCGAAGCTCATGATGATGACGCGGAACAGGTCTCGGTAGCCGAAGCCGTCAGGTGCGTCGACGCTGGGCAGACAACACAGCAGCTTACGAAGGCTCTCCGTCCCAGATTCCGGCCCATGAGCGGTGCTAAGCATACTAAAGAGCGCGTCTTTAATCGCAGGATCATGCTCGAAAGTGATGGTGTTCCGAGCGCCGTTGATGAGCGTGTCCTCCGGCACCATCCCGGTCAGCGGCAGGAGCCCGTCACGCGTCTTGAGGGCGTAGGCCATGGCGATCGAGTCGGGATGGCACGGCACGGGGAGGATGTCGTCGGGCTTGAACGCCGTGGTCTGCTCGAGGATCTTGCGGCGCACCTCGGTCAACGTCAGCCGGTCGGTGCCAGGATCGTAGCCTTCGGCCCGGCCAGCGTGCTGAATGGGCTGCACCGTCACGCCGCGCACGGCGGGTTGCGTCACGGCGTAGTCGATGATGCGACCGAGCTCATGGTCATTGAGCCCCTTCTTGACGGTCACCACCAGCGTCACGCTGATGTCGAGCTCATTGCACACCGCGATGGCCTGCTCGCGCACCTTGCGGAGGTCAGCGCCGCGCAGCTCCTTGTGCGCGGCCGCCTCAAAACTATCGAATTGCAGGTAGAGCTCAAAACCGGGTCGATAGGTCGCCAACCGCTCTGCGAAGGCGCGATCCCGAGCTAGTCGCACGCCGTTGGTGTTGACCATCAGGTGCTTGATGGGGCGACTTCGGGCCGCGTCCAAGATGGCGAAGAAGTCGGGGTGCAGCGTCGGCTCGCCACCAGAGATCTGCACCACGTCCGGCTCGCCCTCGTTGGCGACTACCGCGTCGAGCATGCGCTCGATCTCGGCCAGGCTGCGGCTGGTCTGCCGGTCGGGGCCGCTGGCGGCGTAGCAGATGGGGCAGGAGAGGTTACAGTGATCGGTGATCTCGATGATGCACAGGCAGCCGTGTTGCTCATGGTCCCCGCAGACGCCGCAATCATACGGGCAGCCGTAGTCGACCTTCGTATTATAACGGTTGGGCATCTCCGGCGCTTTTACAAAGACTTCGCGCGCACGCCGATAATACGCCTCATCGTCGGCCAGCAGCACCTTGAAGCTGCCGTGCTTCGGGCAGCGCTTGTGCATCCAGACGCAGTCGTCTTGGAAGAGGATCTTGCCCTCCACCTTGCGCAAGCAGGTTGGGCAGAGTGAGAGGCAGGTATCGCAGTAGCGGTAGGGGCGAACACGTGTCATGGCCGCAGGCTACGCGCCTCTTGCGACGGGCG
>CALENB010000580.1 GCA_937910235.1 uncultured Myxococcales bacterium | reverse complement strand
CGTCGTGGACCCGTCGTGGACCCGTCGTGGACCCGTCGTGGACCCGTCGTGGACCCGTCGTGGACCTGGCCGTCGTCGCCGGAGAGCCGCACCCAATTCATGCGCTGGGTGCGCCGGAACGGCTCGGCGTCCCGGACCTGCTGGATGCTGCTGTTCGGTCGCTGATTCTTTCGTGGTGGACGAGACGATGACCAAGGCCCGCTGCAGCGCGGCCAACCCTAGCGCGGCGGCAAAGCCCGACGCGAGGGGCCGGCGCTACGCCCCCCATCCGCTACTCGTCGTGAGGCAGGGAGCAACCCGGATTGGTCTGCCAGATGCTCGTGAAACCCTGCATGAACCAGCTGCCGGGCGTGTCATCGACGTGAAAGTGATTGGCGTGCGCCGCGTTGTACTCAGGCGTCAGGATAATGTTGAACACATGCTTGGCGTACATCGTGTCCGCGAACCACTTCAGCAGCGTCCCGCTCGCCGTCTTTGGCGTCTTCACGCCCTTCTCCCAGTCGTTGAGCACTGAGTGGTAGTTGCCGTCTTTGTCTTTCAAGCCCGCCACATCGAGCGCGTTGGCGAAGGCGTGCTCGCTCAGGGTCTTGGTCCCGCTGATGTAGCGGCAGTTGTACGTGCCATAGTGCACGACCTCCACGATCCCCTTCTTCGCCAGCAACTCGGCCATGTCGGCGACAGAATGCGCGAACTGGCAGTTCATCTTCATCTTCAGCTTGCTGCCGGTCTGCGAGCTCGCCCGAAAGCCGACGCCGTACATGTCTGGATTAACGCTGAGCAGATCCGGGATGTCGCAGACCTTGGCGGTCCCTCCGGTTGGCACGCCCCAAGGGTTGGGCTGCGGCGAGAACCCAACGCCGCGCGCGAGCAGCTTCTGCTGGCAATCCGTCAGGCCGCCGCCGCCGGTGCTCAGGCCGGGGATGCACGCAAACATCGATGTGGCCGGGTCGCCGTAGCGTTGCAGCTTGGCGCATTTGTAACCAGGGCGGCAGCCAGTCGGGCTCTTGCTGTAGTCGCAGCGAGCGGTGCACAGCCCTGGAGGTGTGCTCACACTGACGTCCTTCGCGCTGATGCAGAAGGTCGTGGCCATCCCCGCCTTGTCCGGGCAGAACTTGGTGCACGACTGCGTGCACATGCCATTAGGGAACCCCGCGCTGTCTTTGAGGCACTGGCCGCCCGTGTACGCGCACTGGCTGTCGGTGGTGCAGGCGCCGCCGACAAAGCCGCCGTTGAACTCTTTGGCCGTCGTGGTGCTGCCGCCATCGGTGGTGCCGCCGTCGGGTGAACTGGTGTCCCCCGTCGCCGTGTCTCCTGAGGCCGTGTCGGTTGTGCCAGAGTCCAGGACGCCGATGTCGTTTGCGCCGGTGTCCACTGCCGCAGTATCCATAGCCGCAGTATCCATAGCCGCGGTATCCATAGCTTCTGCATCGGCGCCGCCAGTGTCCGGGAGCGCAGTGTCTGCTGCGCCAGCGTCGCCGCCGACAACGTCAATCGCTTCCGCATCCGAGGCGCCGGCCGCGCCGGTGTCCGGCGCGCCGGTGTCCGCCGCGATCGGGCCGCCATCAACCGCGGCGGCGCCGTCTCCCACACCGCCATCGGATCGCGTTTGAAATACGGTGCCGTCCGCGTCCCCCTGCGCCTGAAACGCCGAGAAAGCGCCGTTTGGCGCGTCTGAGCCGCAGCCAGCGTAGAGCAGGGCGGAGACACCGAAAACAGCGAAGTAAACATAGGTGCGCGGCGCGGCGGGCATGGCAATCTCCAGCAGAGGGCGGTCAACGCGCGGGACCCTACACGCTCCGCGAGCGAAGCCCAACGAGAATTGTTGGGGCGGCGCACGACGCTGGTTTGAACAGCGAAGCGCACTTGAATGCGGATTTTGGTGAATCGAGACCGGCCCGTGTTCGTCTGCCCTGGCGACCAACCCGCTGGAGTCGACATGCGCCCGAACAACATCCCTCCGAACAACATCCCTCCGAACAACATCCCTCCGGGCAGCCTGCCCCGCTTTGCGTCAGCCCTCGCGCTCACGACCGTGGTCGCGCTGTCTGCGACCGCCTGCGGCCCCGCGCTGGAGACGATCAGGGGCGAAGCCACGTGGCTGCGATCCTCGCATCGTTGCGCGCAGGGACCGTTTGAGATCGCGCTGCAGACCCTTGGGACCAAGTGGGGCGAAGGTCTCGAGGCCGAGCTCGTCGCTGACCACGCCGTGCACGCTAGGTACGAGCTCTGGATCGATGGCAAGCGTCGCCAACACGGCAAAATTCGCACGCGCGGCCGTGTGCCTGACACGCAGTATGGTCGCAATGGCCAGACGTCCGGGTACCGTTGGGAGCCCGACAAAGAACCCGACAATCAACGCTGCATCGAGCGCCCTGGCGAGCTCGTCGTCGAGGAGGCCGCTGCGCCCAACGTGCCGGCGGCCCCCGTTTCGACGCACCCCGGGGTCGCAAATCACGGTCCCCAGCCGCCCTATCCCCAGCCGCCCCAGCCCCCGTCGAACGGGCCGATGGTGGCACCAGCGCCGGCGCAGCCGGTCCGTGTGGCGCGGCGCCCGGTCGGTCCAGCGCGCCTTGAGTTGGTCACCGTCGACCCTCGACGCCTGGTCGAGACCCACAGCGTCCAGTTCCTCCGGTGGCACTACGCGGACCACGGCCTCCAGGGCGCTCCCGTGTTGGGCAAGGGCCGCCCCATCCTGCTGAAGGTGTGGTCTGCGCAACCGCAGGACTGGCAGAACGTGCGCCTCAAGGTCGTGCAGTCCGGCGACCGCCCCAACGTGCCCGAGGCCGAGTGGGAGGCGCACCTCGCAAAGGAGGAGGCGGAACGTAAACGGGACCAGGCCGCGCGGAACGCAGAGGCGCGACGAGAGCAGCAGGCGTACCAGGCCAAGGCACGCAAGCGTCAGCAGCACTGCAGCACGCACCTGAAAGACGAGGATTGCTGGGGAAAAGGCGGGCTCGCGGGCTTCCGACTCCGCCAAAAGCAGCGGGCTGACGCCAATCAGCTCCGGCGCGCTGAGTACAAACGCACCTACGAGCTGAACCGAAAGAAGACCCTGGAGGAGCGCGCGAGACGCGCGGCGTTGCCCAAGCCGCCGACGACCGCGCCCCCTGTCGCGAAGGCCGAAGATCCGGGGCCGGTGCCGAGTCGGCGCGCAGAATGGGTCGACGGATTCTGGCAGTGGAGCGGCTTCACCTGGGTCTGGCTGTCTGGCTGGTGGAAGGTCCCCGAGATCGACATCCGCGCTCGGGCCACCGCCGTCGCGCCAACGGCTCCGCCCCCGCTCCGCATCGAGGTGATGGGCGCGCCGCCCTGCCACGGTGCGATCTGGATGGCTGGCCACTGGGTCTGGCAAGCCCACGCTTGGATGTGGCTCGTCGGGCGCTGGAGCTTGGCGCCGGCAGGCACGGTCAACCTACGCTGGCGCGCACCGCGTTGGGTTCGTGTGCACAAGGGCGTGCGGCTCGAGCCGGGTCGGTGGCTCAAGGTGATCTTGCGGTAGCGACGTCTCCGGAGCCGTGGTCGACCGGGTCCCCGGCACCGACGGCGCGCGGCCTGTGGCCAAAAGCTGCCCATTCTCGGCCCAATGGCGCATGGTGTAGGCGGTCGTGGCCCAAACGGATCAGCTGGTTCTATGGCTCGGACTCGCACGCTCACCGCTCGTCCGCTGGAGAATCCGTCATGCCACCGTCAGCCTCCGTGCCCGCGTCCCGCTCCACGTGGCGAGACCCTGCCAGCGCACTGACCCACTTCTTCGGCTTCGTCGCCGGCACCATCGGCCTCGTGGTCCTCCTCGCACAATCGTCCGCGGACGTGGCGAAACAGCTCGCCTTTGGCCTCTACGGCGTCTCGCTGTGTGTCCTGTTTCTAGCCTCGACGACCTACCACTTCTTCGATCTCGGCGAACGTCGCAACAAGATGCTACGTCGCTTCGACCACGCGGCGATCTTCTGCCTCATCGCTGGAACGAATGTGCCGATCCTGATGCACCTGCTCGAAGGCAAGTGGCGGGTTGTGATGCTGAGCGTGGTCGTTGGCGTCGGCGCGCTGGGCGTGCTGTTCAAGCTGACCTGGTTTAGCTGCCCGCGGTGGCTGGACGCGCTGCTCTACGTCGGTATGGGCTGGATCGTGCTCATCGCCGGCCCGGTCATGTGGCCGCCGATGTCCGCTGAACATGCCGGCTGGCTGCTGGCGGGAGGCGGCTTCTTCATGGTGGGCGCCGTCATCTACGCGCTCAAACGACCGGACCCTTGGCCGGGCGTGTTTGGGTTCCATGAGGTGTGGCACGTCTTCGTGCTCGGTGGCGCGGCTTGTCACTACGGGTTGGCTTACAGCCTGCTCGAGACGCCGTATCGCCCGTTTTAAAGGCGTCGTAGCTGGCGTCACGCGGGCTGGCATTTGTCCTTGCTGACGTCAAAATCCGCACTACAACCTGGATGAACGTGTGCCGCGAGGCGTGATGTCGCGTGCGATTCGCGTGAAGCGGCTGGCGCTGAAACCCGCGCGTCCCTCCCGATCGGCGACCTCGTAGAGATAGAAGCGAAAGCCAACGAGGTAGGTCAGGTCAAAGCGCGCGGTCGGTGTCACCGCGAGCATCGGCACGACCTCGCCATAGAACGAAGGCCCGGCACCTTTAGTCTTGATCTCGAGGCCAATAGGCATGCGCGGCCTTGGTCATCGTTTCGTCCACCACGAAAAAATCAGCGACCGAACAGC
>CALENB010000579.1 GCA_937910235.1 uncultured Myxococcales bacterium | reverse complement strand
CACAAGACGGAACTATCGCAAGAGACCGCGTCATCTCTGCCTCGGATCCTCGTCAAACCCTTCGACGAAACGACCCTCGCGGATCGGATCGCGGAGGTGTTCGCCAAGGCGGAGGAGCTTGACTTCGGGTAGCGGCGGGCGGGGGCGGGGGGTCAGATGACTACACTTAACACTTGCTTGCAAGTGTTAAGTGTAGTCATCTGACCCCCCCCCCATCACCGTCGCCGCACGAGGGCACATCGCATGACAAGAACCCAGACCATCGTGGCGATGCTGACCGTGCTGACCGTGACGTCCATCGCGCACGCGCTGCCGCCGGTCGCGACGCCTACGCCCGCGCCCGCGCGTGTCGCCCTCGAAGTCGGCGTGGCGGCCGGGGAAACGCTGGAGCGTGATCTCTATCTCGGGCTGACGATCGGCGCCGGCTATCGCTGGACGAGCTGGCTGTGGGTCCACGCCTTGGCCAGCATCGCAACCGCGCCGGTGGTGCGGTTTGCCGGCGCGGACCAGGTCGAAGGCGCGAACAATCGGCTGGCGGCCGTGCGTGCGGGGCTCGAGGCCCACCTTTGCACGCGAACCGCCGTGTTCTGCGGCATCGCAGGCATCGATCTCGGCTATCGGTACGACAAGTTTACGTCACGCGTCGACACCCAGGACCGCTCAGGTCCCGCCGCCATCGCGCGCCTCGGGCTCGACTTCGGATCCGATGTGCTGCGGGTGCGTCCGGTGCTGGAGGGGACCTCCACGGCGACGGCGGACACGACCGCGTTTGTCTTGGGCCTGGCCTACCGGCAGTAGGGGCACGCGCGGTGCCGGGACGCGTCCTTCGGCCTGCCACGCAGCATTCAGACCGAGCTAGGCGGCAAACCCGCCGCCGATGTCGATGATGATGCGGCCGCGCATCCCGCCGCGTTTCGAGCGTTTGAGCGCCTCACCAACCTGGGTGACGCGATAGGTCGAGTCCACCGGGATGGTCATCTCCGTCGACCAGGTCGCGAGCTGGGTGAGGTCGTCGACGCTGGGAGCGACCGCTACGAAAGTGCATCTGTGCCCGTAAAATGGGGCGACGAGCTTACCGGTCAGGAGCGAGGCAGACGGCAGCGTCGTGACGTAGGCGCCGCCGGGGCGGAGCAGGTGGCGCACAGCGCCGTAGCTGTGGACCGCGGCCGCGTCGAAGACCACGTCGTACGCGATCTCTCCGGTGAGCGCGTCCGCGGCCCGATAGTCGACGACGTGCGCCGCGCCGAGCGCGCGGACCAACTCGAACGCAGCGACACTGCACAGCCCCGTCACCGTCGCGCCCATCGCTCGTGCTACGCCAACCGCGATCGATCCGACCCCACCGGACGCGCCGACGATCAACACATGCTGACCCGACCGCAGTCGGCCGTGGTCGCGCAAGGCTTGCAGCGCGGTTACCCCGGCGGTGGCCAACGCGGCCGCGTTCGACGGGGTCAAGCCGGCTGGGCGTCGCGCGAGCGCATCAACAGGCGCCAGGACCGCCTCCGCGTAGGCGCCGCGTTTGGTGGACCGCGCGTACGGCAAGAAGCCAAACACCTCGTCGCCGAGCGCCAGCTGCGTCACGCCGGGGCCAACAGCATCGACCGTGCCGGCGACGTCGTACCCGACCACAATCGGGCGCTGCTGGCCGTGTAGGATCTTCCCCGCGAATTCGCCGTCGAGCACCTTGTAATCGGCCGCGTTCACGGCAGATGCGCTCAGACGCACCCGCACATGGCCCGCAGACGGCTCAAGCTCCGGTAGATCAACGACGCGCAGGCCGTCGATGCCAGCGTCAGAGGCCATAGCTTTCATGATGTCACCGGAGTTGAGGGGCGCAGACGTAACCAGCGCAGCGGCGCGGCGTTGGAGACGAAGCGTGGGTTGGCGCGCTGACCTTAGCCAGAAGTGGGGGCCGGCACAACGGGCCCGATCGCGCGCGCACACGTCTACTTGAGATGTCGGGCCTGTCCGGTCGCATATTCCGGCGTGTAGCTCGGCGGCCGAGCGGTCCACACGGCGACCATCCGCTCGACGTCTGCGATCTTCTCGCGCGGCGCGCCTCGCAGCTTGCCGCGCTCAACCTCGATAGCGTCGAGCCGCTTCCAGTCGTCGAAGGACGTCACCTGCACGCCGCGCTGGGCCAGCAGCGCGTGCACGTCGATGTCCACGTTGTCTACGCCGTCCACACCCGCCACAGGACCTGCAGTGGTGGGCTCTTCTGCTGACGTCTCGGTGTAGCTGGCGGGTTTGACGTCGCAGTGGCGCCCCTCCAGCGCATCCGAGATCAACTTCTCGACCACTGTGCGACTCGCGGACTTGTGTGACCCGATGAGCCCCTGAGCCCCCGTCGCCGCCCAGCCGACCACAAACTCACCTGGACACGGAATCCTGCAGCAAGCGTGCACAACGCGCCCCTCGATGTTCGCGATGCGCCTGTTTTTGGCATCGTAGGGCACGCCTGCCATCGCCTGCGTGAAGAAACCGACCGCTGGGACCACACCAACCCGGCCGCCAGCTCGTCCGACTCGTTCGTCGCGACGGCGGCCACGGAGCC
Organism: uncultured Myxococcales bacterium; assembly: GCA_937910235.1. Taxonomy (GTDB): domain Bacteria; phylum Myxococcota_A; class UBA9042; order UBA9042; family UBA9042; genus UBA9042. The sequence goes on along the minus strand of CALENB010000579.1, from coordinate 1,774 downwards.
GTCTTCTTGGGGTTGTAGCGCGTTGCGAACGAGGCGGAGGCCGCGCACATGGCCCCGCGCGTCGAGCAGCACCTCCGAGGGTGAGCGCTGGAACAGGAAGCGGATCCGCCGCCGCGCAGGTCGCCGCGGCTCGTGAGCGATGGCGGTCAGCAGCGCGAGATTGCGGGCGGTGGCGCTCGACGGATCGAGCTGCTGCACCGACGCAGAGCTGACCGGATCGAGCGCCAGCTCTGCCGGGTCCACCTCGACCGTTACGTCAGCCAGCTCGAGCAACTCTTTCAACTCGGCGGGCGCGAACGAGGCTTGGACCGCGCCGCGCCGCCCTATCACGACGATCTCCTCAACGGCGCTCTGCTCAAGCGCGGCCAACGCGTAGCTCGCGATGTCGGTTGCGCGGAGGTCCTCTGGCCTACGCGCCAAGATCCGCGCGACGTCGATGGCGACGTTGCCGTTGCCCACGACCACCACGCGTTTCACGCTGAGGTCGAACGTGGCGTGGCTGAAGTCCGGGTGTCCATTGTACCAGCCCACAAACACCGCCGCGGGCGTGTACCCCGGCGCGCCGCGACCCGGCACCGCGATGTCGCGCGCTGTCTCGGCGCCGACCGCGTAAATAATCTGGTCATACGCCGCGCGCAGCTCATCGACGGTGAGGTCCTCGCCGATGTGCACGTTGCCGTTGAACGTGAAGTGTGGCCGCTGCGCCGTTCTGTCGTAGACCCGCGTGACTGCCTTGATGTTTGGGTGATCGGGCGCGACCCCGCCACGAACCAGCCCGTATGGCGTCGGCAGGCGGTCGAACATGTCGACATGCGCCTCGATGCGCGTCGACCGAAGCAGCGCGTCAGCCGCGTAAAATCCTGCGGGACCTGAGCCGACGATCGCGACTCGCACGCGTGGCACGGGTGGCTGCTGCTGCGGATCGGTGGGCGCAGGCGCCTGCATCAGGATCCCCCTTGGTTCGTGCCGCGCGGGACGCGCAATCGCCCCACGCGCCGAATTGGTTCGCGTTGTGAATCAAGAAAGGACGCACGCCGCCGAATGGAAGGCGAACTTGCACAGCCCCGACGGCGGTCTCACGGTTTCAACAGCGCCTCGATCTGGACCTCAAGCTCGCCGACCGTCTTGGTGCCGTAGCCGACCTGCTTGTGGCGAATGACCCCTGAACGGTCCACCAGGTAGCCCGTGGGCATGTTCGTCACGTCGAATCGGCCAAGGGCCTTCGCGTTGGCGTCCGTCGCAAACAGCATCCCCGCCGCCGCGCGGCCGTGCTTGCGGATGAACTGCTCGCTATCCGCAGCGTCGGTGTCGACGCCGATCGCCATCACCTGGAAGCCGCGCTTGCCGAACTTCTCAGCCAGCGTCGCCAGCTCTGGGAGCTCGCGCTGGCAGGGTCCGCACCAAGACGCAAAGAAGCTGACAAATGTGAGCTTGCCGCGCAGCAGCTTCTCATCGATCACGGCGCCAGGCGTGCCGCCCGAGATGTCGACGCGCGGCGCCACGAAGGGCTGCACAGTCGCGCCAACAAGGGTTGTAGGTGCGGTGTGCTCGACCGCCTCGCCGCCGCCATTTGGCACATCGGTGTCGGCGCAACAGCGAAAGCCGATGCCCCGGCTGTTGTGGCCAGGACCAAAGCTGCGGTGGGCGCGCAAGCAGCTGCCCTTCTCATTGACCCGATAATCGCCGCCCGCGAGCTGCGCGCGCACCTCGGTCGTCTCGGTCCACTCCTCGACGTTGCCGCTGAGGTCAAAGACGCCCGTCGGGGTGCGGCAGC
>CALENB010000578.1 GCA_937910235.1 uncultured Myxococcales bacterium | reverse complement strand
GTGTTCGCGAGACTGCCTGGTCTACCGTCATGGACGAAACGATGATCGAGGCCCTCGCTGGCGTCGTCGTGCCGCGGCCAAGCGCGTGCAATGTGTCGCCGACGGGGCTGGCGCCGCACACCCGCGCATCCGCTGCATGGACCAGCAGTGGTGTCCCTCGATATCCTTGGCGCGATACGGAACACGCGGCCGGCGAAGTGAGACGCGGGCAGTGGTGCACGCATCGCGTGTAGACGGCGCCCCATGCACCTCATGACTTCACGAATCCCGACACGGGATTCGGTCAGCTCGTGGCCGACTTTTTCTTGGACTAGGCGGCGTGCTAGCCTCGTCTCAACATCATGCTGAAGGTCGAGCAGCCGCGCTCGACGAGCTTATTGGAGCGTCCCATGCCTTGTCCGCTTGCTTCCCGTGTTCACGTCCAACGGTTCGCCGCTGTCATCGCGCTCGGCGCCCTCTTCGCCGCCACCGACGCCTTCGCCGCGCCGCCACCAACGCCCGGCCCGGTCGGGCCGACGTATAAAGTCAGCAGTCTCACCCGCACGTGGCTGGGCTACTACAAGCGCTATTTTCCGGCGATGAAGCTCGACGCGGAGCTCTGCGAAGGCCCCGTCCCGGCTGCTCGCGCGGCCGAGGGCAAGCAGCTGCTCGCCGACATCAGCCGCGCGCTGCGGTCCATGAGCACCGCCAACAAGCGGGTGCCGGCAAATGACAAGCGCATCCCCTGGGTCGCCCAGCGCTGGAACACCATGGTCTACGGCCAACGCTGCGCGCAGTCGCTGGCCAAGCAGCCCGCTGTCACTGGCGCCACACCGGCCGCGGCCCCCGTCACGGGCGGGGCTGGCGGCGCTCCCCCGGTAGCGCCCACCGCCGCCGCACCCGCGGGTCTGTCACGCGGATCGGCCCACTTCATCAAGAACTTCGACGCCAACTTCGGCAAGCTCAGCGCCGACCCAGCGCTCTGTGGCGGCCAATACCCCATGGCCAAGAAGCGAGATGGCGAAAACCTGCGAATGGCGCTCTCGGCCAGCCTCGGCTTCACCAAAGGCGCCGCGCGCCAGGTGGCGCCGAACGAGCGTGGCCTGCCCGCCGTGAAGCAGCGCCTCGATCGGCTGCAGTACCTCGTCGCCTGTGACCAAGCCATCGCCAAGCGCGACAAGGAGCTCACGGCGGGCATGGCGGACGTGAAAGCGCGTTATTGGGCGTTCATGAAAGAGACGACCGCCTTGAGTCGCGACATGCGCACCGTCATCCCCGTGACCGACGGAGACACCGTGCGCTTTGTGACCACGGCCGACGAGGTCAAGCAGAAGTCGGACACCCTCGCGCGCGGTCCACGCGCTCTGCACCGGCAAATACAAGGGGATCCAGAACGATCCGCGCTACGGCCACTCCGACGACCGCAACCCGGAGAAATGGTGCGCGGCGGCGGCGAAACGCACCTTCATCATCGAGACCTTGGTGCGGAACGCGGCCACACGGCAGACCAAGACCGTCGTGCACTTCATCAGTAAGACCACAGACGAGCTGGAAGAGGTCGAGGGCTACATCCGCCTGTCCGGCGTCGGAGAGCAAGCGCTCTACGACCTCGCGGCCGTGAAGAAGATCTATGACGGCCGCTTGGTGCCGCTTTTTGAGGCTGCGGGGATGACCAAGCCTGCCGACCTCTACGCCAGCCTCGACGCCGCCGTGGCTGCGCTCTGGGCCAAGGTGACGAAGCTGGCGCCAACGTGGAAGAGCCCGCCGAAGGACGGCGGTGGCCCCGAGGCAGGCATCGCCCGCAAGGCGTGCACGAAGGTCACGACCGCTGGCAAGGTGCTCAAAGCTTACACGACCCGCGGCAGCTTCAAGATCATCAAGAACGCCTTCGGCATCCCGCTCCGCCGCACCAAGCCTGGCTACGTGCAGTACAAATCTAAGGACAAGCCGGGGCTGTGCGTCAGCCGAGCCTTCACCTACACCGAGACCTGGGACGGGCGCCGCTACGTCAGGCCGGCCGGCGTGCCCTTCGGCTATCACCGCTACATGAAGTGCGGCAACTGACGGTTGGCGGGTTGAGGGTCAGCTGGTCACAGTTTCCTTTCACATGAAAAAGACTGAAGATGAACACTCGACCCCCATTTCTCTCTCCCCCTCATCTTCAAGAGGAAGCCGCCGATGCGCACACATGCTCTACCCCTGTATCCGATCGTTGCCGTGACGCTGCTCGTCGCCCTGATCGCGCTCGCGACAGGGTGCGGCAAGAAGCCCGCCGCGGCGGCAGGGGTCGCGAAACCGGTCACGTCAAAGCCCGTCGCCGCAAAATTGGCGGGCGCGAAGGCGGCTGCACCAGAGTCTGCGGCAGCGCCAGCGCCAGCGACAGTTGCCGTCGCAGCTGCGCCGCCAACCATCGCCGCGCCAGCGCAATGGAGCAAACATCACAAGGCGGCCCTAGCGATTCGGGATCAGCTCGTTATTGGTGAACTCGCCGGCGCCACGGCTCCTGCGCAGTGGCTCGCGACGTACCAGCCGGCGATCAAGGTCACCAGCGCAGCCCAGCCCGCCCTCACTCAGTTGCACGCCTCTGCGCAGGCCATCGCCAAGGCGCCGGACCTGCCGACCGCGATCAAGGCGGTGAGCGCGATGGTGGCGAGCTGCAGTGCGTGCCACAACACCATTGACGGTGGAATCATCTTCGCAGTACTGCCGCCGCCAGTCCCGGCTGCTTCGACGAAAGCGCACATGAAGGGGCACGTTTGGGGGCTACACAGGATGTGGGCGGGGCTTGTCGGCCCGGACGAACAACTGTGGCGAGCGGGGGCGCAGGCGCTTACGCGCGGCGACGGCGATCCAGCGAGCTTGGAGGCGCTCGTGAAAGACACGCCTGGTCTGACGGGCCTCGTCAAGCGTGTGCATGACCATGCTGACGCCGCGTTGAAGCAAACCGATGTCGCTGCTAAATCCGCCACTTTCGGCGCGCTAATCGGCACATGCGCGACCTGCCACAACGAACTGGCTGCTGGACCGCGCGACGCGGTCACGAAGTGGCCGTAGCCTGAGGGCAGCGAGGGGCGGCGAGGTGCGCCGAGGGTCCATTTTGACTACCGCGCCCGCCGTACCCAGCGCTTGTGCGCCCAGCCCTCTAGACCGTCGTCTTCTCCGCCGATAATCCGCAGTTTCCACCACGTGCCGCGTCGCGCGAGCACACGCACGCCGGTGTCGTCTGCCATCTCTGCGAGCAGCTTGCTGCGTCGATCCGGCCGGCTGCGGAGCGCCAGCCACGGCGCGGACGCATCGGCGGCCGTGTCAAACACCTCGTAGGGCGCGGCGAGGGCGGCGACGGGCGGTGGCGTGCGATCTGGCGGTTGCGTGGCGCTCGCCGGCTTTGGCACGACTGGCTTTGGCACGACAGGCTCGGGCGCGGCTGGCTCGGGCGCGGCTGGCTCGGGCGCGGCTGGCTCG
>CALENB010000577.1 GCA_937910235.1 uncultured Myxococcales bacterium | reverse complement strand
TGATCCTCAGATCGTTTGAATTCATAGTTGTAGTAGCGACCCTCCCACGCCAGGTGATGCACGTAGGCCTTGCTGTCGTTGCCCACAATACGCAGCAACCCGACCTGGCGGAGGCGTTGGAAGCGGTCGATGGCGAACGCGACGCGCGGCGTCTTCTTCGTCAGCGCGCCCAACCAGCCGAAGCTGCCCTCATTTGGAAACTTCGACCACGGCAGCGGCTTCGTCACGAAATGCAGACGACTTCGCCAGCGCATGCGGTCCAGCGGCTTGAGTTTCGCGAGGTGCGGCTCAAAGAGCTTTCGCATCTGCTCGATGTACACCGCGCTGTTGTCGGTGCCGTCGGCGTCGCGATAGGCGGCGAAGAAGTAGTGCACGTTGCTCGGCGACCAGGCCATCAGCTGCTTGATGTCGTTCTGGTTTGCCGAGTTCCACACCCAGGTCAAGTAGTCTCCACCGCCGGTGAGCGTGTACAGCCCCTTGCCCACTGTGAGGAAAATGTAGCTGCTGTGGCCGTCATACTGGCTCTTGAAGTTCCAGTCGCCAAGCAGCGTGGGCACGGTGAAGTCGCCCGCCAAATCACGGTATTGGTCGCCATCTGGCCCATCATCAAAGCTCCGCAGTGGCTTGCGGGGCGGCTGCGCTGCGCTCGACATGCAGTTCGTCAGCGCATCGCAATCGCCGACGGTCGTGAGACACTTCTGCGCGACCTCAGCGGTCTCCGCGCCGGTGCACAGCTCCGTACAGAGCGTGAGCGGAAACGCCGCCCCGCACACCTTGAACAAGTCGCACGCCGCGTCGCAGTCAAAGGGCGGCCCAGCGTCAACGGCCACAGAGGGCGTGTCCGCGACGCTCGCGTCTCCCGACGCTGAGACGTCCTGCGCGATCGCGGTGTCAACCGGCGCGGAATCGCCGCTCTTACTCGTGTCGACGGCGGTCTGGCCGGGCGTCGGATCACCGCCACAAGCGGTCAGACAAACGACGAAACTCAGGACGACGAACGGCGAGAAACGGGGCACGTCGACAGGATGAGTCTTGGGCATGGGGACCTCCGCGGGGGCCTGCACCCTACCAAACCGTTGGCCGAGAGGACACCGCCGCGAAGAACGCCAAGCCCAGCCCTTACCCCCAAAAATGCCCTGGTCCAAAAAATGCCCTGACCCAAAAAACCTGACCGAATTCGAACCGCGTCGCCTCAGGCGCCGGCCTTCTGCAGTGACACGGCGTTCATACAGTAGCGCAGGCCGGACGGTGGCGGCCCGTCGGGGAACACATGGCCCAGGTGGGCGTCACACACCGCACAAATCGCCTCCATGCGCATCATACCGCGTGAGTGGTCACCGACGTAGGCGACCGCGGCGGCGTCGACCGGCTGCGTGAAGGACGGCCAGCCGGTGCCTGAGTCAAACTTCTCAGACGCGTCAAACAGCAGCGTCTCGCAACACGCGCAGGCGTATTTTCCGGCGTCAAAGCGCGAACACATCTCTGAGCTGAAAGGGCGCTCGGTGCCAGCTAGGCGCGTCACCTCGAACACCTCGGGGGCCAGTAGCGCGCGCCAAGCCTCGGGCGTCTTCTCCACGCGCCGCGGCGGCTTCGGGTTGCCGGCCTCGGCGCGGCGCATGACTTCAGGCCAGTTGATCATCGGATTCTCCAAGGTGCGAAGGTGCGAAGGTGGGACGCGGCGCGCTTTAAGTGCCGCAAAACGTGCGGTAGGGGCCAAACTCGGACGGCGCCGGCGCAGCGAACGCCTCTCGCCCCGGCTGGGTGTCGTAGGGAGAGGCTAGCACCGCAAGCAAGGTCTCAAACGGCCCGATATCGCCCGCGATTGCAGCGTCGAGGGCGGCTTCTACGAGGTGGTTTCGTGGAATGTAGAGCGGGTTGGTCAGATTCATCCGCGCCGCGACCTGTGCGTGATCCTCCGCGCCCAGGCGCGCCAGCCATCGTGACTGCCAGCCCGCAAATCCGGCGTCGCAGAACGGGCGCGTGTCGTCCTTCAGACCGTCAGCGAGGCGTCTGAACGTCAGGGTGTAGTCCTCGCCAGCGCCGTGCATCCACTGCAGCAAGTCGGCGACCAGCGCTTGGTCCTCCGGCTGCGCGTCGACGAGTCCAAGCTTGCCCCGCATCCCGTCGAGCAACACCGCCTGATAGGTGCGGACATAGACCTGCAACGCCGCCTCGACCATCGCGATAGCGTCGGCCTCCTCGGGCGCCAACATCGTCAGCAACGCCTCGCCCATGCGCGCCAGGTTCCACTGGCCAATCGCGCCCTGATTGCCAAACGCATAGCGTCCCTGGTGGTCGATGGAGCTGTAGGCGGTGGTCGGATCATACGCCTCGATGAAGGCGCACGGACCGTAGTCGATGGTCTCCCCCGAGAGCGTGACGTTGTCGGTGTTCATCACACCATGGATGAACCCCACCTGCATCCATCGCGCGATCAGGTTCGCCTGAGCGACCGCCACCGCCTGCAGCAGCTGCAACGCCGGATTCTCGGCGCCGACGCGCTCGGGGTAGTGCCGCGCGAGGCTGTAGTCCACCAACCGCTTCAGGCTGGCTTGGTCTCTGCGCGCGGCGAAGAACTGCAGCGTACCGACCCGCAAGTGGCTCGACGCAACTCGAGCCAGAACGGCCCCAGGCAGCGCGTCGTTCCGCCACACCGTCTCCCCTGTGGTGAGCGCGGCCAGCACGCGAGAGGTGGGTACGCCGAGGCTGTGCATCGCCTCGCCCATCAAATACTCCCGCAAAATCGGCCCCAGCGTGGCCTTGCCATCGCCGCCGCGCGAGAACGGCGTAGCTCCAGAGCCCTTGAGCTGTAGGTCATATCGGCGACCCAGGTGGTCTTTGATCTCGCCGATCAACACAGCCCGCCCGTCGCCAAGCTGCGGAGAGAACCCGCCAAACTGATGGCCCGCGTAGGCCTGCGCCAGCGGCTTTGCGTCCGCTGGCACAAGTGAGCCCGAAAACAACCCCGTGGCGTGCGTCTCGACCACGGCCGCGTCGACCGCCAACTCAGCCAGCAGCGCGCGGTTCAGCTGAACCACCACGGGAGACGGAAACCCCCGCGGCGTGAACGGGACATAGAGCCCCTCCAGCTCGTCGGCATACGTGTTGTCGAGCCCAAGCCGAGGTGGTGATGAGACGCTGATCTCCGTCACCCCAGCCTCCACGGACGTGCCACTCACGTTCTAACCATCGGCCGATACCGTAGTCGCTGCGGCTGGTCCGAATCATTGCCAAGCCGCGCTTTACGGTCTCTCTCGTAGTCGCTGTAGTTGCCCGGGAACCACACGACCTGGCTGTCGCCCTCAAACGCCAGGATGTGAGTCGCGATGCGGTCCAAAAACCAGCGATCGTGGCTGATGACCACCGCGCAGCCGGCGAAGTTCTCCAAGGCCTCCTCGAGCGCGCGTAGCGTGTTGACGTCCAGGTCATTGGTCGGCTCATCGAGCAGCAGCACGTTCGCGCCCGTCTTCAGCAGCCGCGCCAGATGCACACGATTGCGCTCGCCGCCGGAGATCTCGCTCACCTTCTTCTGCTGGTCCGAGCCGCTGAAGTTGAAACGCGCGACCCAGGCCCGCGAGTTCACCTGCGTCTTGCCCAGGTCGATGAAGTCCTGGCCGTCGGAGATGACCTGCCACACCGTTTTGTCAGGATCCAAATCATCCCGACCCTGGTCGACGTGCGCCAGCTTCACCGTCTCGCCGACGCGAAAGGAGCCTTCATCGGGATGCTCATCGCCCGTAATCATGCGAAACAGCGTGGTCTTGCCAGCACCATTGGGCCCGATCACCCCGACGATACCGCCAGGCGGCAGCGCGAAGTTCATGTCTTCCGTCAGCAGCTTGTCACCGAAGCCTTTGCGCACCCCTTTGGCCTCAATCACGATGTCGCCGAGTCGCGGCCCTGGCGGCAGAAAGATCTCCAGATCCTCGCGACGCTTCTCGCTCTGGCCGCCGAGCAACGCTTCGTATCGCTTGATACGCGCCTCACCC
>CALENB010000576.1 GCA_937910235.1 uncultured Myxococcales bacterium | reverse complement strand
ACGGACGGCGCGACGACGGACGGTGCCACGACGGACGGTGCCACGACGGACGGTGGCGCACCCACCGAGGCGACGCTGTGCAATCCCTGCGGCGCGTCGAAGGAGTGCGCCACGACCGCCGATCCGAACGCGGCATGTGTGGCGCTCGGCGCTAGCGGCGCATTCTGCGGCGGCGCTTGTAGCAGCGACGCAGATTGCGACGCTGACTACATCTGCAGCGAGGCGACCTCCGTCGAAGGCGTGAAGACCAAGCAGTGCGTCCGCGCCAAGGACAAGGGTGAGTGCGCGTGCAGCAAGACCGCGACCGCGCAGGGGCTGACGACGTCGTGCTACGCAGAAGATCCGACCGGACAGGTCGTTGGACAGTGCCCTGGCACGCGTGCGTGCTCCGCCGCGGGGTTGAGCGTCTGTAGCGCCGTGGCGCCGACGAAAGAGCTCTGCGATGGCGATGATGACGACTGCGATGGCCAGATCGACGAAGACACGTGCGATGACGGCGAGCCGTGCACCAAAGACGCCTGCGAGGGCAAGAATGGCTGCAGCGCGACGCCGATCGAGTCGCCGTGCAACGACGGTGACGCGTGCACCGAGAAAGACGCCTGCGCAAACGGCAAGTGCCTCGGCACCGCGTTGGCCTGCGACGACAGCAACCCCTGCACCGACGACAGCTGCGACAAGGCCAAGGGCTGCGTGAACCTCGACAATTCGGCGCTCTGCGATGATGGCGACAAGTGCACGGACAAGGACATCTGCAAGGCTGGCCTGTGCACGGCTGGTGAGGCCAAGACCTGCACTGACAGCAACCCCTGCACGACCGACAAGTGCGACGGCAAGACCGGCGCCTGTGACTTCGCAGCGAACGTCCCGCCGACCGACTGTGACGACGGCGACAAGTGCACCGACAAAGACCTCTGCAAAGATGGCAAATGTGTCGGCGGCTCGGTCGCGTGTGACGACGGCGACGCCTGCACGACGGACCTCTGCGCCAAGGACACCGGCTGCACGCACAAGAACAACACCGCCTTCTGCGATGACGGCGACGCCTGCACCACGAAGGACGTCTGCAAGGACGGCACCTGCGGCGGCGCGTCGATTACGTGCGACGACAAGAACCCCTGCACCACGGACATGTGTGACAAAGACAAGGGCTGCACGACCAACGCCAACAGCGAAAATTGCGACGATGGTGACAAGTGCACGAAGGATGATGTGTGCTCGGACGGCAAGTGCACCGGCTCGAAGCTCGCCTGCGACGACGGCAAGATCTGCACCGACGACCTCTGCGACAAAGACAAAGGTTGTGTGGCCAAGGACAACGCGGCGCCGTGCGACGACAGCGACAAGTGCACTGAGAAGGACTACTGCAGCCAGGGCGCGTGCGTGGGCTCAGCGATCAAGTGCGACGACGGCAACGCGTGCACCGATGACAGCTGCGACAAGGTGAAGGGCTGTGTGACCAAGGCGAACACAGCGACCTGCGACGACGGCAACCTGTGCAGCGAGAAGGATTCGTGCGCCGATAGCGTCTGCAAGGCTGGCACGACGAAGAGCTGCGACGACAAGGACGCCTGCACCACCGACAGCTGCGAGCCCGTGAGCGGCAAGTGTGTCTACAAGGCCATCAGCAACTGCAAGGCCTGCACAGGCGACACGCAGTGTGACGACGGCAACGATTGCACCACCGAGACGTGCGTCGGCGGCAAATGCCAGGGCAAGCAGCTCAGCGATGGCGCGGTCTGCAGCGATGGCTCCTACTGCACCAAGGGCGACGCCTGCAAGGCTGGCTCCTGCAAGCCCGGCGCCACGGCGACGTGCGATGACAACAACCCCTGCACCGTCGATGTGTGCGACGCGGTTGGCAAGAAGTGCGACAACATCCCGCTGGCCAAGGGCTTCAAGTGCGGTTCGACGAAAGTGCTCGACGATTACAAGTGCGTCGGCGACGCGGTCTACAAACGCGCTGGTTTTCCGGGCTGCTCGGGCAGCACGTCGGCTCCGAAGTGCAGCACAGACAAGGCCGACTTGGCCTACCTGGATTTTGAGAAGATCGCGACGTGCAAGCTGCCGCAGATTTGTCGTATCGAAGCCAGCGGTGGCTTCTGTGGCCTGCCGAAGCAGCCTGATCTCCAGATCACCGGCTTTAAGCTCGACAAAGACACCTATCCGGCCGGCGCTGGGGTGAAGGTGACCTGGACGGTGAAGAACAACGGTATCGTCGCCTCGCCGACCGTGAAGCTCGCCTTCTACGTCTCGCTGGACACGACGATCAACGGCAAGGACACCTACAAGGGCGCCATCGACGTGGCGGCGATTCAGCCTGGTCAGACGCTGTCGGGTGCGTACACGGTGATCCTGCGCAGCGACTTGGGCAAGAGCGTGCGCTACGTGGGCGCGATCGTCGATTCGCTGAACGCGGTCGTTGAGCTCGACGAGACCAACAACATCGCCATGCAGAAGATCAACACGTTGCCGGCCGGCGATATCAGGGTCTCCTCGGGCAGCAAGCCGCAGTACACCACGATGAGCTGGGGCCAGAAGACGAACTACTACCGTTACACCCGCAACGTCGGCACCGTCACCGTCGGCAAACACACCGACAAGCTGTGGCTCTCGGCCGACGACAAGGTGGACCAGAGCGACATCAACCTGTTCGCCGTCGCGGTGCCGGAGATGAAGCCGAACATCTACAACGCCGGCTGGGTCCCCTTCACGATGCCGAAGACCGTGAAACCCGGCACTTGGTACCTCATCTACCAGGCCGATTCGCAGAATGACGTGGCGGAAGGCAACGAGGTGAACAACTACTTCGTCACCAAGATCACCTACAACGGCTACGTCGACGTGGCCGCCACTGGGCTGAAGGCCGCGACGACCATCCCGACCGGGACGCCGTTCACCGTCGAGATCACCGGCAAGAACAACGGCAACGCGACGACGGGCTCGTTCTACGACCGGGTGTACTTCTCCAAGGACACCAAGTTGGGCTCGGATGTGGAGCTCGGTTACGTGCTGCGCAAGACCATCAAGGCCGGGGACAGCTACACCAGCAAGCTGACTTACAACGTGCCGAGCAGCGTCGGCCCTGGGACGTGGTACCTGCTCTTCAAGACCGATGGTAGCAACCAGATCGCTGAGCCCAACGAGGTCGATAACATCATGACCTTGGAGGTGAAGGTCGTCGCGATGCCGAACCTGCACACCTACTACTTCAAGACCTACGCGGCTTCGTACCACGTAAACTCGACGATGCAGTGGTACTCGTATGACCGGAACTACGGCACGGACACGGCGGGCCAGTACGAGCTGCAGTACTACCTCTCGGCGGACGACAAGTTGGACGCCACGGACACGTTGCTGGCGAAGTTCACGCGAGGCCCGCTGAAGGCCAATGTGGCCCAGAGCACGACGGGCAAGTGGCTCATCCCGGGCACCTACAAGCCCGGCAAGTACTGGTTATTCGCCAAGACGGACGCGAAAGACCAAGTCAAGGAGAGCAACGAGAACGACAACGTGGCGATGGTCGCGTTCACCATCGCTGGGCGCCCGGATTTGGCCGGCACCATCAAGGCGGCGAGCGCGACGCTGACGGCTGGCAAGAAGGCCGATGTGTCGTTGACCTGGGAGAACAAGGGGCTGGCGTCGGCGGCGAAGCACTACGACCGAATCTACCTGAACACGAAGAAAGCCTACGGTGGCACGTACCTGGGCCAGCGCACGCGCGACGTCTTGGCGGCCGGAAAATCGGGCTCGGAGACGTTCTCGTTCACCCCGGCGGGGACGTTGGCGGCTGGTACTTACTACCTAAACTACCTGGTCGACTCCTCGTATCAGGTGGCCGAGAGCGACGAGACCAACAACGTCAGCTACCACGAGATCAAGATCGAGGCGGTGCCGGACCTGTTGGCGTACTACATCAAGGCCAGCACGACCGCGCCGGTCTCGGGCCAGACCGTGACGGTCACGTGGTACGTGTACAACTACTGGCTGGCGACGTCGCCGAAGACGACCGTGAGGTTCTTCCTGTCGAAAGACACCGCGTACAGCAAGGACGACGTGAAGGTTGGCGAGGCGGATGTGGCTTCGTTGGTCTACAAGAAGGCGGCGACCGGCAACGTGAAGATCGTGATCCCCGACTCGATGACGGGTACGTGGCGACTGCTGATGGTGGTCGATCCCGACGACAACGTGTTTGAGCGACTCGAGAACAACAACCTGAAGTACACCACCCTGACGATCACGGCCGTTCCGGACATCGCGGTGACGGACCTGACCGTGACGCCGAGCAAAGCGAAGGTGGGTACGCAGGTGACGGTGGCGGCGACGCACAAGAACCTGGGCAATAAGAGCACCGGCTTCACGGCGTCGCTCTACCTGATGCTGTCAGCGACGCAGAGCGTGAAGCTTATGGAGAAGCTCCAGCCGACGCTCGATCCCGGCAAGGAGGCCACCGCGAAGGAGACAGCGCTGATCCCATCGAGCGTAAAGGCCGGCACCTACAAGCTGCGTTGGGTCGTGACGGTGGCGGGCGAGCCCAACAAGACGAACAACACCAAGGAAGTCAGTCTGACGGTCGAGTAGGTTGAGGGTCACCACCTGAGCGGGTGGCGGCGAGGCCGGATCTTGGGCCTCGCCGCTACTCCCAGCGATGCGTTACTCCCAGTGGTCGCCCATGCAGGTGCCAACGGACCGCGCTTGTTGCACGAGCTGGCCCTGGGGATCGACGAGGTGCAGCTGCGCGATCGCGTCTTCCAGGGGCACGCTCTCGATCTCCGTGCCGCGCAGGCAGACCATGCGGTTCCACTGGTCACGCTCGATCAGGTCCAGGGCCGCGCAGCCAAAGCGGATGGACACGATGCGGTCGTAGGCGCCGGGTGAGCCGCCGCGCTGTAGGTGGCCGAGCACGGTGGTCCGCACCTCTGGCACCGACCGCTGCCGCCTCCAGTGATCACCTCGGAACGCGTCGACGAGCGTGCGCTCCAGCAGCAGCCCTGCGCCGCCGACACGGGCGACTGTGCCGGCACCCTCCGCGGCGATGTGGCTCTCGGTGCCCCCGGCTGGGTACGCACCTTCGGCGACGACGATCAGCGTGTAGTGGCGGCGCTCCTCGTCCCAGCGGGCGCGGATCCGGGCGAGCACGGGTTCAATGTCGTAGGGGATCTCCGGCACCAAGATCACGTGCGCGCCGCCCGCCAAGCCGCAGTGCAGCGCGATCCAGCCTGCGTGGCGTCCCATGACCTCCAAGATCATGACGCGATCGTGGCTCTGGCCGGTCGTCTTGAGCTTGTCGAGCGCCTCCATGGCCGTCGTCACGGCGCTGTAGAAGCCAAACGTGGTGTCGGTCGCGCCAAGGTCGTTGTCGATGGTTTTGGGCACACCGACGCACTTCACGCCCTTGCGGGACAGCTCCTCCGCGATGGCCAGCGTGCCGTCACCGCCGATGACGATCAGCCCGTCCAAGCCGATCCGGCGCACCGCGCGCACAAGCTCGTCGCTGCAGTCCTGCTCGGTCATGACGCCGTCCACCTCAACCGGATACCGAAACGGGTTGCCCCGATTGGTGGTGCCGAGGATGGTGCCGCCTTCGCGATGGATCCCACGTACGTCCGCGATGGAGAGGCGACGTGTCGTGCCGCCAGCGATGAGGCCGTCAAAGCCGTCTTCAATACCGAACACCTCGATGTCGGTGCGCGCGGCGCTCCGGACTACCGCCCAGATGACGGCGTTGAGCCCGGGGCAGTCACCGCCGCCCGTGAGGAGGCCTATTCTGCGGGTTCGGCGGCTTGAATCGTGGTGCATGGTTCGCCTTAGCTTGGTGCTGAGTTCGGGGTCGAATCGCGTCAGTCACGATAATCGCGACGAAGTCCCTGGCATTGAGACGATCCCCTGCCTACAATCCCGCCGTGCGGATCTTCCGCGACTGGTCAGGAGGCCGGAGCATGCAGCAGCGTAGCCCTGCTCTCAAGCGCACATTGCGTCGCCTCAAGCGCACATTGCATCGCCGCGGGCGGGCTATCCGTATCGCTGTGCTGGTGGTTGGGCTCGGTGGCGTCGGCGGTCTCACTGGCTGCGGGGCCGCTTGGTCCGGCGCTTGGACGGGAACGGCCGATGTTGGCCCGGTTGACGCCCATGCGCTGACGCTGATCCTCTCCCCCTCGGCCAGCACCGTTCAGCTCGCCCTGGGTGACGGCGACACGCCGACGCTGACGGTCTGCGCCAAACAGATCGAGGGCGCCAAGCTAGCGCTGGAGATCGACACCGGCCGGCCGGATTGTAGCCCAGGTCAGGGCGCGAGGCGGCTGCGGCTCGAGGGGCTGATCGGCGCGCGTGTCATCCACGGCGACATCTATCACGGGCATGAGCGGATCGGGTTCTTTCGCGCCTTTCGCGCCACCGACGAGGACGAGGGATTAGCGAGCACGCCGACCCCGACCCCGACCCCCGCCCCAACGTCACATCCACCGGCCACCCCCCGGGGTTAAGGCCATCGCGCCAGCGCGCATTCACCGCCGATTTGGCGATCCAACGAAGGAGCCTTGCATGGCTGACATCTCCATGAACCGCACCCACAGCTATGGTCTTGACGACGCGACCGCTAAGGTCAAGGCGATGCTTGAAGGCTTCCAGCAGCGCAAGCCCGATTTGGTCAAGGATCTGTCGTGGTCCGGCTCCACCGCGACCGCGAGCGGAAAGTTCTTCACCGGTACGTTTGCGATCACCGAGACCAAGGTGAACGTCGACCTGAACCTGATTGGCTTTGCGGCAAAGATGGCCAAAGGGATGGTCCGCGACCAGATCTCGAAGCAGCTCGATTGTGACTTTCCTGCTTGAAGCCACATCCCTGCTTGAAGCCACATCCCTGCTTGAAGCCACATCCCTGCTTGAGGCCACATCCCTGCTTGAGGCCACATCCCTGCTTGAGGCCACACCAGCGCTTGAGCGCCACATGATCGCGTTGGATCGCACGACTCGACGTCGTGGTCGCGGCTTTTTTTTGCTGGCTGGCGCCGCGGCGCTGTCCATGTACTCCGCGACGGTCTGGGCTGCGTCACCGCTGAAGGCGGCGCGGGCTTGCGCCGCCAGGGCCGACTCCGCCTGCGTCGTCGGGTTGCTGGAGCCGGCCACGCCGACGGCGACCGAGGCGCCCGAACACTGGCTCGCGTTGGCCTTTGCCACGGCTCGTTTGGGACAGCGTAGCAAGGCACAGGCTGCGTTTCGCGCGTGGCTCGCGCTGTCGCCGACCCATCGACTCGACCGCGGCCAGGTGCCGGCGCGCATCTGGCCTGATTACGTCGCCGCGCTGCTGGCACATCACGGCGGAGCGCTCGACCTGGAACCCAAGGTGGCGCGCACGCCCGAGCCGGTGCCTGTGGGGGGGGCGTGGCGCGATTTGCCGAAGATCCCGCCTCCGCCGCGCTCCGGACGCGACGCAGCGCGCGACACGGAGTTCGTGGTGGGCCCCAACGGCGGGCTCGTGCCCGGTAGGAGCGGCGTCGCGGCAGGTCTCGACCTGCTGATGCGCGTGAGGACGGCGAAGCAGCTGCTGTTGGGTCTCGGCATGGTCGGCATCTCTATTCCCGGCACGAAGGGCGCGCGGGACCTCGCCGCTGGCGTCGGCCTGCACGGCGAGTGGCAGCTACATACGCCGCGGTGGGGACGGCTATCGGTCGGCCTGCTCGCCGGCGGCGGCTTGGTGCAGGGCGCCGATGGGAGCCAGCGCGCCGACGCGTTGGTCATTCCGAGCGTGCGTTGCGCGTGGCTGCCGCGCACGGCGACGGTGGGGGTGGAGCTTAGCCTCGCCGACCGTGTCTGGTTTGGAGGCGGCAGCGCCGTGCATGTCGTCGGACTCAGCATCGGGCTGCTCTTGCGCCCCGGCCGCGCGCCGCGCGTGCGCCACGCCCAGGCGGGACGATGATGGATACGACACCGCGGCCTCTGCTTGACGGAGCGGATCGCCAGCTCGATGACACCGACGACGTCGCGACCCTCGTCTTTGCGCAGGAGGCCGCCAACGCCCTGCGCGCGCAGGTGGGACGCCGTGTGGTTGGCCAGCACGACGCGGTCGAGTTGTTGCTCGTCGCCCTGTTTTGCAACGGCCACGCGCTCAGCATCGGCGTGCCGGGGCTCGCTAAGACGCTGCTGATCTCGACGCTCGCTGAAGCGATGCGGCTAGATTTCGGTCGCATTCAGTTCACGCCCGACATGATGCCGGGCGACGTCACCGGCTCCGAGGTGTTGGAGGAGGATCGCGCCACCGGTCATCGCTCGTATCGCTTCATTCAGGGGCCCGTCTTCACGAACATCCTGCTCGCTGACGAGCTCAACCGGACGCCGCCGAAGACGCAGGCGGCCTTGCTGCAGGCGATGCAAGAGCGACAAGTGACGGCCGGCGGCCAGACCCGGTCGCTGCCACCGCCGTTCCTCGTGCTGGCGACCCAGAACCCCATCGAGCAGCACGGTACGTACCCGTTGCCGGAGGCCCAGCTCGACCGGTTCATGCTGGCGGTGCACGTTGATTATCCGGACTTTGAGGACGAGATCGAGATCGTTCGCCGGACCACGATGTCCGATTCGCCGACCGTCGAGCCGGTGCTCAACAAGGCCGGTGTGCTGCGCGTGCAGGGCTTGGTGCGACGCGTGCCGGTGGCCGATCACGTGCTGCGGCTGGCGGTGGGCTTGGTGCGCGCGACGCGTCCCGATGACTCGGCGTGCCCCGAAGGGCTGCGGTCACTCGTGAGCTTCGGCGCGAGTCCGCGGGCGTCGCAGGCGCTCGTGCTCGGCGCCAAAGCGCTGGCGGTCATCGATGGTCGGGCCACCGTGCGGGTGGAGGACATCTATCGCATGGCCATCCCCGTCCTCGCCCACCGCGTCGTGCCGAGCTTCCGCGCTGAGGCGGAGGGGCTCACCGCGCGCGCGTTGATCGAGCGGATCGTGGCTCACGGGCGCTGACGGATGGCCGAGTCCGCCCGCACCGCTGAGGACCTGCGCGCCGCCGCTATGGCGCTGGTAGCCGCCCTGCGCGGCGTGGAAGTGCGCGCCCGACGCGCGATGGACGGCAGGGTAGGCGGGCAGCAACGCGGCCTGCGCCGTGGCGGCGGGGTCGAGTTCTCAGCCCATCGTGACTATGCACCTGGTGACGACCTGCGCCGCCTCGATTGGCGGGCGTTCGCGCGTAACGACCGGCTGTACATCAAGCAGTTCGAACAAGAAGTGCACGCCGCGGTGACGATCTTGGTGGATGGGTCTGGGTCGATGGCGCTGCAAGATGACGTCGACGGCGCCGATATCGACAAGTGGGCGCAAGTTCAGGTGATCGCCGCCGCGATCGCGCTGCTGGTGAGCCGTCAGGGCGACGTAGTCGGGCTCGTGGCGAGTGGACAGCCGGCTCGCGCCGTCGCCCCGGCAGCCGGCGCGGCGCAGACCGCCCGCATCCTGGCGACCCTGGCGGCGCTGCGACCGCAAGGCAGCGCCGGCCTCGAGGGGCTTGACGGACCTGGCGGCCCGGCGTGGCACGGCGCGGGTCAATCCGGCGTCGTCATCGCGCTGAGTGATGTGCTCTCAGCGCCCCAGGCTGCGATCGGGCCGCTCGCGCGATTGCGTCGCGCTGGCCATGACGTGCTGTTGCTCCACACGCTGCATCCGCTCGAGCTGCGCTTCGAGTTCGGTGACGCCGTCGAGCTGCACTGCGCTGAGACCGACCTGCGCTTGCGCGTCGAGCCGCGCGCCGTGCGCCAGCGGTACTTGGCGATGATGGCGGCCCATTGCGAGGCCGTGCGCGAGCGCTGCATCGAGGCTGGCGTCCGCTATGCGCGCGTAGATCTGGGCGAACCGCTGGTCGCGAGCCTGCGCCGCGCGATCACAGGGCTCGCCACGGGGGGGCGCTGATGGGGTTTGTGCAGCCCTGGTTGCTCGCCTTCGGCGCTGTCGCGCTGGTGCCGCTGGTGCTGCATCTGCTCGGTCGGCGGCGCGCCCGTGAGGTGCGGTTTTCGGCCCTGACGTTCCTGCTCGCAGCCGATCCCAAGCGCGCGCGCGCCTTGCGGCTCGAACAGCGCTCGCTCGTCGCCCTGCGCATGGCGGCGGCGGCGTTCGTCGCGCTTGTGTTGGCGCGGCCGCTGCTGCCGGACTGGGGCGGCGACAACGACCTCGTGCTCGGCGACGGCCCAGTCGCGGTGGTTGTGGTGCTGGATGACAGCCTGTCGATGGCGACGCGCGAGGGTGCGCAGAGTCGACTCGCGCTAGCCCGTGATCGCGCCGCGGCGCTGGTGGCCAACCTGCCGGCCGGTTCGCGGGTCGCGGTCGTCACGAGCGGTCGACCCGCGCGGGCCCTGCACGCCCGATTGTCGCTCGACGTTCGCTCCGTCGCCGTCGATGTGCGCGCCGTGTCGCCTAGCACCCACCCGGACGACGCCGTGCGCGCGTTGAGCCTCGCCCGCCGCTTGCTGGCGACCGCGGACGCCGCGGAGCGCCGCATCGTGGTTTTTAGCGACCTCCAGGCGACCGGTTGGGCCGACGTCGCGCTCGACGCGCCAGGGCTGCGGGTCGTTCAGGTCGGCGCGCGGGCCGATGACACCGAGCTGGTGAGCGCCGTGGTCGCGCCCGGATTGGCGGGCGGGTCGCAGCGCGCGCGGGTGCGGGTCACGCTCGCCCGCCATGGCGCGACGCCGTGGCACGGTGAGCTCCGGCTGCGCGTCGGCGCGCGCGAGGTTCGAAGTCACGTGCGCGTCGCCGCGGGTCAGCGAATGGCGCACGTCTTTGTGGTCCCGGCGGTCGCCAACATCGCCGAGGTCAGTATCGCCGCGGCAGATGACCACGTCGCTGGCCCGCTGCCCACCGCCGAGCAGCCCTCTGCGCCGCAATCTGCGCCTAGCAGCCGTCCCAACGCGGCCGCAGACGCCCAGCGCCTGAACGCCGACGCGCAGCCTGGAAACAACCGGCGCTGGGTCCGCCTCGGTGGTGGCCAGACCTTGCGTGTGCTCATCGTGAACGGCGCACCGCGCCCGGTACCTCGGCAGGATGAGGCGTTCTACCTGGTGCAGGGGCTGCAGGCCGGCGCAGAGCGCAGTGACGAGCTCCGAGTGGAGGTGCAGCGCCCTGACCAGCTCGAGACGACGGAGCCGCCGAACTGGGATGTCTTGGTGCTGGCCAACGTGACCGAGCTGTCGGGCGCCCAGGTCGCCCTGATCCAGCGCAGCGTGCTCGCAGGCGCCGGCCTACTCGTGACGCTGGGCGATCAGGTGCCGGCGGACGCCGCTGATTGGCTCGCTGACCTCCTCCCCGTGCGGCTGGCGGGGCTCGCCTCCGGGCCACCCCAGGCTCTCCGCGCCGTGGGTGGCCAGGGCGACGCGGCGATGACCGCGCTGCGCGCCGATCTCGCCCAACACACGCTGCCCGCGCTCGCCGAGGCGCACATCACCCACCGCCGCCTGCTGCGACCAGATCCCAGGCTCGCCGATTGGACGGTGCTGCGGTACGGCGACGGCGCCCCCGCGCTTCTCGTCGCGCCGCGTGGCCAAGGGCGCGTCGCGGTCTGGACGACCAGCGTCGACCGCGATTGGCACGATCTGCCCATGCATCCGGGCTGGTTGCCGCTCGTTCGGACCTTCGTCCTCGCCGCGGCGGGTCGATCCGGCAGGGTCGATCGCCTCGACGTGGAGGTGGGAGAGCCCGTGGTGCTGCAGCGCAAGGGGGGCGCGACCCGACTGGAGGTGCGCCGCGGTGATGCGCTGCTCCAAACGCTGCACGCCGACCAGCAACCCACCGGCCTGTGGCGTATCCCTGCCCTCGATGTACCGGGCCCGTGGCTGCTGCGCGAGCAGGCGGCCTCGGGCGCGCGGGACCGCACCATCCTGGTTCACCCGCCCGCCGCAGAGAGCGCACCCGCGCTCTTGACGCCACCGGAGCGCTCCACGGCCCAGCTGCATGGCGGGGCGACGGCGGCGCGACCCCTGGTGCCGGTCTGGTCGTTCGCGCTGGTGGTCTTGTTTGCCCTGCTGATCGGCGAGGCGGTGTTGCTGCGACGAACGGCGTAGCGGGCTGGGTTCACGAAAACGCTGATTTCGCGGCCCGATAGCGGTTGGGGCGTGATCCGACGTCGGCGCCGGCCCCTAGTCACAGACCCAACACAGACGCTGCGTAGGCTGCTCCTTCCTAGGCGACCGCCAGCGCTCGCAGCGCACATCTGGCCGCCGCAGCAGCCCTTGCACGTGCCGCAGCGTCTGCCCTTTCATGCGCCTGTCGTGTTGAGAAAAAGCCATCAACTCGGCCCGCGCCGCCGTAAAAAACACGCAATGGCCCGGGCGAGTCGGCAGCCCGTGGATCCACTCTCTCCAGCGCAGCTCCTTCACGTCCACAACGCTCAGCTTGGCTGCGGCGGTCCAGCGCTCAAAGCCCGAGTTCATCACCGAATGGACCGGCCAGCTGGGGTGCTGGTAGCCGCCGAATTGTCGGTTGTGATCGGTGAGGACCTGCCTGATCCGCGCCATCGTGCGGGGTTCCCACATCGGGGTGAGCACGCGCCAGCGCACCTTCGGGTCGATGCGCTCGCGGTAGCTCCAGGCGATGCGCTTGCCTGCTACGGCCTGCTTGGCGATCACCACGTCCGTGAAATACAGCGCAGCGATGGCGACCACGGCGAGGCCGAGCGCGCGGCGCCTGTGCACGGCGAACGCGAACAGGGTGGCGGTCCAGGCGGGGATGAAGGTGGCGAGCGTCAGCAGCGCGAGCGTGGCGTGTTTGCGATAGTAGTACGCGCGTGGCAGCTCCAGATGTTGATCCCAGTAGTGGTGCACGAGCCACGGACCTAGCCCCAACACCGCCGTCAGCAGGGCGCCACGCGCGACGCGGTAGAACGCCGGGGTGTGCGTGAGTCTCGCCGCGATGGCCGCGCTTAGGGCGATCACCGCGCTGACGGTCGTGAGGGTGCCCAGCACGACGGTCTCGGTGGTGACGTCGTGATCCATGAGCCCGCCCGTCATCTTGCGCAGATCCCACAGCTTCACCCAAGAGTAGCCAGCCGCTGCGCACGCCGCGACGCCAGCGAGCACCAGCAGCGGGCGCAGCCACCAGCGCAGGCCACGCGTCGTCGCTGCGGCCCAACTCAAGAGGGCGAGTCCCACCAGCGCCTCGCCCGCGTTCAGCGCGTAGGTGAACCGCACCAGCCCGACGGCCACGACCACCCCGGCGAGCCGCAACCACCAACGATCGAGGCTGCACGCGCACAGGATCACCGCGGCCAACGGGGCGAGGCTGAAGATGTGGCCGAAGAAGCCCTCGGCCTGGTAGTAGTGCATGATCATCGGCACATAGGACTCAGTTCCCGCCACCATGAGCCCAGCCGCGAGCGGGATCGCGACCACCTGCGCGGCGGCACGCAGGTCGCGCACGGCGAAGGCGACGCTCGCTAGGACGACGGCGTAGAAGGCCGCCATCGCGCCCATCCAGGCCCAGGCCATGGCGTCGGGCACGTTGAGATGAAAGAGCTGACCCAGCAGCCAGGCGGCGGCGTGGGCCCCGGTTTGGCCGACGTACACCTTCGGGTTGTGGCTCACGAGCTGGTTGGCGATGGCCATGTGGTGACCTGCGTCGCCGCCGCCGACTGTGACGAAGCCATGCGTCTCGGGCACCCACAGCAGCCTGAACAGCCACTCGGCGATCAGCGCGGCGCACATGGCCCACAGCACACCGGCGCCGAGGTAGCGCCGCAAGCCCGCTGTTACGGCCTCCCAGCGGGTCGGTGCCGTCGTGTGTGCGTCGCCGACGGCGCGGAGGAGGCGCCAGCTCACAGCGATGACGACGCTGAGATTGACGCCGACGCATGCGGCCATGGGTAGGCCGGTGATGTAGCGCGGCACCGTCAGGCTGGCGCCGAAGAGCAGCGTGACGACGGGCAGCGCCACCGCCGCAACGACGGCGACGCCAAGGGTGATCAGGACGGCGCCGGCGAGTCGCCACGGCAGCGTCGGCGACGTGGCTGCTGCGTGGCCGTGGGTGGGCAGCTGCGGCGATGGCGCGGGCGTGATCAGCGCGAAGACCTCGATGCGGTGCGGACGATCCGCTCGTCCATCGTCTGGCATACTCTCCCCGGCGGTGGCACAACCAGGGCTAGGAGACGTGATGCCACAGATCAGCGCCATTATCCCTATTCGCAACCGCAGCGGCCAACGCTTGGAGAACTGCGTGCGATCCCTGCGGTGGCAGGCGCCGGTCGACGCGGCCGATCTGGAGATCGTGCTCAGCGATTTTGGCTCCACCCCGGAGCACCTCGCCTCGGTTCACGACATCGCAGATCGCTACGGCGCCCGCGTCGTCGCTGTGACGACCGACGCGGTGTGGAACCGCTCTCGCGCCCTGAACATCGGCATTCAAGGCGCGACCGGTCGGCTGTGTTTCTGCACCGACGCCGACATGATCTTCGCACCGAACTTCGTGCACCAGCTCTTGACGCAGGAGGCCGCCCATCGAGCCGGCGACGGCGCTTTGGTCGTGGCGCCGTGTTTTGATCTGCCGGACGGCGCGGCCACCGCGAACCTCACCGCGGCCGATTTTCCTCGGCTGCGCGCGGCGGCGGCCCTGCGGGAGACCAATGGCACCGGCGCGTGTCAGGTGGCGACGCGGGCGTTCTTTGAGGCGATTCGTGGCTACGACGAAGGTTTTAAGTACTGGGGCGGCGAGGACGACGATCTGGCCTTCCGCGCGGCCACGTTTGGGCTGACGCGGGTCTCGATCGGCACCGACGCTGCGATGCTGCACCAGTGGCATCCGACGATGAAGAACGACCGCCCCGTGCAGCGCAAGCTCAACACTTGGCGGCTGAAGCTGACGCGGCATCGCGTGATCAAGAATCCCAACGGCTGGGGCCAGCGCCCGTGACGACGCCCTGCGCGCGGTCGTGATCGACCCCGCGTGGATCAGCGTCGTTCGGATCAACTTCGGCTAGCGTTCCGGCGCGGGCGGGTGGGTCGCGTCGCCGCCAAGGTCCAAGACGAAACGCAGGGCGGGTTGCCCATCGATCTCGCTGTCGGCGATCCGACGGTAGCCGACCGCCTCGAACGCCCGAATACTGGCCGGATTGCTCGGTCGAATCGAGGCGAGCAGCTGCACCAGCCCCAGCGCGCGGGCTTGGGAGACGAGCGCGACCAGCGCCTGCCGACCGACGCCACGGCCACGCGCCTCGGGCGCCACGTTGATGCCCACCTCGGCAAAGCCGGGCCGCGCGGGATCTACCTGGAGGCGAACGAGGCCCGCGGCGATCTGTGCACTGGTGGCCGCGCTGGCCGCTGTCGGCGTTGGTGACGGTGGCTCGGGCAACATCGCGATGAACAGCTGGCGATCGTGGCGCTGCAAGGCGTCGGTGAACCAGGCTTGATGATCCGCCCACGGGATCTCCGCCGAGTTGAAAGACGCCGCGCGCGTGGCGGGATCGTTGGCCCAGCGGAACACCCGGGCCATGTCGTCGCTGGTGGCGGGTTGCAGGGTGAGGGCGCTCATGATGCCGCTCCGTGGTGCAGGTCCGCCTCGGTCAGCACAGCGTCTGGGCCGAGATCATGGGCTGCGACGCAGGTCAGCACGCGGGTCAGGTCAGACGGCTCGAGGCCGTGGTCCTGCTTGCCACGGCGCAACACGTCGACGTTATCCGCCGTGAAGGCTTGGCCGGCGCGCACCGGTCGTGTCGTAAACAGCGTGCGCCGCGCGAAGGCCCGCAGCTCTTGTTCTGCCGGCTCGATCGCGGTCGCGTCGGTGGCCTTGCGGCCGCTGCCTCGGGCCGTCTCCACGTCCCGCACCCGCTTGACGAGGCGTTTGAGCTCGTGGGGTTCGACGGCGAAGGCGTTGTCGGGGCCGGGCAGCCGGTTGGAGAGGGTGAAGTGTTTCTCGATCACCACGGCGCCGAGGGCCGCCGCCGTCATGGGCGCCACCACGGGATCTCGGCTGTGATCGGACAACCCCGTCGGCACGCCGAAACGCTCGCGCAGATCGACGAGGGCGCCGACGTTCACCGACGCGAGCGGCGCAGGGTAGGCGGCCGTGCACTGCAGCAACACCAGCCCAGCGCACTGCGCGCGCGCCAGCACGGCGACCGCCTCGGCGATCTCCGTCACGGTCGCGGCGCCGGTGCTGAGGATCATGGGCTTGCCGGTCGCGGCGACCGCCTCGAGCAGCGGATGGTGCGTCAGCTCGTAGCTCGCGATCTTCCACGCCTGCACAAATGGATTCAGCACCGCCACCGCCTCCTCGTGGAACGGGGTCGACAGAAAGCCCAGGCCCCGCTCGCGGGCGCGCGCCGCGAGCGCGGGCAGCCAGGTGGCGGGCATCTCCATCGCCGCGATGATGTCGAAGATCGAGCGCTCATCGCCCAGATAATCGCTCTTTCCGGCGGTTTTGGCGTACAGCCGCTTCGCCTCAAAGGTCTGGAACTTGACGGCGTCCGCGCCAGCGTCCGCGGCGGCGTCGATGAGGGCGAGCGCCGTGTCGAGGCTGCCACCGTGATTGCTGCCGGCCTCTGCGATCAGGTAGCACGGCTCGCCGGGACCGACGCGGCGGCCGGAGATCTCAAATGACCGGTTGAGGCCGGGATACGGCTCCGACCTGGCAGAACTGGGCGATTCGGTGGGCATGTTGGGCTCCATCAGGGCGTCGGACCAACCGCGGTGGCGCGTCCATCGCGGGGTTCACGGGCTGGGCGCGCGGCCACGGCCACTAGCGGGGCTAGTCTGGGGCGGACTCCACCACGGCCGTCTGTCGCTGGGCAAGCGCCGCACGCACGTCGATCGCGTCGAGGGCGGCGTCGATCACGCGCCACACGCCGCGTCCATCGATCAGCCGCGCACCTGCAGTCGCCAGCTGCGCGAGGCGGGTCGGATCGGCGAGCAAACCCGCGGCCGCCGCGGCCACGGCGTCCGCGTTGATGTCGGCGTGCCAGCCGGGCACCAGCCCCGCGTGATGTCGGCGCAGCCCGTCGGCGACCGCGCGCTGGTTGGCCGCGAGCGGCACGGCGACGGGCACCACGCCGCGTGCCAGCAGCTCCCAGCAGGTCGACCCTGCGGCGCAAACGGCGAGCGACGCGCCGTCCATCCACGGCGCGATCGTGGCCAGATTGTGGCGGATCGTGAGACGTGGCCGAGCCGCCGCCAATGCCACGGTCGCCGCCGCCAGCTCGGTCAGGGCCGCCGCCGCAGCCGCCGAGGCGCCCGGGCCGATCAGCGCGTCGATCAGCACGTCGCGCGGCATTCGGTCCAGCAGCGCGCGGGTGACGGGCACCGTCCAGCCACCCAGATCAGCGCCGCCAAACGTCACCAAGATCCGCCGCGGTGGCGCGGCTTTGAGTCGGTCATCCCGCGGCGGCGTGGCTGCGGGCCTGCGAAGCTCCGTCCGCAACAACACAAACGGCGCGCCCGCCAGCACACGACCCCGACCGCCCGGCGCGTGGCCGTAGCGATGCGCCTCAAAACCAACGTTCTGATTGACCACGACGTCAGCGACCTGCGGAAAACTGGCGAGATCGTCGATGCTGACCAAGGGCAATCGCGCAGAGACGATCGTCTGCCACGCCGCGCGAAAGGGGTAGCCGTCGACCAAGACCCACGCCGCCCCGAGTTTCTCGGCCGCTGCGAGGGTGTCGCGGGCGTCTTGGGCCGCCGCGTCGGCGACATCATCCGGACCGCCTGCGCCAGCGATCGCCGCAGGCGCCGCGAGCAACTGAATCGACACCCCGGCTGCGCGCAGGCGCGCCGCGCTCGGACCGCCGAGGCCCCATCCCAGCAGCGTCGCCTGGCCTCCAGCCTCGGTCCACGCGGTGGCGAGCGCCTCAACGCGCGCCATGTGGCCAAATCCGATGCCGTCACCGGCGTCCACACGCGCCAGGAGGTGGCGACCTTGGATGCGGTCCGCGCGGGTCTCGTCCGCCGATGAGATGCCGCGCTGCTGCAGACCGTCCTGGATGGCGCGCACGGCCGGGTGGTCGTCGAGCCAGTCACACGCCGCGGCTGCGTCTACGTCTGGGCCGAGCGCGGCGACGATCTGTCGGAGCACCGTCAGATCTTCTGGGGTGTCGACGGTGAGGCGCAGGTGGGAGCGGTCCTCTCCCGGCGGATCGGTGTGGTCGATGTGCAGCGGCGTGTCGTCCGCATACAGCCACGGCGTCACATGCTCGCGCTGGCCGGGCGCGCGGGCTCGTGTGTGCGCCTGCTGCAGCGCCGCGTTGGTCATCACCTCCACATCGAGCCCGTGCGGGATCCGGCGGGTCGCGCCGCGTTGATTGCGTAGGAAATCGAGCGGCTCGCCCGCGTCGCGCCGCCGCAAAAAGGCCTGCACCACGCGGTCGACTTCGACCGGATCGATGAGCGGACAATCCCCGGTGAGGCGCACAACCACGTCCGCTTCCGCCGTTCGGGCGGCGTCAGCGAAGCGGGCGAGCACGTCGTCCTCCGATCCCCGACAGACCCGCAAAGCGCCGGCGATCACGTCCGGACGGAGGGCGTCAGCTAGGGCGTCGTCGGCCGGTGAGGTGGACGTCGCGATGACGACCTCGTCGAGCGACTGACAGCGCGCGAGGCGAACGAGGAGGTGCCCTATCGCGGTGCGAGTGCCGATGCGCGCGAGCACCTTGCCGGGTAGCCGCGACGATCCCATGCGCGCCTGCACCAGCGCGACGACACGGCGGCCGCTCGTCGCGCCCTGCTTCGGCGGCGCATCACGCACCGATCGGCGACCCCGCCACGCCAAGCGCTGCGCAGGTCGCCTGGACCACGCGATCGACGTCAGCGTCCGTCAGCGTCGGGTAGAGCGGCAGAGAGAGCACACGCTCGAAGTAGCGCGCAGCCCCCGGATAGTGCGCCATGTCGGCGCCCCGGCGCTGATAGTACGGCTGCGCAGGCACGGGGATGTAGTGCACCTGCGTGCCGATGCCAGCGTCACGCAGCGTCGTCATGACCGCGCTGCGCGTGGTGCCATGGGCGGCGTAGTCGATCAACACGGCGTACAAGTGATACGCGCTGGTATCGGCGGGGCCGTCGGTCGACGCCGTCGGGTCTGCCCTGCTCACCACGGCTGCCCCGCTCGCCGCGATTGTCGTCGGCGCCATGCGAGGTGACCGCACCGGCGTGATCCCCGCGACGCCCGCAAATGCGGCGTCGTAGCGGGCCGCGATGGCTTGCCGGCGGCGCACAAACCCGTCCAGACGGTCGAGCTGGGTCAGGCCCAGGCCGCACTGGATCGCCGAGAGTCGCAGGTTGTGACCCAACTCGACCTGCTCGTAGTGCCAGGGCCCCGCGTCGGCTTCGAGGAAGTGCTCCGGTCGGCGTTCGATGCCATGATCACGGAACCGCCGCAGCCGCTCCGCCAGCGCGTCACTGTTGGTCAAGATCGCGCCGCCCTCGCCGGTCGTGATGTGCTTGACCGGGTGAAACGACAGGATCGCCATGTCCCCGAAACGACCGTCTCCGACCGGTGTGCCGTCGTACGTCGCGCCGAGCGCGTGGGCCGCGTCTTCGATGAGGATGAGGCCGTGGGCGTCAGCGAGCGCGCGTGTCGCAGCCAAATCCACCGGCGCGCCATTGAGATGGACCGGGATCAGCGCCTTGGTCTTGGCGGTGATCAGCGTCGCGGCGTGGTCGAGATCCATCAGCCCACTGGCCGGATCGACGTCCACAAACACCGGCTCTCCGCCCTGATAGCGCACGCAGTTGGCGCTGGCGACAAACGTGATCGCCGGCACGAGCACTTCGTCGCCAGGGCCGATGTCCGCCGCAAACGCGGCGGCATGTAACGCGGCGGTGCCGTTGGCGACCACGACGGCGTGGCGCGCGCCGACCCGCTTGGCGAGCGCGGCCTCGAACTTCGGCACCATCGGGCCCGTCGTCAGGAAGTCCGAGCGCAACACCTCGACCACGGCCGCGATGTCCGTGTCATCGATGGTCTGGCGGCCGTAGGGCAGGAAGGGGAGGTCGCTCATGATGGTCCTTGGCGGGTGCGCAAACCCCCGCGGTCACGCTGGCGAGCGGGGCCGCGGCAGCGTAAACTCGGGTCATTCGCGAGGCAAGGCGCGCACCGTCGCGACACGGAGTGAGCGAGCATGATCCCGGCGACGCTTGTGGTGATGGGAGCCGCGCCCCTGCTTGACCCCGCCGTGGCTCGGGCGGCGGTGTGGCTGCCCTTTGTTCCGGATGCGCAGGCCCGCCCGACCGTGCACCGGACCTCGGCGCGCGGCGCTGGCGCGGCTGGGGACGCCGCCGCTGAGGTGCGGGTCGTACAGTGGCAGGCCACCGGCCCCGACGCGCCACGTCGCCCGGCTTCATTGGCGGTCAGCCGCTCTGGCGCTTGGCTGGCGTGCAGCGGCAGCTGGCTGCCGGCGCAGGTGTCGCAGCCGCCAGCCGCCGCGCTCCCCTCAGCGCTCCCCGCCGCCCTGAACCGCGACGTCGCCGCGCTGTTGGCGCTCGCTGAACGCGACGCCCTGTGGCCGTTGCCCAGCGCCTTGTTCGGCCAAGGCACGCTGGTGTGGCAGACCGCGGACGGGGTCGTCCAGGCCAGCTGTGACAGCCACGGCGGCGGGCTGCTGTACTACGGCGCCCGTGACGGCGTGGTCGCCGTGGGCAACCGCGCGACCCTCGTCGCCGCCGCGCTCAACCCCGACGGAGCGCCCGAATTGGCGCCCGCAGAGTTGCTGTGGCCGCTCTCCCGCATGGGCGCCCCGGTCGGCGTCGAGACGGCCTACCGCGGCGTTCACCTGCTGCCTCAAGGTGGGCGCCTGCGGCTGAACGCGGGTCATATCACCGTCGATGATGCCCCCGCCGTCCAGGGCGTGATGCACGACATCGACAGCCTCACCGCGCGCCTCCTACGTCGACCACTCGCCCTCGATGCGCTCCCCGATCATGCCGTAGAGGTGATGATCTCCGGCGGAAAAGACGTGCGGTTGGTGCTCGCCGCGCTCCGTGCGGCCGGGCGACTCGATCGGGTCACGCGCGCGATCATCTGGGCGCCGCAGGACGACCCGGACCTGATCGTCGCCCGGCAGCTCGCCGCGCAGCTTGGTCTCGCCGTCGAGGTGCGGCCCAGCCCGGTGAGCGCTGGACCCTGGCAGGAGGGGTTCTTGCGGCACGCGTTCCTCGGCGAAGGCAT
Organism: uncultured Myxococcales bacterium; assembly: GCA_937910235.1. Lineage (GTDB taxonomy): Bacteria > Myxococcota_A > UBA9042 > UBA9042 > UBA9042 > UBA9042. The sequence goes on along the minus strand of CALENB010000576.1, from coordinate 25,688 downwards.
GGTGCACGCCTGGGACCGCAAGGGCGCGCCGCACGTGCGCGACGTGATCACGCTCAACGGTTACTTCGGCGAGCTCTACAAAAGTCACGTGCGCCGCAGTTTTGCCCTGGGACCCTTGGCGTGGCGGCATTTCTACGGCCGGCGCGCCTGGTTTGATCGCCACGCGCTGTTGACGAAGACCGCGCGGGCGCATCTCCGCGACCGCTTCGACACCTGGCTCGCGGCGCGTACCCCGGAGCGGCACCCGTGGCATCTCCTGAACGACAGATGGCACCGCGAGGCGCGCATGCAGCGGTGGGTGGGCCACATCCTGCAGGCCGAGGCGAGCGTGACTCCTTGGTTGCAGCTGCTGCCCGACGCGGCGCTGCTTGAGCGGTACGTGGGCGGACCGCTGCGCGATCGAACCCAGCATCGTCTGCACTTCGAGCTGCTGCGGCGCCTGGCGCCCGATCTGCTGGCGCTGCCGCTGGCCGAGGACCGCTGGTCAGCGCGTCTCGACGCGAGGTGGACGCCGCCGCCGGCCCAGCGTCGCCAGGGAGACGCGCCCGGCGCGCAGGCCGTGTTGTGGGCCCGCCACGGTCCTGAGATGGCGGCCTGGCTTCGTGACGGAGCGCGGGACGGGATGATGACCTGGGTCGACAAAAACGCGCTGAACTCCCTGCTCGATCGCTGCCTAGCCGCGCCGCCGTCGCGCCCCGATCTCATCGGACTCATGGCGCTGCTGGGCGTGCGCGCGGCGTTTTCGCGCCCGACCCCGCTACCGGTTCAGATCGTCTCGGCTTGAGCCAGGGCCTGCCGCGCCCGCCGCTCGCCCTGCCCCCGTCCCTTGACGCCCCGCGGCCCTCAGTCGTATCACCCCGCGTCGCCTGCTGAAGCGAACGCCCTGCGACCGCGCTCACTCCCTGTCTCCCAGAGGCCCGTCATGATGGACATCTCCGCTCCGCTCCTCACCGATCGCCCCGATCTCGCTGGCAAGGTGGTGCTCGTCACCGGTGGCACGGGGTCGTTTGGCCGCGCTTTTGTGTCCTGGGCGCTGACGCAACCCAAGCTGCGCAAGATCATCGTGCTCTCTCGAGACGAGCAGAAGCACTACGCGATGCAGACCGATCCAGCCTTCAAAGACGATCCGCGCGTGCGCTACTTCGTTGGCGACGTGCGTAATCGCGATCGGCTGATGCGCGCCTTCAAGGGCGTCGACATCGTCATCCACGCCGCGGCCATGAAGCACGTTCACATCGCCGAGTACAATCCGATGGAGGCGATCCGGACCAACATCGACGGCGCGGCGAACGTCATCGACGCGGCCATCGATCGCGGCGTCGAGCGGGTCATCGCGCTGTCGACCGACAAGGCCGCGAGCCCGATCAACCTCTACGGCGCCACCAAGCTCTGTATGGAGAAGCTCATCATCGCCGCGAACAGCTACGCCGGTGAGGGTGGCACGCGCTTCGATCTGGTCCGCTACGGCAACGTCGTGGGTAGCAAAGGCTCCGTCGTCCCGCTCTTTCAGCGTCAGTTGGATGAAGGCCAGCTCACGTTGACGGAGCCGTCGATGACGCGCTTCTGGATCGGCATGGACCGCGCCGTCGACCTCGTCCTGCTCGCGCTGACAGAGGGACGCGGCGGCGAGATCTTCATCCCCAAACTGCCCGCCTGCACCGTGGCGACGCTCGCTAGCGCTCTGGCTCCGGGGGTTGAGCAGCGCATCATCGGCATCCGCCCTGGCGAGAAGGTGCACGAATCCCTGACGACCAGCGACGAGGCCCGCAAACTCCTCGAGTACGACGCGTATTACGTCGTCGAGCCCGAGTTTCCGTCCTGGTCGCGCGCGCCGCGGACGACGGCCGGCAAGGTCGTCGATGGCTTCACCTACTCCAGTGACGTCACGTATCAACTCAACGTCGCCGAGACCCGCGCGCTCCTGATACGTCTCGGTTTCGTCGAGGCTTGAAGGATGCAGACCACGGACGCCCCCGCAGCCGCCCTCGCCGTCAACCCCAACGCCGTCAACCCCAACGCCGTCAACGCGGTCCTCAGCTGGGAGCACACCCATCGCGAGGTGCTCGCAGCGCTGATCTTTCAGCATGAGATGGGCAAACGCGGCCTGCCCTCGAGCCTGCGCCAACTCAGCGGCAACCATGGCCTGCTGCCGCCGCGCTCGGTGTATTTCACCCCGTTTTACTACGACGACTTCGATCTCGGTCGCTATCACTTCAACGCCGCGGCCTCGTCGGCCTGGCTCGTCAACCTGAGCTACGAGCAGATGCACTTCCGCTGCGGCCGCAGCTACCTGCTGCCCGACGGCCGTTTTGCGCGCGAGCAGATGCTGCACTGCGCCTGGGGCGAGCGGTATCGCCACCTACTGCAAGCGCACGGCATCCCCGATGAGCGCATCCGGCTCACCGGTCACCCCCGCTTCGACATCTATGATCGGCCGACTCTGCTGTTCACCCGCGCGCAGCTGGCGGCGCAGTTTGGCCTCGACCCCGACAAGCCCTGGATTCTCGTCCCCTACAACTTCAACCTGTCCTACATCACCGACCGACAGCGCCGCGGCCTGGAGGCCCGGAACTACCACCTGAGTGACGATTTTCTCCAGGGCGTCGCCGACGCGCGGGAGGCGTTCACGCAGATGGTGCGCGACATCACCGACCGCTTCCCCGACGTCGAGGTCATCCTGCGCGTGCACCCAGCCGGCTATGAGTCGGAGACGATCTACAAGGACGAACCGCGGCTCGGTCGCAACCTGCACTTGATCAGCGCGTTTGATATCGCCAACTGGATCCGCGCCTCGGCGCTGGTCATCGTCTGGAACAGCACCTCGGCGATGGAGGCCCTCGTCGCTGGCGTGCCGGCGATCAGCTACGAGCCGTTCCCGTTTCATGCGCGGTTTGACTACGACGTCAATCGCATCCTGCCGACCTTCGACGCGGTCGGTGACGTGATGGCGGTCATCGACGCGCTGCCGAACCCCGCGTTGACGTACGATTGGCCGCTTTTTGAGTCTTGGTACAAGTACCGCGACGGCAACAACGTCGGCAGGCAGATCGCGATCATCGCCGAGGCTGAGGCCGATTTTTCGCGCTTCGTGTGTCGGCCAGACGCCAAATCGCGCGTGAAATCGGGCTTACAGCGGGTTCGTGACGGGCTAGGTCGTCGGTCAGTCGCCGAAGCCCAGGGCCACGACAAGCTCGCCGGCATCGCCCCTGATGTGATGCAGCGCGCCATTGAGACCCTGTCGATCGATGGGCTGGTCGAGGTGCTGCGGTGACGCGCGCATGACGGATACGCCAGCCGCGCCACCCGCGAAAAAGACGCTCCGGCAGAGATTTGCCGACGCAGACGTGTCGTTCCTCGCCTACTTCGCGGCCAGGATCATCTCCGGCGTGGCCGGCGTGGTCATGCTCCGTTTCCTGGTCACGCTGCTCAACAAGGAGGAGTACTCCCTGTGGGGCTACTACCGGACCATCGGCGCGATGCTGGTCCCGGTCCTCACGCTCTCGCTGCCTGCGGCGATGATGCGCATGTATTTCGACCATGACAAAGGCGACAAGGCCAGCCAACGCACCTTGATCAGCACCGTATTTTGGTTGTGCGGTATTGGCGGCGCGGCCATGACCCTCGGCGGCCTCGGCTTCTACGCGATCGGGAGTGAGGATGGCGCGTTTGCGGCGTTCTTCTGCCTCGTCGCGCCGGCGGGGATCTTCATCTCGTTCTTCGATTACCTCACCCGGGTGCGCAACAACTACCTGCTCTACACCGCCAACCGCGTGGTCGAATCCGGCGGATTTGCGCTGTTGCTGTGGCTGAGCATCGTCTACAGCGACGAGCGGATCGCGCTGACCGGGCCGGAAGCGACGCCGCTGATGTGGACCATCTTCCTCTACGCGATCGCGATTTGGACCATGCTCGCCGGCAACCTCGTGTTCTACATTCGGTCAGGCTACGTCGCGCCGTTCTCCGGCATCCTCGACCGCAAAGGCATCCGCGCGCTCGTCGTGTTCTCCGCCCCCCTCACCGGCACCTACTTTCTCGGCTGGGCGCTCAACTCGTCCGACATCTACCTGCTCCGCAAGCTCAGCAGCCTGTCGCAGACGGGCGACTACATCTTCGCTGTGGGGGTCGCGAGCTTCGTCGGCATGGTCACCTCCGCTGCGCTCAACGACTGGCCGCGTTTTTACTATGGCGCGATGCGCGACAACAAACCGGGCCGCGACAAGGCGATCTCAGACCGCATCTGCCTGTTTTTGCTCTTCCATCTCGTCGCCATTGTGGTGACCCGCGTGATCGCCAACTTCGCGTACGATCTGCTGAACGCTGGCGACTACAAGCCCGGCATTCCGTACATCGACTACTTGGTCTTGGGCAACTTCTTCTTCTTGGCCGGCAACATCGCCGCCGTCGGGATCGGCTACGTCAAGAAGACCCACCTGACGCTCATCACCTTCGCGCTGCCCGGCGTGCTGAATTTCGGCCTCAACCTGTGGCTCATCCCGCTCTACGGCGCCCGCGCGGCGGCCATGACCACCCTCGCAGCGTTCTTTGTGTTCGCCTTGGCGTCGTTCTGGATCGGCCGGCAGTTCTACCGCATCGAAGGCATGACCCGCATCACGGCGCTCGTCGTCGTCGCCTCCGCGCTCGCGCTCGCGCCGATGCCGTTCTAGCCCCCTGCGCTGCTAGCCCGATGTCTCGGCGCAACTCAGGGCGTTGGGATCGCAAAATCTCGGACGATCGCCATGTGCTGCATGGACTCGGCGCCGCTGTCGCCCTGTTCCGCGGGCGTCACGTTGATGAGCGGCGTGTAGACGCGGCTGTCGAACACCAGCCCATTGACGAACGCCTGCGCGCCGATGGCGACGGCTGTGTGATGGGGCTCGAGATCGAAGTCGGCGAAGAGGCGGTCGTAGGGCTTGTTGCGATTGCTGTTGGTGTGCCCGTTTCCAGCCTGATCGACGGGGACGCGCGCTCTGTCGAGCAGCCCGTCGAAGCCCTGCAAGCTCTGTTCTGACAGGCTCGTCGTGTTGAGGTCGCCGCCGACGATCAGGAAGTCCTGCTGCGGCACGTGCTGCTTGATGTAGCCGACCAGCTCAACGATCTGCTTAGCGCGCACCGTGGCCTTCGAGGTCAGCAGATGGACCGACACCGCCCAGAGGTCGATCGGGCCCGGAACATCGATCCGCGCCCACGCAAACTCGCGATTGGTGGACAGGCTGTCGTCCCAGGCGCCGGAAGCGAGGATGGGGTATCGACTGATGATCCCGTTCGGGAGGGCGCTGTTCGCCTCGCGAAAGTAGGAGAAGCCGTCGCCACACATGTCCTGCACGAAGGCGGCGAGGGTGGCGGCGCTGTTGTTGCCGAGGTTGAACTCCTGAATCAGGATGATGTCAGGAACGAGGCCCTGCAGGATTCGCTGACCGTGGCCCGGATCCCACGACTGCTTCTTGCCGCTGGTCAGGTTGGCCGCGATGATCCGAACACGCGTCGTAGGCACACCTGCCGCAGCGGCGTCCGTCTGGACACCCGCGTCGAGCCCGCGGCCCACGTCACTCGTCGCGGCGTCAGACAGACCCGCGGCCGCAGCGTCCAGCGCGCTCGTCCCGTCGACGCCGAGTCCGCCATCCACCGCGTCCGCGGCCTTGCCGTCCAAGTTCGGGCAGCCGCTGAGGCCGAGCAGAATCAAAAAGAGCGGCCAACGCAACCATCGCCGCGGCGCTGATCCACGTGTGTGCGGGCTCCTGGTTATCGTCGGCGTCCTCATCGGCGTCCTCATCGGCATCCTCTGGCTCCCTCTGGTCTACCCTGCGGATTCAGGCATGCTGCCGGCCCGAAAGGGGGGCACATCCGCCAGAGGAGCAACCACCGTGCAGGATTCAGCCGAGTTTCAGCAGCCCAGTGATTTTGTCGACTCTGACCATCCGGCCGTCGCGGTCTTCGTCGCGGCGCACACGACCCCGGGCGCCGGCGCGATCGACAACGCGGTCTCTCTCTATTACGCCATTCGCGACGGCTTCCGCTACAGCCCATGGGATTTGGCGCCGACCGCTGCGGGGTTTCGCGCCAGCGCCGTCCTGCAACGAGACCCCAACGCTGGCGCGCACTGCATCGACAAAGCGGTGGTGCTCGCCGCCTGCGCGCGCCATCTCGGCATCCCAGCGCGGCTGCATTTCGCCAACGTCCGCAACCACATCGGGACGGAAGAGCTGGAGCGACAGCTCGGCAGCGACGTCTTGGTTTTTCATGGCTACGTCGAGCTGTGGCTCGACGAGCGCTGGGTCGCCGCCACACCGGCCTTCAACCGCGGGCTGTGCGAGAAACTCGGCGTCGACCCGCTGGAGTTCGATGGTCGCCACGACAGCATCTTTCAAGCCTACGATCGCATCGGCGGCACGTTCATGGAGTACTTGCATGATTACGGCGCTTTTGTGGATATCCCCTTCGAGCTGATGTGGGGCGAATGGCAGCGCTACTACCCGAAGTTCGCCGAAACCGGCGAATGGCCGCGGCCTGAGCGAGGTTGAACATGGACATCGAAGACGCCATTCGGCATCGCCGCACGCACAAAGTGTACGGCGGCGGCGCGATCTCCAGAGAGGTCCTCGAAGCCTTGATCAACGCCGCCACTTGGGCGCCGAATCACCGCTACACGGAGCCTTGGCGCTTCTACGTGGTGCATGGCGCCGACAAACTCGCGGCGATGGACCGCCACGTCCAGGCCGCGTTCGACGCCTCGGCCAAGGACGCGGGCGAAGGCGTCGGCCGCAAGCTGATCGCCAAGAAACACAAGATGACCGCGAGGCTCGCTGCGACGGCCGCCGTCGTTGTGGTGACCTGGACGCGTACGCCGGACGACCAAGCCGCGGATCGAGAAGACTACGCTGCGACGGCCTGTGCCATCCAGAATCTGTTGCTGAGCGCGCATGGCCGCGGCTACGCGAGCCTCTGGTCGACGGGCAAAATGCTGATGCAGCCCGCGCTTCTGGAGTTCTACGGCGTGCCGGGTGAGGCCACCGACCGCCCGGAATCGGTGGCGGGCGTGATCTTCCTCGGTTCGCCGACGGGCGAGCTGACAGGGCGTCGGCATCGGACCGCACAGGCCGTGACCACCTGGGTCTAGTTGGGAGCGCGGGGACGGGAGCGGCGCCGCGCTGGCCGCTGCTGCCCCCGTGCTGTGGGTCGTCGTCCTGATCGACGGCCCGCTCTGCGCCGCTCGTCGACCTGGAGTTCGCGCCGATCGCTCGCTATGCTGGCGCGATGACTGTCGACCAACCACCCGCCCATTCGCCCGGTCCTGCGGCCTTTTTCGCGCCGCGGCTCACGATATTGGGTTTGATTGTGTGGCTGTTCGTCGCGCAGCTCTGCGTCGTCGCCTGCACGCCCGCGCCCGCTGACGGCGACCGCGCCGACGCCGTGTCCGACGCGCTGACCTCGGACGCGGCGCTCGCTGAGACAGACGGGCTCGCGGCTGCCGCGGTGACGCAGCAGCGGTACGCAGCGAGCGCGCTGAAGGCCGCCCAGGGCATCACCTTGCCGTTCCTCATGGATCGCATCAACGCGCTGGCCAGCGACGAGTTTGGCGGCCGTGACAACCTCAGCGCCGGTGGACAAGCGGCGCGCGCCTGGCTGGAGGCCGATCTCACCAACCTCGCGCTGCCGCCGGCCGTTGGCAGCGCCTACGCCCAGCCTTTCGCCGCGGGCGTCAACCTGTGCGCTAAGCTACCGGGCCACGATCCGGCGCTCGCCAGCGAGGTCGTCGTGATCGGCGCGCACTACGACCACCTGGGCACCGTCGGCGCGCCGAACAGTCAGTGCAAGCCCAGCAAGCTCGCTGATCCCACCGACAAGATCTGCAACGGCGCGGTGGACAACGCCGCGGGTGTCGCCGTCGCCATCGCCGTGCTTCACGCGCTGGCCACGAGCGCGCAGCCGCCGCGCCGCAGCATCGTGCTGTGTCTGTTTGACGCCGAGGAAGACGGCCTGCTCGGCAGTCGCCACTTCGTCGACAAGGCGCCGCTCGTGCCGCTCACCGCTATCGCCGCGATGCTCAGCGTCGACAACATCGGCTCTGAGTTCCTCCCTGGCGAGACGAGCTCGTTCGCCACCGACGTCGAGTACAGCGTCGCCCTGCGCGCCGCCGTGAAGACCGCCAACGACCTGACCGGCATGCAAACCTGGCCGGTGTCCTCCTTCTTTGTGGGCCAAGATGGCGGTGGGCGCAGTGACCATCAACCCTTCCGCGAGGCCGGAATCCCGGTGCTGTTCATCGGGTCGGGTTCCTCGCCGGCCTACCACACACCCGCCGACGAAGTGGGGATCATCAACCAGCCGAAGCTGCTCAACATCGCGCGTCACACCGCCGTGCTCGTCGCGCTCATCGCCAACGCGCCGACGCGCCCTGACTTTGTGCCGCAGCCAGCGCCGCACATCGACGACGCGGTCGCCCTGGTCAGCCTCGCCGATCGTGTGATCGCCGCGCCCCAGGCGCTAGGGCTCAGTGACGCGCAGCTCGATCTGGTGAAGGGCTGGCGGACGGACCTGGCCGCCTGGATCACGCATCCGCCGACCACCAGCGACGAGTGGGACACCTACCAGGGGCTGGTGAAGGCCATCCTCGCCGCCGTGTATCTGTTCGCTGGCTAGACGCGCACGGGTTCGCCCGAAAAATGCGTGTAGCGGTGCGGATTGCGCCGGTGTACACCCGCGCGCCACTACGCGCAGGAGACCGCTCTACCGATGCCAGCCCCGCCCTCGACCGCAGCCATGAACCGCCCTACAGGCAGTCGCGTCGCCGGCTCGATGACGACGGCGCTCCGTGATCACGTCCTGGTCCTCGTCGCAGGCCTGGCGATCGCGGCGGATCTGCTCGTGCGGCGCGCGGAGCTGCCCACGTGGAGCGGTCAGATGTGGTTGGTCTTCGGCGGCTCCGCGCTCGCCTCGCTGCTCGTGGCGAGCGCGCTCGTCTGGTCGGTGCGTGCGGTGCGCACGCGATCGCCGCTGTTAGCCGGGATCATCGTGGTCACCAGCAGCGTCGCGTGGACCTGGGTCGTGGTGCTCTCGCTCGGCTACTTCGTGAACATGGGTTCACTGCCCGTGAGCAGCGCCGTCCGCTACCTGCTACAGGAACCCAGGAGCACATGGTCGCTCATCGCGCCGTACCTCCGAGATCCCGGGGTTTTAGCGCCCATGGTCGGCGCGCCCGCGGTGGTCGCTGGGTTGTGGTGGCTCGCGTCTCGCCCAGGCGATCGTCGCGACCCCGCGCGCCGTCTCCGCATGGGTCCACCGCTCCTCGCGGTCGCGATCATCATCAGCCTGAGCCTCAAACCACCCAGCTATCGATTCGCCGTCGCCGACGTCCACGCCGTCCTGCTCACCACCAACATGGCCCGCCTCGCTACGAAGGGGCAGGCCCAGCGCCTCAGCAAGCCTCATCGCCTCCACCTTGGCGAGCTCGCGCGGCCCGCCAAGCGCCCAAACGTGCTGCTCATCGTGAACGAAACCTACGGCAGCAGCGCCATCAGCCTCTACGGCTGCAAAGCCAACACCACCCCGCAGACGGACGCCTTTGTGCGCGCCAACGCCGCCACCGTCACCGTCTTTCCCGACGCGCAATCCAACGCAGGCTCGACGCTGGTCTCGCTGCCGTCACTCTTCAGCGGCCTCGCACCGACACGCACCGCCATCGAGCTGCACACCGCGCCGCTGCTCTGGAATGTCGCCAAGGCGGCCGGCTACCGGACGTTCCTTCACACCGCGCAAGACCTCAACTGGCTCCAGCTCGACCTCTTCCTCCTCGACTCCGACCTCGACTCCGCCTACCACGCCGGCAAGACCAAGCTGCCCGTCGTCAACGACATCGGCATCGCCGACGAACAGATGATGGCCACGACCATCGCCCACATCGAGCAGCTCGCCGCAGACCGAACACAGCCGTTTTTCGGCGTCGTCCAGTTCAACGCGACCCACTCCCCCCACGCCTGGCACCCAGGCCACGACCACCACTTCGACAAGGTCGCCACGCGCCAAGCGGCCAAGCACCTCGACACGGTCGCGTTTGTTGACGAGCTCACCGGCCGGCTGCTCACTCGCCTCAAGCACCTCGGCCTGCTCGACAACACCGTCGTCGCGCTGACCGCCGATCACGGCCACAACCTGATCCCCACACGCCTGCCCGACCGCCTGCACAACTACTACGAGCCCGTCCACCGCGTGCCGTTCTGGCTGCATCTGCCGCTACAGGTCCGCACGCCCGCCGTTACAGCGCAGCTCAAGGCCAACACCGGCCGCCGGGTCTCCAACCTCGACATCACGCCGACGCTCTTCGCCGCCATGGGTCTGCAAGGCGAGCTGCCGGCGACCGTCACCACGCCGCTCGACGGTCACTCCCTGCTCGGCCCGTTGCCCGAGGACCGCGTCCTGCCCTTCGTCAACAACACCGAGATTCGCCAAGCCAGCCGCCGCGGCTTCACGCTCGTTGTGCGGGATCGCAAGTACCTGTTCTTCGAGAGAGAGTCCGGCTGTGAGGAGCATCTCTATGACTGGCGCACCGACCCAGACGAGCAGCGCGATCTGTGGCCGCTCGCGACCGCAGCCGAACGCAAGCTGTGGTATGGCCGCATCCAGGGCTACCCGCTGCTGCATCGCGCCCGCATGCTCGGGCCGTGTCCGCCGGATGCCTCAGGGGTCTGAGCTTCGTTTGAAGTAGCCGCGCCCATCCTTCCCGCGCCCAATCTTCCCGCGCCCAATCTTCCCGCGCCCAATCTTCCCGCGCCACCTGCCGGAGACGCCATGGCCTACAGTTTCACCCTCGAGCATGTGTGTGCCCAATCTGGGGCGCGCGCCGGTCGCATCGAGACCACCCATGGCGTCATCGAGACGCCCATCTTCATGCCCGTCGGGACGCAAGCCGCCATCAAGGGTGGGGTGCTGCCGCGCGATCTGAAAGAGATCGGCGCTGAGATCATCCTCTCGAACACCTATCACCTCATGCTGCGGCCGGGCAGCGAGCGCATTCGGGACGCTGGCGGTCTGCATCGGTTCATGGCTTGGGACCGCCCGGTGCTCACCGATTCCGGCGGTTTTCAGGTGTTTTCGCTCGCTGGGCAGCGCAAGGTCACCGACGCAGGCGCGGTGTTTCGCTCTCACCATGACGGCTCCAAACACACGCTGAACGCTGAGGAGGCCATCCGGCTCCAGGAGAACTTCGGCAGCGACATCGCCATGGCGTTCGACGAGTGCCCGCCTGCGCAAGCCGATGAACGCACGATTCGCCGCGCGATGGACCGCACCACCGCGTGGCTCGACCGCGCCATCGCAGCGCGTCGTCGGCAAGACGAGGTGGCGCTCTACGGCATCGTGCAGGGCGGGATCCAGACGCAGCTGCGCTCCGAGCACGTCGAGCAGATCTGTAGCCGCGACGCCTGCGAAGGCTTCGCCATCGGCGGTCTGAGCGTTGGCGAGACGATTGAGCAGATGCACGACGTCTGCGGCCACACCGCCGCGCTGATGCCCGTCGACAAAGCTCGGTATCTCATGGGCGTCGGTACGCCGCGGGATCTGTTGATCTGCATCGGCCACGGCATCGATCAGTTCGATTGTGTGATGCCGAGCCGCAACGGTCGCCACGGGAAGGCGTTCACGCACGACGGTCCGCTCTACATCAAGAACCGGTTCAACTTCTTCGACGACCGCCCCATCGACCCAAGCTGCAGCTGCCCCGCCTGTACGCAGTTCTCACGCAGCTACATTCGACACCTCTGGACGGCCGACGAGGCGCTCGGAAAGCAGCTGTTAGTGTTGCATAATCTCGCGTTCTATCTCGAGCTGACTCGCCAAGCGCGCAAAGCGATCCTGGCTGATCGCTTTGGCGACTTCTCCGCGGAGTGGCTCGCGCGGATGGACAACGGCCGGTGGCGGAATCTTCCCCCAGAGGCGCCCGATCTCAGCGCCTAGCCGCGCCGCGCGTTGCCCGCTGAAGGTGCGCTATGCGCCCGGATTTTCAGGCTCCCAGGGCATATAGACGTGGCGCTCGCGGGCGAACGTCTGCTGCGCCAACGCGAAGTCATCGTGGCGTCCGATGTCCAGCCAGCGGCCGTGGCCCCAGTCGAACGTGCCGATCGGGTCCTGGGTCTCCAGCAGGTGGTACATCAGGTGGTCAAAACCGAACGCCTGTCCTTTCGGGATGCAGTCGAGCACGCGCTTATGCATCGCGTACACACCCATCGAGACGTAGAAGTCGAACTTCGGCTTCTCCCGAAAGCCCACCACCGTGCCGGTCTCGTCGGTGTCGAGCACCCCCAGGTCGATCTTCACTTCGCGGGGATAAGTCGCGACGGTCAGGGTCTTGCCGCTCTCCGTGTGCCGCGCCAGGAGGCTTGAGAAGTCCAGATCGGTGAGCACGTCGCCGTTCAACAGCAAGAACGTCTCCGGCAGGCGATCGGCGACGAGCGCCAGCGGCCCCACCGTCCCCAGCGGGCTGTCCTCCGTCACGTACTCGACCTCCAGCCCGTAGCGGCTGCCGTCGCCGATCACGGCCTTGATCAGGTGGCCGAGGTAGCCGATCGAGATGATCGCGCGCTTGAATCCGTGGTGCCCCAGCTGGCCAAGCACCACCTCGGCGATGCTCTCGCGCTCGCCGATCGGCACCAGCGGCTTCGGGATCACCGCTGTGAACGGAGCGAGGCGGGAACCGAGCCCTCCTGCGAGCAGTACGGCGGTACGGGGCTGAGTCATCCTGATCTCCTGGGCGCGGCGGGCGCCGGCAGCAAAGCGCCTCGCCGAGCCACGGTCAAGCCCTGCCGGCGTCGACGTCACTCGAAGGCTGTTATCGACGGGGGTCGGCGTTATAGTGCGCCGCCACAGAGGTGAATCATGCCAAGCCCCGATCGTCCGAAACCCGCTCCCGTCGTCGTCGATTCACGCCATGCTCGCAGGACTGTGTGGCTCACGGGCGGCTCTGGGTTCATCGGTCGGCATCTTGGCGCCCAATTGGCGTCGCGGCCAGACCTGCGGCTCGTCGCCCCCAGCCGCGCGCAGCTCGACTTGACGGACCAGGTGGCTGTGGACGGTTTCCTCGCCACGGTTCGGCCTGACGTGGTGATTCATCTCGCCGCGGTCACCGCCGGCAGCGCCGCGATGCGACAGGCGCCGGCGCGCTATTTCGCCGAGAACTTGGCCTCCGCGACGCCGCTCCTGCGCGCCGTCGAGCAGGGCAGGGTCCCGCGCGTGCTGGTGGCTGGCTCGGCTGGCGCCTATCCGCGGCTCGGCCCGCTCGGCGAGGCGCCCCGAGGGTTGACGCCGGCAGACGTCTGGCGCGGGCCGCCCGCCGCGGCGGGGTATGGGCTCGCACGCCGCGCCATCTCCCAGCTGCTGCTCGACGCCGCCGCGACGGCCGGCACGGAGGCAGCCGTGCTCGTGATGCCGACGGTCTATGGCCCAGGCGATGGCGGCGACGGCCCGGTGAACACCGCGACGCTGCGCGCGCTGCCCGCGTTCGTCGCGCGCATGCTCACCGCGATCGCGACCGACGCGGGCGCCGTCACCCACTTTGGCTCGGGCTTCGAGATGCGGGATTTCCTGCACGTGCGCGACGCCGTCGCCGCCTTCGAAGCGGCGCTCGACGGCGACATCTCGGGCCAACGTCTGCACATCACCGCCGGAGACGCCGTGGAGCTGCAGGCCGTCGCGGCCGCGGTCGCCGAAGCCACCGGATTTGTCGGCGCACACCATTGGGCCGGCCGCGCACCGGGCCAGACCGGCAGTGACGATCAGGTGTGGCTCGCCGCGGCGGGCCTAGCCGCCCTTGGCGTCACGCCGCGCCTGACCTTGGCCGACGGCCTCCCCGGCGTGGTCACCGATCTCCGAGCCCGCCTGTTGGCTTGATTCAGCGCGTTGCGCCGCTGATCATCGCGACCGGTGCGCCGTTGACACGAAATCGAGCCGATCATCGATGCCGTTGCGCGCGCTCAAGATTCCGCGCTATGGTGCGGCGCCACTGTTTGATCAGTCGTGTCCGAGCAGGCTAGCGAGAGGTGAGAACCATGACAGCTCGAAAGACCCTCCTAATCGCCCTGTGCGGTGCGATCGCGCTGACGTTCGCGCTAGCTCCGGTGACCGCAGACGCCAAGCCGCGACGCAGCAAAACACGCACGTTGAGCTTTGAGGACGATCAAGTCGAAGCCTCGTTCCTGCGCCCCGAGGGATCGACGACGACCTCCCTCAGCAAGAAGAAGCGCTCAAGCCTCATTCGAGTTCGGATGGACTTCTTCGCGGAGATTGTTCGCTCCGCTCGGGACCTCTAGACCATGGCGAAGTCTCCGAAGTCCCCCGCCGACACGACGCTGGCGACAGGCACAGACGCGCGCACCGTGAAGCCGAGCGCAGCGAGCGCAGGGGGAGGTGCGGGCAAGGCCAGCATCAACAGCCCCAGCATCAACAGTCCCAGCATCAACAGTCCCAGCACGAACAGCTCCGGTACGAACAGCGCGGGCACCAACAAGCCGAACGCCGCCAAGAGCAGCGCCGGCGCGACCAGCGCCGCGAAACCGGCGAGCGACAGCGTCAAGCTGGGCGTGGACGTCGCTATCCTGTGGCGCGGCGACATGCTCACCGCGAGCTTCTTCTCCAAACCCCGCACGGTGTCGGTTGGGCCTGAAGGCACGTTCACGATGCCGCAAGAGGTCATCGGCAAGCCGCTACAAGTGCTCGTCGAGCCCGGTACCGCCGCCGGATTCGGCCTGCGTATCGACAATGACAAAGCCGCCGGCCACCTCATCGTCGACGGCGAGGTCTACGACGTCGGCGACGTCCGATCGGGCAAGGTCAGCAGCCTCAAGGGTCCGCTGGTCCCCCTGACGGCCGGCACACGCGCGGTGCTCGTCTTCGGCGACTTCACCTTCATCATCTCACGCGAGCCCGTGCCGCCGCCGACACGATTTTCGCTGTGGAACAAGGAGATGATCCCCTTTCTCCTGTGTTGGGCGTTCGCTCTGCTGATCACGGCCGGTCCGCTCGCTGCGGCGTTCAACTCGCCCGCGTACCTCGCCCGGCAGCACCTCAGCTTTGAGGAGAAGCAGTCCTCTCGCTTGAGCGAGCTGATCGAGATCGCCGTCAAGACCGAGCCGGAGCCAGAGCCGGAGCCTGAGAAGAAAGAAGAAGAGAAGCCGAAAGCGCCTGAGCTCAAGCCGATCAAGGAAGAGAAGAAAGAAGAGAAGAAGGAAGCGATCGAGGTCAAGAAGGAAGAGGAGAAGATCGATAAGGCCCTCGATTCGGTCACGGACGAGGAAGAGAAAGACAAGCTCGTCAAAAAGATCGTCGCCGACAAAGTCGACCAGGCCACAGCAGACATCGACAAGGCGCTCAACGAGGTCAACAACCTCGAGATCGGCAGCAAGATGTACGCGGAAGGCGGGGACTCGAACGACACCGACCCAGCCAACCCAGAGGCTGGCAAGGGCGGCACGACGGTGTTGGCCGATCCGTTGGGCAAGACCCAAGGCGCAGGGCTCATGGGCGCCAACCCGCGCAAGACGTCGATGAACAGCGGCGACGCGACCAAGCGCAAGGTCGTCAAAGGTCTGGGCAAGGACGACAAGGCTGGTAAAGACGTTAAGATCGGGATGAAGACACGCAATCAGAAGGTCGTGCGTGTCGGCGGCGGCGCCGGATCTTCGGCGTCGGGTGAGCTGCCGAAGAAGATTATCCAGCAGTACATCCGCCGCAAGATGGGCGCGATCAAGGCCTGCTACCAGAAGGGGCTACAGTCCAACCCGAACCTGTCCGGCAAGGTAGAGGTGCTCTTCCTGATTCAGCCTTCTGGCGCGATCATGGGCGCCAAGGTCAAGGACTCTTCTCTGAACAGCCCGAGCGTGGAAGGTTGCATCCTCACGAACGTGAAATCTTGGAAGTTCCCGCGTGCCAAGGGCGGCGGAACGACCCGCGTGCTGTATCCTTTCCGCTTCACCTCCACCTAGGGCTCGATGCGCGCGCAAATCACCGAAGAGATCGACTTCTGTCGCCTGTCGCCCGTTGGCGTGGCGCCATTCGGGACCCAGTCGTCGCGCGGTGCGCTCGCTGGTAGACGTCGGTGCGCCGGGGCGCTGCTCGTGTCGCTGCTCATGGTGGCCAGCCTCGGCGGCTGTGATGACCGGGCCAAGCGCACAGTCGGTCACATCAACCGCGCCGTGCGCGAGCTGAACCAGGGCAACAGCCTGCAGGCCGCGGGGCACCTCAAGCACGCGCTCGAGATCGATCCCCAAAACCACGACGCGCACTTCTACCTCGGTTTTCTCAAGCTGAAGGCGGAAGAACCCCGCGAGGCCCTCGAGCATTTGAAGGTCGCGACGCAGACCGACCCGAGGCACGCCGAAGCGTGGCTGCATATCGCCCGCGCGCATTTTGAGCTCGGCGCCTTTGGCGATTCGCTCCACGCGCTCAATGAGCTGTTCAAGCTGGACGCGGGTCACCCGAACGGGCACTTCCTCGAGGCGCGTATTGCCCTCAAGCGCAAGGACAAAGACGGCGCCGACCGCGCCCTGCGCGCCGCGATCGCGGGCGACGCCGGGTTCTCTCCGGCGTACCTGCTGCTCAGCCGCATGTACACCGACGTGGGCGCCTACGAGCCCGCGATGAAGGTGCTCAACGAGGGCCTGCGATTCTCGCCGGAGGACGTCAACCTCATGGAAGCCTTGGGCATGGCCTGGCTGGACATGGGCGAACCCTCGGTGGCGCGCGGCGTCTTCAAGATCGCGGTGCAGAGCCCGCGCGCGGACTACACGGTGCACCTGAACTATGCCGCCGCGCTGCTGCAGACCGGCGACCGCGAAGAGGCGACCGCGGAGATCCGAAAGTACCTGCTGATCGGTCAGAATCGCGCCAACAAGGCCGATCTCAACATGGCCGCGCGGATGTTGATTCGACTCAAACGGCTGTGAGCGCGTCGGAGGCGTGCGTCGCCTTCCGCGCTATCGGCCCCAGAAAGCAAGCAAAGCCATGTTTCTCGGACGCGTAATCGGCACAGTGGTCGCCACCCAGAAAGTCCCCGGACTCGATGGCGTGCGCATGATGTTGGTGCAGCCCATCACCGAAGCAGGTGTCGATCTGGGCGGCGCCGTCGTCGCGGCAGACACGACCCAGGCGGGCCCTGGTGATGTCGTGCACCTCACCTCGTCGCGCGAAGCCGCTGTGTCGCTGCCAGAGCCCTTCGTGCCGGTCGACCACGCCATCATCGCCATCGTGGATGCCGTCGGGGATGGGCTACCGCCTCTCGCGTCGTCGTGGCCAGCCGGCGATCCTGCGGCTCGGGGCGGTGTGTCATGATCCTCGGACGCGTACTCGAACCCGTCGTCTCGACCATCAAACACGAGGAGCTCTTCGCTCGCTCGGTGTTTGTTGTGGAGCCCATCGACGCCGACGGCACCGCCGCGGGCGCCACGTTCTTGGCGGTGGATCACGCCCAGGCCGGCCCTGGCGATCAGGTCTTGGTGCTGCGCGAAGGCAGCGGCATCCGCCAGGTGCTTGGCCAGCCAAAGTCGCCGATTCGCTGCCTGATCGTTGGTGTGGTCGACGCGGTGCACGTCAGCCACGACACCCCCAGCCAAGCCGCGGTAGCCGCGAAGCCGGGAGCGTGACGTGAGCGGAGCGGCCAAACATGGCGCCATTCACCAAATGCACGGCCGCGACGCGAGCTTTCCGGTGCTGCGTCGGGCGCTGATCGACATCGCGCACAGCCTGCACAGCGCGGCCTGGGTCGCCAACCACGACGGCAACGTCTCGATTCGGCTACCGGCCGGGCGTTTTCTCATCACGCCGACGGCGTTGAGCAAACGCGTGTTGGATGAGACAGACCCCATCGTCGTCGACCGCAGCGGTCGTGTGCTGCGCGGGGGGCGCCGACCCTTCTCCGAGTTCAAGATGCACGTCGCTGTCTACGACACGCGGCCTGACGCCAAAGCCGTCGTGCATGCGCATCCGCCCTGCGCCACGGCGCTCGCGATCATGGGCATCGAGGTGGAGCCGCGGATGATGGCGGAGCCCATCGTGTCGCTCGGCAGTCGGGTGCCGATGGTGCCCTACGGTTTTCCGAACAGCGCAGATCAGATCGCCGCGCTGCGCGAGATCGCCGCTGTGCACGACGCGGTGACGATCGAGCAACACGGGGCGCTGGCCTGGGGCGACGACCTCGAGCAAGCGTTCCTGCGGCTCGAGCTGGTCGAACACCTCGCTCGCATCCAGCTACAAGCCCTGAAAATCGGCCCGGTGCGCACCCTGCCAGACGCCGACGTCGCCAGACTGCTTGAGAGCCGCGCCGCGGCCGGGCTCGGTGTGCAGGGTCGCGCCCGCCGCGGGCACTAGGTCGTCATGATCACAGCCAGGATTCAGACGCCGCGGTGGTCGCTGGAGGTCACTCAGCGCCGTGTTCGCGCGCTGTGGCTGCTGTTGGGGTTGCTAGCGAGCGGCTGTGGTGGCGCGCAGCCCGACGCCTCGTCGGCAGCCTCGTCGCCCGCCGCGTCGTCAGCGCGGTCGACTACGCCGTCGTTCAAGCCTGGGCCGCACGATCTGAAGCGACGGTGCCTGCTGCTGACCACCAACGACAGCGAAGCCCATTTTGACGGCCGCAAGCAAGGCCACGCGCCGAACCTCACCTATGTCGGCACGATCACTCGCATCGCCGCTGAGAAGAAGCGGCTCTTGCGGGAGCGCAAGGGCGCCGTGCTGCTCGTGAGCGCCGGGGATGTGCTGCAAGGCCGCTACATGGTGCGAAAAGACGGCGATCGCAAGCGGGCGGCGCGGGAGGCGTGGCTGCTGTACGAAGCTGCGGGCTACGACGTGGGTGTCCTGGGCAATCATGAGTTTGACGCCGGCCCCGCGGTGCTGCGCTACGCCATGGCGGCGCTCACGACGTTTCGCATCGTCACCTCGAACCTCGATCCGACGAGCCCGGCGCTGCACAACCTCGATGGCAAGCTCTACGCGACCACGCTGGTGCGGCGCTGCGGCGGCCTGCGCATCGGCTTTTTCGGCCTGCTCACGCCATCGACCCAGACCATCTCGGATTTCGGCGACACCCGCATGTCCGACCCCAGCGATCCGGTGAACGCCCCCGCGAGGCGGGCGATCGCGGCGCTGCGCAAACAGCGGGTGGACGTGATTGTGGCGCTCACGCACCTGGGCTACCCCCACGATCGGCGGCTGGCGACTGAGGTCCGGGGCATCGACGTCATCGTCGGCGGGCATAGCCACACGCTGCTCAAGGCGTGGAAGCGAGTCAGCGAGACGCTGGTGGTGCAGACGGGGTCCCGCTTTGGTCATCTTGGCTATCTCGACATCGTGGCCCATCCGGGCGGCGGCGTCATCGCGGGTCAGTCGAGCTGGGCCGTGCGGGCCATCGATCCGGCGTTGCCGCGGGATCCGCCGCTCGCGAGCGCCCTCCAAGATCTCCGCGCCGCCTTCGCCAACGAGCAGATCGTCGGCGAGCGCAGCCAGCCATGGATCCTGAGCGGCGCCGGACGCAAGCCCTACGGCCAGCGCGTCGCGCGCGCGGCGACCCTGCACCTGCGCCAACGCCACCACGTCGACGGCGCCATCCTCAACATGGGCGGCCTGCGCACCAACGCGACGTATCCCGTGGGGCCTGTGACCGACCAAGACATCCGCGCCATTCATCCCTTCGGCAATCGACTCGTGCGGCTGCGGCTGACGGGCCGCGAGCTCTCACAGGTGCTGGAGCACGCCTGCACCAAGGGGCACCGCGGCAAGCTAGGCGAGCGGGTGGCGCTGCACGGGATCCAGATGCGGTGCGATGGCGAACGACAGCCGCTGCAGTACAAGAAAATCGACGGCAAAGTGGTCGGCGTCAGCGCGCCAGGCGATCGGGTCCGAGACCTGCTGATCGGTGGCGTCGCCGTCGTCCCTGCCAAGACCTACGTGGTCGCGACCAATGACTATCTAGCCCGCGGCGGCAGCGGTCACTGGCTCATGACGCGGGTCAAGCGGCTCTGCGGCGACGACACAGATTTCGGCAAAGATCGCTGCAAGTCGTCGCCGACCTTGGCCGAGGTCGTGCAGCAGGCCGTCGCAGCTGGCAGGTTTGACACGCCGCTGTAGCCGCAGTCACGCGCCCAGGCGCGGCTGCTACTACTACTACTACTACTTCTTCTTTCGTCGCTTCGATTGTTCGATCTTCTCGATGTGACTCTTGGCCAGACGCGCCACCGCACCCGTCACCTCGCGGCTCTTGCTGACGACGCCGATGTCTCGCAGCGACAACGTGCGCAGCAGCGTCATCGCGATCGACAGCGGCGTCTTTGGATTCATGATCAGCGCCTTGCGCACCGCGTAGTCGCGTGTCCACTTCTTGTTACGTGCGATCTCCTTGATGATCTCATCGCCCAAGCTCTTGTTGGTCGCAAAATTCCTGACCTCGCCCTCCGTGAGTCGCGGGGACTTCAGCACCGCGGACGCCACCATCTTCTTCGGGTCACGAACGAGGAGTTTGCGGGCGGTCGCGTCGCCGACCAGGGCTAAGCGGACCTTTTGCGCCACGCTCATACTGCCGATTCTGGCCTGCAGGCTGCGATTGATCTCCTCTTTCTCTTCGTGGGCCTCGCCGCCACCGACCAAGTCGGCGTCGTGGTCGAGGGCCATGTCGACGGCGCTGAGAAAATCGATGTCGTCCAGCGGGATGAGCCCGTCGTCCTCTTCGGCGCCGTGTTCGCCGAGCAACGCGGCGCGAATCTCCCGGAAACCCGGCATGTGGTCGAGTGGGACCTCGTGCCGCACCGCCAACTCGAGCAAGTTCTGTACGACGCCTTGGGGGGCCTTCGGGTTGAAAAAGAGCGCCTCGATCATGGCCGGGCTCTGCAGCGCGCGCTCGGCGTTTCGGCCCACGATTTCGCAGATCGTGCGGTCGCCCGAGCCAGCCAGATGCACCAGCGTCTCGTCGCGGCTGTGGCGATTGAGGGCGACGGCGCGGGTCGCAGCACAGATCGGCAGGCGCCGGGCCAACGTGTCGAGGACCGCGACGTCCGTGGCGGCCTGAACAACGCGGTCGACCTCGTCGTCCGGCGCCGTCGACAGCGTGGTCTCCGCGGCGGCGCGGACCGTCGCCTCGGGGTCGTGCAGCAGGAACGCCAGGGTCGGCACGAGGTCGTCGAACCTCGCCGGCAACAAGCCCTTCGCCACGTTCAAACGAAGGGCGGCCGGCCGGGTCGTATCCACAAACGGATGATGGGCTTCGGTTACGGACGAGAGCGGTACCGGAGCGCCGGCGACGAATTCGGTCATGGTGGGCTCCAAGCGCGTGGCAGGCCAAGCTGGCCGTGGTTGCGGTAGGGCCGGAGTATGCGCGGTTGCGGTGCGGAGCGCGATGCCTCAGCGTGGCAGCTCGCGCTCGTACCCGTTCGTCACGGCAGCCGCCAGCCAATCACGCCGCCATCGGCGCCGACGCTGACCCACTCCGTGCCCGTGTCGGTGCGAAAGGCCACGCCGACGACCCCACCCGCCGCGGTGCAGGGCCACCCGCAGTGACGAATCGACGTGGCGAGGCCCACGGCGCCGCTCGCGGTGCGTCGCCAGAGTCGCAACGCGCCGTCCCTGGAGGCCGTCAGCATGCGCTGACCGTTCGCGCTCCACGCCAGCGCCGTCACCGCGGTGAGATGGCCCGGCAGGGCGATCAGCGTCTTGCCGGTCGCGGCCGAGATGACCTGAAGGCCGCTGTTGCCGCCGCTGACCAGGAGCTCGCTGCCGTCACCGCGCCACGCCACCAACCGGCGAGCTGAGCTCAGACCCGCACGGCCCCACAATTTTTTTCCGGTGCTGATCTCAAGGATTCGCAGCTGATCGCCAGCCGACGTCGCGGCGATGGCGAGCCGCTGCCCGGCCGGCGCCACGGCGAGATCATCGACGACGTCGCCGCTCGCCAAGGCGGCGCTGAAGACGATCTTTGCGCCGCCGCCGGCCGCGCCAGTCGCGCTCGCCTCTAGACCCACAACCGTCGCAGCCACGCCCCGATAGAGCACCGCGCCATGCCAAGCGAGCCGCTGCGTCCCGCTCGCCGCGCTGATGACGCTCTGCGCGCTCAGGATCGCTGGGTTTCCAGCGCCCAGGTGGCCGACGCGCGTCGTCGCGTCCGCGCCCCCGGTCGCCACGTTGAGCTGCGCTGCCGCCGGGCGCAGCGCCACCGCGTCGATCGGGTTGCCCACGTGCAGCACCCCGCTCCAGAGCGGCGCCCCCGCCGCCCAGCTGCGCACGCTGAGACGGCCGTCAGCGTCGCCGACCGCCCAACGCCCGCCCGCAGCGCCCAACGCGCGCGGCGCGGCCTTCAGCGGCCATCCCAGCGGCTGCCAGCTACCCTGCACGCTACGCCGCCCGGTCGCCCGCGAGCCCGACAGCAGCAGTCCACCCGTCGGCTCGCTCGCCAGGGCCAGCACCGCGCCGGGCTTGGGCACCGTCGCGCTCGGCGCCAGACTCCAGTCGATAGCCCAGCTCGGCGTGCCAGCCGCGCTGGGGATGTAGCGCCGCAGCTCGCCAGCGAGGTTGCCGATCCACAGCCGCCCTTTCTCGTCGAACGCCACCGCCGAGGCGCCCTTGTCGACGAGCAGCGGACCGCCCTGCACGACGCCCTTCTCCGGCAGCAGCACCGCCACGCCGGCCTTCTCCCACGCGACCGCGATCAGCGCGCCCTTGTCATCCGCCGCGAGCCCACGAATCGGCCCCGACGTCGTCGCCGGCGCGAAGGGCGGGTTCCAGCTCTGCGTCGCCAACGTGTCCGGATTCGAGGCGACGAGCTGGCCGTTGTCGTCGCCGGAGATCAGCCGCGCGCCGGCGTAGGTGCCGTTTTGCAGCCACAGCAGCCGTCGAATCGGCCCGTTGTGCGCTTTTTTCGCCAAGCCGCCCTTGGCGTCCGGCAACGTCAGCACACGCAGCCAACCGACGCTGTCGGCCACCGCGATGCGTTTGCCCGCAGGACCGAAGCGCACCGCGGTCCACGTCTTGCTCGGCGCGTCGACGGCTGCGCTCTGATCCAGGCCAACCACCCCCCCAGTCAGCGGCCGAATTCGCAGCACCTGCGTGGCGCCCACCGTGGCCAGCAGCTTGCCGTCCGGCGAGATCGCGATCCCCAGCACCGGCTGCTCGTGTTCGAAGTGGGTCGCCAACCGCGCGCCCGTCGCCTTGTTGTGCACCACCACCGCCGCGCCGGCCGCCCACGCCACCACGTCGCCCGTGACGGCCATGCCGCCCGCGTTCACCCCGCCGACCTGCCACAGCGGGCAGACGCTGTCCTCATCCGTGAGCCCGTCGCAGTCATTGTCGAGCCCGTCGCAGCCAAGCTCCTTTTCCGCCTGATAGCCCACAATTGCAGCGTAATTGGGCTCGATCCAGGCGCCACTGCAGATTTTGCGGCTGCCCGCGCAGACCCCGAGCTGCTGCTTCGCCAAGGGGCCGACGAGGCCCTCGTCCGTGAGCCCGTCACAGTCGTTGTCCTTGCCGTCGCAGCTCTTCTCGATCGCCTCATAGCTCAGCGTGACCAGCGACGGCAGGCCTGCCACGAAGGCGTGGTAGTCCGGCGCCTGCCACGTGCCATTCAAGCAGACCGGCTTCGCCCCCGCGCACACCCCTGCGCTCAGCAGCGCGCCGCCGCCCGGCAACGTGTCAGGCGCGATCAAGCCTTCATCCGTCTTGCCGTCGCAGTCGTTGTCGAGGCCGTCACAGCTCACCTCGATCGCCTCCCAATCGGGCGCCGTGGCGGCCGTCGGTGCCGTCCAGATGCCGCCAACGCAGACCATGGTCAGCCCAGCACACACCCCCGCGCCGCTGGACAGCGGCGGCTTGGCTTGGATGTCGTCGTCGGTGATGCCGTCGCAGTCGTTGTCGAGGCCGTCGCAGGTCAGCTCCGAGACCTCGTAGCCGTCCACCTGCCACGCGATCGGCTCCTGCCAGCCAGCAGCCCCACCGCACACCTGCTGCGCCTTGAGACAGACCCCTTTGGCAGGCCACGTTTTGGCTAGCGGGCGCGACAGGTTGTTGTCCGTCTGACCGTCGCAGTCGTTGTCTTTGCCGTCGCACTCGGTCTCGACCACCTGCCAATCCAACGCCTCGCTGTAGTCGCACGAAGGCTTGTCAGCGTAGCAGCTCACCTTGATTTTACCGGCGCAGACGCCCTGAAAGCCGCAGCCCAGATCCTTGATAGACTGGCCAAATGGACAGACCGACGGGTCGCTCGTGTCCACCGTGGCCGCGCTGTCCTGGCCCGCGTCGAAGCCTGGGTTTAGGCCTGCGTCGGGCGCCGCGCCGTCCGCCGTCGTGCCGTCTGGGGTGGCGTCGACCTTCGCGACGTCGACCTTCGCGGCGTCACTGGCGATCGTGTCCGTCACGGTGTCCGCGTCGTCCGCTGTGGCGGCGGCGTCTGCTGCGGCGTCGGCGTCTGCTGTGGCGTCGTCGTCCGCTGTGGCGTCGTCGTCTGCTGTGTCGGCGTCGTCTGCTGTGTCGGGGACCAACGCGGCGTCCGCCTCCGTCGCAGGGTTGGCATCTGTGACCCTTACGGCGTCGGCTGCCGCCCCATCGAGTGCTGCGCTGCCGTCGTCATCTATGCCGCGCGTCGTCTCATCGTCGTGGCTGTCGGTCGCCCGGCTGGCGCCTGCGTCGACGTCCCGTGGCCCAGGCGATACCGCGTCACCGCAGCCCCACGCGCACAGCGCGACGCAGGCGAAGAGGGCAGGCAAGTGGGCGGCGGGAGGGCGTTTCACGTGAGCAGCGTAGCACCTCAGCGCGCGGGTGCGCGGGTGAGCGAGCGCTGTGGCCACACGACGGGGCTCAACCAACGGGGCTCAGAACAGCCCTGGCATCAACAACACCGCAGCCAGGGTCGCCGCGCTCACCGTCGCGAACAACAGCAGGCAGTAGCCCATGATCTCGCCGAACGCCACGCCGGTCACGCTCAGCAGCGGGATCGCCCAGAAGGGTTGAATCAGGTTCGTCGACATGTCGCCGTACGCGAAGGCCATCACCGTCGCGCCGTGGGGTAGGCCGTGTTGCGCTCCGGCGGCGAGGATGTAGGGCGCCTCGATGACAAACTGCGATCCGCCCGAAGGCACCAAGTAGTTCACCACGGCGCTCAACACGTAGACGATCGCCGGATACGTGCGGTGATCTCCGACCGACGCGATCCAGCCGGTCATCTGCTCGGCCAGGGGGGTCAAGGTCATCAACCCGAAGATGCCGGCGTAGAGCGGGAACTGCACGATGATACCCCACGCGTTCTTGGCGCCCTGCTCGCAGCCGGCCAGGAAGGTGCGCGGCGAGTCGTGCAGGACCAGCGCTAGGCCCAGGAATGCGGCGTTGTAGCCGTTGATGTCCCAGCCGCCGGCGCCCTCGCGCACGAACCGAGTGATCAGGTGGCTGAGCACGAGCCCACCCACGAGCAGGCTCAGCAGCCGGCTGTGGTCGATCCGCTGCGCTGGGCTGAGCAGGCTGCGCGCGGGCCGTGGCGGCGGCGGGGTCAGCAGCGCGCGCGCACGTTCGACGGGCAGCGGGCGCGCGTCGCCCGGTGCGGGGTGCAGCGCCGCGACCGTGAGCGTGGCGACGGCGGTGATGACGACGACATAGACGAGGTTGAAGGGCGCAAACAGCGTCTCGGTGATCGGCAGCGGCGCGGCGAGGATGCCTTGCTTGACCAGGAAGTTGCCTGCGGTCGCCGC
>CALENB010000575.1 GCA_937910235.1 uncultured Myxococcales bacterium | reverse complement strand
AAGGTGGCGCTCTACCACTGAGCTATTCCCGCGAATGCGACGCTTCTTTGAAGCGGAGCCGGGTTCTACAGGCGGCCACGAGGGCTGTCAACACCCCGCATTGCGCCTTTCGGCACCACCGTCGCGCCTTCGCTGAACGTTGCGTCGGTTATTTCATCACGACGGACTTCGCCGTCGTCTGACCCGACTTCACTTCGACTGTCACGCGCTTTGTGACCTGCCCCTTGGTCAAGACAAAGGTGTGTTTGCCAGGCGCGAGCTCAACGCTGCGCGGGGTGAGACCGAGGCTGCGCCCCTTGAGCGAGACCTTGGCCCACGGGGTGGCGTTGATCGTCACCTTGCCCTTCTTCGCCTTGACGACGCGAACCGCGGCGCGCTCCTTCTCGAGCTTGACCTCGAAGGTCTCGAGCTTGTTCTTTACGAAAAACTCCTTGCTGCTGTCCTTGTAGCCAGACGCGGACGCGGTGATCTTGAACGAGTCACCGATCTTGAGCTTGGGCACTTTGAGGTTACCGTTCACGAGCGACACGTCGACGCCGTTCACCTTCACCTTCGCCGAATCCGGCTCGATCTGAACGATCACGATGGTGTCAGGCTGCTTCACCACCACCGGCTTCACGACCTCCACCTTGGGCTTCGGCAAGACCACGACGACCTTGTCGCCATCTTTCGAATCGGAGTGCCGCAGCAGCTTCTTGGCGCCGTTGCGACCGATGGCGAGAATCTTGAACTCTGCGCCTTCGTCGACGGTAAAACTGAGCTTGTCTGACGTCGCCTCCGTCTCACCGTCGATCTTGATTTCGACCGCGCCAGGGGCAGAGATCTGCACCGTGACCTTCTTCTTCGGCGGCGGCGCCTTGGCCTTCACCGCGACCGGCGCCGGCACGACGACCGGGGGTGCAGGCTTGTCGAGCCCGCCCATGCCCACGAACGCACCCGCGCCGACCACGCCCATCAGCAGGACGCCGAGCCCGATGAACAGGCCGGTGTTCGACTTTTTCGGTGGCGATCCGGCGAGGCTTTGGCCTGACAGATTTGCCATCGCGATGGCCGCCGACGCGTCTAGGGCAACAGTCGCCTCACCGTCGGGCGCCAGCATCGCGCCGGTATCTAGGGCGACAGTCGCTTCGTCACCGTCCGCCTGAATCTGGTTGCTGTTGGTCGACGGGCGGCGCATCGTCGAATTGGTGCGCATGTCCTTGAGAGCCTGCGCTTCAGCCGCGACATCGGTCTTCAGCTTGTCGATTCGGTCGCCAAAGAGCGTGTGGAGGTACCCTTTGAGGGAGATCGCGCTCGGATCCGGCACCGTCGAGTAGAACCACCTGCGCAGCTCCGCGACGAAGGCCGCGACGTCCTTGTGGCGCTCGTCCCGATCTTTGGCCAGCGACTTCAGCACGATCTGGTTGAGGCTCTCAGGAACCTCGGCGTTCATCTCTGTGAGCGAGGGGACCTCGGCCCGCAAGACGTTGTTGAGCGTCTCGAAGTCAGAGTCACCGACGAACAGCCGCTTGCCGCTGAGCATCTCCCATAGACACACACCGAGCGCGAATAGATCCGAGCGACCGTCGAGCGGCTTGCCACGGGCCTGCTCCGGGCTCATATAAGCGCACTTGCCTTTGACGGTGCCAACGCGGGTCTTGGTGGAGCGACTCGCAGCCTTGGCGATGCCGAAGTCCATGATCTTCACTTCACCGTTGTAACTCACCATCATGTTGTGTGGCGAAATGTCACGGTGAATGATGTTGAGCGGCTTGCCGTCGACCTCGCGTTTGTGCGCGTAGTCGAGGCCCTGCCCCGCTTCGATCATGATGTAGACGGCCTGCGCGATCGAGAGGGGCTCGCCCTCCTTGGTGCCGACGTCCAGCACGCGCTTGAGGTCTTCGCCCTCCACGTACTCCATGGCGATGTAGTAGAGGTTCTCAACCTCGTCGAAATCGAAGACCTGGACCACGTTGGCATGATTGAGGTGAGCGGCGACGCGCGCCTCGTCCTGAAACATCGTGACGAAGGACTCATCCTCGCAAAAATGCGGAAGGATCCGCTTGATGACGACAACTTTCTCGAACCCTTCGGCGCCGACGGACTTGGCGCGAAAGATCTCCGCCATGCCGCCCATCGCGATCTTCTGGGTGAGATAGTAGCGGCCAAACTGCTGGGGATAGCTCGCTCGGTTACCAGTCGCCATGCTCACTCTCTACGTCGAAGCGGACTTCGGAACGGGATTACCTGCTCGCCAGGAGGAGATGCCCCGCCCCTGGCTGCACGCGAGACCTTGTATGTGGTCGCCTCTGCGAGCGCCACACATGCTACCGCACCAAACGCTGGTGCGCGATCGGACTTTACGACCGGATGCCGTGACCGAGCGCCTCACAGTGTTTCACCGCGACGCCCGACGGCGCTATTGCCGAGAGCCACGCGACCGCCGTTCGCACGCCTGCACTACACTAGAAGAGCGGGTGTGGGCGGTAGCAGTGATGCGTGTACTACGGTGTCATCTGGAGATCAACACGAGGAGCCGCAGGACCATGGGCCAGCGATGGCCACCTTAGGGTCCCTCTTCGGCTCACTTCTTCTTCTTCTTCTTCTTTGGCGGCGGCTCTGGATCACCCAAATCGGCGATCAGGCGGCCCCAAATCTCGGCGTCCAACGCGCCTTCAGTGTCCGCATCGGCGGCGAACGTCTCGCGGTTGTCGAAGCCCTGGCTGCACTCGTGACAGACCATCGACTTCACGCGAAGCGCGTTGGCGTTCATGTAGTCGTCCAGGCAGGTCGCCAGGAACATTCGGCGGCTACGAAAGGCGCATTGAAAGACGTCGGAGAGTCGCCGCGGCCGAGCCATGACTTCGCCCTGAACTGCTGCTCCCGTGGTTCCATTCATGCTTTGCTACCTCGCTGAAAAAAAACGCCCCGACTCGCCACACATGTCTACTTTGAGGAACAACGTAGATCCGAGTCGGTCGGCCACACTGGTGAAGCGGAATCTATCGAGTCATCGACAGAGGTCAAGTAATTCATCGGTTTCGCCAAGTTTACAGCGAGTTGAGATCGAGGTTCCGAGGGGGTCTCGAGCTCGACGCTATGGAAGTCCCGCGTCCACAGCACCGATCACGCACACGTGGCTCGCGCGCCCTGCATCCGCTAGGCTACGCCCATGCTGGACCGTCCCGCCACGACTGAACTCCCCCCCGCCGCCACACGCGCGCTGACGCGCCGATGGCTTGCGGTGGCGGCGCTCGTCGTAGCGCTACTGCCGGGCTTCGATTCACTCCGCGACGAAGAGGGCAAGGCCGTCAAATGGCCGAGCCGGGCCGTGGCGGTGTTCGTGGAGGCGCGAGCTCATGGCGCGTTGTCGCCAGCGCAGATCGGCGCGGTGACACGCAAGGCGATGAAGAACTGGAATGCGGCGTTGCCGGGCGGTACGCAACTCGTCTGGGGAGGCTTGGTGGCCGCCGATCCGCGCTTCGACATCTTCATTCGCATGTCGACCAAGGACTTCGCAGATCGCACAAAGAACCCGACAGGTCGGCTCCGGATCGACGCTGACAGCGGGGAGCTCCGTCGGGTTCGAATCGAGCTCGACGCAGCGCACTTCGTTTTCTCGACGAGCGCCTCAGCGTCAGCGTTGGTGAACGCCGATCTGCAGGCGACGTTGACCCATCAACTCGGCCACGCGCTCGGCCTCGGGTTCAGCCGCGAGCGGGACGCGGCGCTCTACTACTTCGTGGTCACGGCCGCCCAGCGCGCGCTGGCGGACGACGACCGACGCGGGATTCGGTGGCTCTACGGCGAGGAGGCGCCCGCCCCAGGGCGGCTCTGCGACGCGTGCGACGGGGACGCTGAGTGTGATGGCAAATGCCTCACATGGCCCAACGGCGGCAGTTACTGCGCGCGGCCGTGCACCAGCCACGACACCTGCCCAGTCGGCTACAGTTGCGGCAGTTGGCCCGGTGGCAACGCCTGCCTTCCCAACGACGAGCACTGCGCGCCAGATCGTGCTTCGGCGCCGGTGAGCGGCAAGTGCGCCAACGATTTCGCCTGTCCTAAACGGTTGTTTTGCCTGGCGACTGGCGGCGAGGGGTTCTGCTCTGCCGGGTGCACGGGCTTCTGTGACGGTTTTGGCCAGTGTCGCCAGGTCCAGCTTGGCGGTCAGGTCGTGGGCCTCTGCCTAGCCGGGAAAAATCGGGCCTTTGGCGAACGGTGCGAAGTTGCGCCGGACTGTGGCTCACTCGTCTGCACGCCCAGCATTCTGGGCGGTGGCTACTGCGCGCGGGCCTGCGCGTCGGGTTGCCCGAAAGGCGCCAACTGCGATGCGGACGGCAAGTTCTGCGTGCGACCCGGCGAGCTGGGCGTAGGGTGGCCGTGCGGGAGCGGGTTCGATTGTGCGTCGAATCTCTGCGTGGCCCACGGCGCGGTGTTCGCCAAGGTGTGTGCGATCACCTGCGGCGGCGCGGCGGATTGTCCCGCCGGATCGGGCTGCACGCCCACCGCCAACGGGATGTTCTGCTTGCCCTTTGGCACGCCGCCGCCCGGCGCTCCGTGCGCGACGATTGGGGCGTGTGGCGGCGGTAGCCTGTGCGACGAGCATCCGATGGCTGGCGTCGGCCGTTGCGCACCAACGTGCGACCCCTACAGCACGAACGCGACCTGCCCGTCGGGCATGCGCTGCGCTTGGGTCGGCGCCGCATCGAGCACCGCCGGAGCCTGCCGCCCTTCAGGTCCGGGGGCATTGCTTGGCGTCGGATGCGACGTGGCCACGCCATGCCGAACGGACTTGGTCTGCGCCGCGACGGCGGACGGCGCTGGGACGTGTCACGCCGTCTGCGACCCAGCTGGGGCCGCGTGTCCGAGTCCGCAGACTTGCGTCGCTCTAGCTGACTCCGGCGCTGCCCCCAGCGTCTGCGCGAGCGCGGAGGGGCCACTCACGTGGCGACCGGCCGTCCCACCTAGCGCAAGCGGCGCGAATTTCGCTGCGCGATCGATGACGCTGCCAGACCTGCGCGCATACGGAACGCCGGCGAAGGATGACGCAGCGAGTGGCGGATGCACGGCCGCGCCCGCCCGTCGCGCGGCGCCCGGGGCGATGTGGCCCGTGCTAGCGCTGATGACGTTGGTGCTCACGGCTGGATTGGCTCGGCGGCGATGGCTGAGGCGCGTATGAAGCGGAGCTGCGGCGAACCGTGGCCAGAGGACGCACGGAGCGCCCGCGCGCTCGGACTACCTGTGGGCACGCAGCTGCACGTCCCCGAGTCGGTTGATGCGTTGGCCGAGATCGTAGCCAGCGGGGCCTCTGGTGATGCCGGGTTGGTCACCGAGAGACGGACGATCACGTGGTCGAGCGGTCAGGCGCCGCACACGACGACGATTGCCGCGGACAC
>CALENB010000574.1 GCA_937910235.1 uncultured Myxococcales bacterium | reverse complement strand
GGATCGAGGCGTTTTTCGAGCGGGTCGCCGCGATCGACAAGCAGGTCGAAGAGGTGCTGGAGCTGGGTATCCGCCTCCCGCCGCAAGGGTTTCGCGAGAGGCTGCAGTTTCGCCGGCTGGTCAAACGCTTCCCATTCCTCGACGACGAGTGGGCGATCGAAGATCCACTGGCAGGGTTTCCGCACGATCATCCATTTCGCGCCTTCGCCCACGCCCCCTTCCGCTTCTGCTCCACGATGCTCCCGGCGCGGCCCTACCCCGCGACGTTTGTGCGTGTGGTCAACGAGATGCGGAAAGGGATCTTCACCTTCGCCCAAGGCCCAGACACGCTGCGCAACCTGTTCCTCGACATCATCTCGACGGCGGGAGACGTGCGAGTCCGGGACCATGTCACGAACATCGAGGTGCGGCGGGGACGCGCTACGCAGGTGATTTTACGGGATCGTCGCCAGGTCGTCGGTTGTGACCTGCTCGTCTGCAACACCGACCCCAAGCGCGTCTTTCAGCTGATCGCGGCGGAGCAGCAGCGCGAAGACTTCCATCACCTCCTCCATACGCTGCAGCCGGTCTACTACACCTTCACCGGCAACTTCGTAGTCCGAAATCGCGCGATCCCTGAGGCCATGGCACGCCACGTGTTCTCGGTCTCGGACCTGAGCAAACCGCTCGATGAAGACAACCTCGTATACATCGCCCGCGACATCGAGCAAGGCGCGAGCCGGTCCGATCGCGACGTGCGGACGCTCACCGCGAGCATGCGGGTGCCCATCAGCGCGGCGAGTCATGGCGCGGCGGGGGCGAGGCGATTGCTCGACGTGTTGCAGGAGCGTGTCGAGGCTGTGGTGCCGTTCCTCTCTGAGCACCTGGTCAGCCGACATACGCCGTGGCTCAAGCGGCGTACCGCGGCCGGTGGCGCGACGGAAGAGCTCGATCCCTTGGAGCTGCGGCCTTGCTACGGTGAGGCGATCCCGCACACGTTGGGCACCAGCGCGATCGGTGTGCAGACGGGATACCGCAACATCCTGCTCGGCGGCGACCAGTCCTTCGGCGGTCTGGGCAGCGACGCGCCCTACGTCTCCGCGCTGCACATGTATTCGATCGTGCGCGAGACCGTCACGCTGAAATCAGGCTTCTGATCGACCGCGTCACGATTACGCGCGTCACGCTCGTGGGTGGGCGCCCTGCGCGATCGCGGCCGGAGTGGCGCGCACCGCCGTGATCTCGCCACCGACCCTTGCCGAGGCAGGGAGCAGCGCGGAGACTGCGGCCGTGCTCTCCCAGAACGAAGACCTGGAGAGGCCCCAAGAAACCGCCTTTTCGGAGCCCCTATGCCCCGCTCTCTGCCGGCCCCACCGCGTCGAATCCACGGCGTTTTGGCCCTCTTCGCGGTCGCGTTGACCAGCGCGGGTGCGTTCGCCACGACCCCTGCGGCGACCACGACGCCCGCGCCGGTCATCTGCACGCTGCAGCAATGCACCGAGCGCGCGCTCAAGCGATCGCCGCTCATGGCGGCGGCGCGCAGCGACCTCGACAAGTATCGCAGCCTCCTGAGCGAGGCGAACGCCGCGCGCTATCCGACCTTCGCCGCCACCGGCTTCTTGGCGCCGTTGCCCGAGAAGCGGGAGGGCACCGACGGTTCGGACCTCATCGACGATTGGGACTGGACCAAGCTGAGCCCGCTGGCCTCGATGCAGATGACCGTCACGCAAGTGCTGTGGACCTTCGGCAAGATCGACTCCCTCCGTGACGCGGCGCGGGCCGGCATCGACGTGGGGCGAGCCGCCACGCGTGTCGCCACGTTGGAGATGCGCTATCAGGTCGCGCGGGCGTGGTGGGGGCTGCTGATCGCCAAGGAACTCGGGCAGATCATCGCGAGCGGAACGGAACGGCTGACGAAGGAGCGGGCCCGGCTCATCGCCGATCAGGAAGCAGCCGAAGAGGCCGACAAGCCCTACGACCCGACCGCGCTGCTACGACTGCGCATGGCTGAGGCCGACTTGGAGGCGAAGGTGCGGCAGTCTAGGCGAGCCGAGCGCTTCGCCGAAGACGCCCTGCGCGCTGCGATGAATCTGGCACCGGACACCCCGGTGCAGGCGAAGGCGGAGTTCATCCAGCCGCTGGCGTTCACGACGCTGTCCATGGCGGCCTACGAGAAGCTGGCGCTAGCGAACCACCCGAGATTACTTGCGCTGCGTAACGGAACGACGGCGCGATTTGCCCAACTGCAGTACCAGAAGTCGCAGCTCTGGCCCGACGTCGTGCTGACCGCCCGAATCGCCTACACGTACGCGCCCAGCGTGACGAAGGGCAATGAGAGCTTGGCTGACAACCCGACCAACCCGACCCAGAGCGGCGGCGGCCTGGGGCTGCGCTGGCGGGTTGATTTTCGGCAGTTCGCGCGCATCGATCGGGCGCGGGCGGAGCACAAAAAAACCGTGGGGTTGGCGCAGGGCGAGGCCCTGAAAGTGCGGCTCTCGGTGCGCAACTTGGTCCGTGAGATGGTGGACGGCAAGGCCATGATCGGGGTCTACGAGGGGGCGATGAAGGCGGCGCGCGGCTGGCTGAGCTCGGAGGCGCAGATGAGCAAGGGCGGCTTCTCGGACTACAAGGAGGTTGTGCGCGCCCTTGAGCAATACTACCGGCGCAAGTTGGCGTGGCTGCAGAGCATCTACGCGTACAACGTGAAGGTCGCCGAGCTGTCTCGCGCGGTCGGGATGGATGTGACACGGATGCGCGCCGAGCAGCCCGATGTGCTGCGGACGGCCGTCACCCCCAAACCAGCGGCGACACCGGCGACGCCCGCGACGAAGGCGGCGCCGCCCGCCGCGAAATCGGCGCAGCAGCCGCAGAAGGCCCCAGAGACGAAGTAAACGCGGCGATTCTGTCGGCGCACCGGGCTACCCGTGAATCAGGACAAGTGATCCACCGTTGAAGGCGGCGAGCGGCCGGCATCATCCGTTGGCTTGGAGGCTCCATCATGACCCACTCTCCCGACCTGATCCGCCGCCGACGGTGTTCGCGCTTGGCGCTTGCGCTCGCCGTGTGTTTCTCGCTGAGCAGTACGGCGTTCGCGACCCAGTCGCGCGCGCCGGCCAAGAGCGTCGCCGGCACGAAGGCGGCCGCTGCCACAGCGAAGGATCCCGGCCCGCCGTTGGCCTTCGTTCAGGCGATGTACGCCAAGTTGAACGCGGTCGCGCAGTCGTCGGCGCAGCAGGCGCAGCTGCACAAGCGCGTCGGCGAGCAGATGGCTGCGTTCATGGACTACGAGGCGATGGGGTCGCGCACGCTGGGCCAGAAGACGTGGACGGGCCTGACCGCGGCGCAACGCGCTGAGTTCGTGGGGCTGCTGACGGCGATGGTGCAGAAGACCTTCGTCAAGCGCTTCAAGCCCGGCACCAACGTGACGATCACCTACGAGCCCAAGGTCCGCATGAAGAAGGACGGCCGAGCGCAGGTCCGCACCACCATCCGGATCAAGCGGACAAGCGCGGCGGTGTACTACTCGATGATGGTGACCGAGGGCACGTGGCGAGTGTACGACATCGTCGTTGATGAGGTGAGTCAACTCGCGACGTACAAGCGCTCCTTCCGCAAGATCCTCGCAAAAGAGGGCTGGCCGGGGCTCGTGGCGCGAATGAAAAAGAGCACCTAGGGGTTCCATCGCAGGCCACCGCGGAGTCACGCTGCCGCGACGATGGCCATCTCCTCGACACGTCCCTCTTTCTTGACGGGCATGGCCTGAACACGGACTGTGCGCTGATGACGTCATTCAAGCACCTGACAGCGACGCGGGCAGTGGCCCACACCACCACACACAGCCCGATCGCGCGGTTGGTGAGCGTGGTCGCGCTGCTGTCGACCGCAGGACTCCTGTCCGGCTTCGGGCAGGTCGCGCCCGGCAGCATGAGCCCTGCGGGTCTCGCCATGGCGGGGGTCGGTGTGGCGAGCGGGGCTGGCACGACGGCGCTATACACCAACCCCGCGGGCCTCGCCGCGCACCGTGCGCACAACTTCGAGTTCGGGTTTTCACGCGACCGGGCCTTCAATCGGTCGAGCTTCTTCTTGCAGTCCGTGGACGGTCAGGCGCCCGGCTTTGTGCAGGGTGGCTCCGCGTTCTCCTATGAGTCGGGGACGCTGCCAGACGGCCGCACACGCACCGGCTACGACGTCCGCGCCGGCCTCGCCTTCTCGGGAGACTCCGACGTCGCGCAGCTCATGATCGGGCTGACCTCGCGCTACATGAACATGGACTACGGCAAGTCCGCGACCGTCGCGAAGCACACGATCAAGGGCTGGACGGGCGACCTGGGCATGACCGTCGCGTTCACCGGCAACCTGCGGCTGGGCGTCGTCTGGCGCAACGTGCTCTCGCTGGATCCGGTCGAGGCGCCGCAACGCATCGCGGGCGGCATCGCGGTCGTGCTCAGCAGCGTGATCGTGTCGTCCGACATGTCGTGGGGTCTGGACACACCCGGCGCGACGTACCGCGTCGGCGCGGCGGTGACGATCGCTGACGCCTTCCAGCTGCGCGGCGGCTACCTCTACAGCGAGCTCGGCGGTTTTGGCGCCGTCGACCCGCCGCCGGCGCACTGGGCCACCGGCGGCTTTGGCTTTCGTTTCGGCCGCTACAGCATCGACGCCGCCGTCGCCCTCGATCTGGCGCACCCATCCGACATGCAGATCACCGCCGCGCTCAACTTCTACATGCCCAAGACCCGGCGCTAACGCGCGCTGAGCCCGTCACGCCACCGCGCGATCCTCGTCGGTGAGCAGGATCGCGGCGTCAAGCAGCAGCACAGCCACGCCGTCCCGCACCGGATAGGCGCGAATCAGATCTTGGGTGACGAGGGCGTCCTGCATCGTCGCGTCGATCAGTTCGCCGCCGCGCTGCCGCAAGCTACGCGCCGAGATCGCTTGGTTGAGGCGCCGCACCAACGCGTCGGAGCCTCGCTGCAGGGGCTGATGATCATCCGGGCAAGCCGCGATCTCGAGCAGGGCCTCGATAGGGTCTAGGGCAGGCATTGGGCGTCCTCTTGGCGGGGTAAGGGGGAGTCCTCAGGGCTGGGTAAGGCGCCGCCGGCGACTCGCTCAAAGACCGCGCGGGTCAGCGCGGCCGTCCGCGCCCAGCTGAAGGTGGCGGCGCGCACACGACCGCGGGCGGACAGGTCGGCTCGCAGCTCTGGCTCTTGTAGCAGACGGCGCAATCCCGCGGCGATCTCGTCGGTGTTGCGCGGATCGACCTGCAGCGCGGCGTCACCGGCGACCTCATCGAGCGAGCTTCCGCGCGAGACGAGGACGGGCGCACCGCAGGCCATGGCTTCGATGACGGGCAGGCCAAAACCTTCGTACAGGCTGGGGTAACACAGGGCCAGCGCCTCGGCGTACAGCGCGCGCAAGTCGTCGAACTCGACGTAACCCAGCGCCTCGATGCCGGCGCGGGCGGTGGATTGGCGCAGCGCTTCGGCGATGCCTGCGTCCCGCCAGCCCTTACCACCCACCAAGATGAGCTTGACGTCGGGATGATCGGGCCAGACCTGCTCAAACGCTCGGATCAGGCGGACGAGGTTCTTGCGCGGCTCCAGCGTGCTCACGGCCAGCAGATACCGCGCCGGCAGCTCAAAGCGGCGGCGAACGGCGGCGCGATCAACGTCAGAGATCGGCGCGTGATAGGCCGGATCTGCGGCGAGCGGGATCGCGACGACGCGGCGTGGGTCGACGGGCAACAGGCGCAGCAAGTCGCGGCGCGTCGCCTCGCTCGGCGTCAGGATCGCGTCGGTGTGACGCAGCAGACTCGGCAGGAGGCGCCGCTGCAGCACGCGCTTCTTGAAGGTGAAGGTGTCGGGATGCAGGAACACCGCCATATCATGCACGGTCACCACGGTCGGGCAGCTGTGCGCCCACGTGGAGGCCAGCGGCGCCACGTAGTTCGGGAAAAAAGCCACGTCTGGCCGCTCGCGCGCGGCGTGGGCCGCCATCGCGGTCTGCATCCACAGCGCCCGGAGCGGCATCACCGGACCGAGCCGTTTACCGGCAATGTCGACGTCATCATCAGCGAGGTTGGAGGCCAGCAACAGCTCGTCGCCCGCGTCGAGCTCGGACAGCGCGCGCAGCAGTCGCTCGGTGTAGAGCCCGATTCCGGTGCGGCCCGGGACCCACGTCGTCACATCAACAAGCACCCGCACAGCTCAACCCTCCGTCAGCAGCGTGCGCACGCCGATGAACACCGAGATGGGTTCGAAGACGTCCTGCACCGCGCGCCGTGCCATCAACATGTCGCCGTGGCCATAATCGTGGCCAGCGCCGGCGCTGCGGGCCAGCAGCAACCAGCGCTTGTCGACGGTGACGCCCGTGACGCCGCTGCCCCAAGAGTCAAAGGCGTACCGCACGGAACGGGGCGGCGCGAGCTGATCGGCCTGCCCTGCGCAGAAGAGCACAGGCACGGAGATGTGGACCAAGCCGTCGAGCGCCCGCTCGCCGCGCACACGCAGCTCACCGTCCGCCAGCGCCCAGCCGACGAAGTCCTGATTGAGGGCGCGGGGCACGTCCTGCACGCCGTCGACCAACATGCCGCCCACGACGCCGCGATCGACGTTGTCGGGGTTGAAGGGGATGCGGTGGAACGGGGTTTTGAACCACTCGCTGCCAAACGCGATCAGGCGCGCACCCTGCCGCAGGTAGAGCCGCGGCACGAACCACCGCGGCACCCACGGCGTCAGCGAGAAGGGCCAAACGGGGATGCCGATCTTCGCCGGAGAGCCCATGATCACGGCCTTGCGGACGCGATCAGTCGGGACGGAGCGGCCAAGCGCGGCGTAGAGCAACATGCCTCCCATGGAGAACCCGATGTAGTCGAGGTGCGTCGCACCGGCGCGCGCCAGCACCGCGTCAACGGCGGTTGGGAGATCGTGGTCGACCATCGCCGCGAACGAGATCGGCGCCTCAAAGCTGGGGCTGGGCTGGCCGCTGCGCAGGGTCAACAACCAGACGTCACGACCACGGGCAGCGAACCAGCGCGGCAGCGACCAGTCGGGGTGGATATCGAAGTTGCGGTGGTTGAACGCGAGCCCATGCACCAAGAGCAGCGGCGGGCCGACGGGCTCGCCTTGGGCGTGCAGGCGTCTAAGCTCGATGCGGCCGCCATCTGGGGTCGGCAGGCTCTCCAGCTCGTCGTAGGGCAACACGTCGCTGTTGCGGAGCCGACGCGTCCAGTACACCAAGTGCCCCCACGTCGCGAGCGCGACGAGCAGCAGGGCCAGCAAGAGCCCCAGGGCGATGGTGGCGGCGGGTGTCATGAGCGACTGGCCTTGTGCAGGTCGGTGACGGGGCTCACGGCCGCGATACCGCCGCTGACGAACCCGCGTCGATGCCGCACGCGACCCGGGAAATCAGCCCGAACGCGATCGTAGAGGGCCTCATAGGAGGCCGCCACGGCGCGGATGTCGAAGCGCTCGGCGGCGAGCTGACGACCGCGTTGACTCAGCGCAGCGCGGCGGGTGTCATCGCGGAGCAGCTCGACCACCGCCACGGCGATGCTCGCTGGGTTCATCGACGGCACGCCGATCGCGGCGCCGGGCAGCACCAGCTCCTCAAACGGCGGCTTGTTGGCCACGATGGTGGCGATGCCCTGGGCGAGGCCTTCGAGCAGCACCATCGGCATGTCGAGGCGCTGATTGGCGCTGTCCGCCGGAAAGATCTGAATGTCGGCGACGGCGAAGAGATCGGCGATGCAGTCGACCTCGTTGAGGAACGTGATGTGGTCCGCCACGCCGTCGGCGAGCAGCGCTTCCCGAATTCGGCTCTCTTCGGCGCGGTCCCGCTCATCCCGAATGCGGCAGGCCATGACGAAGTGCACCGGATGCTCGCGCGCCACCCGCGGCAACGTCGCGGCGACGGTGCGGGCGGCGTTGGCGTGGGTATAGTCACCGGCATACACCACGACGGGGACACCTGCTGGGATGCCGTATCGGCGCCGCAACGCCGGCAGGTCGCGCGTCGCGTCGGGCGGCGAGATGGTCACGCCAGGCGGGATCCAGACCGCATCCTCGATTCCATCGCGCTGGATGCGGCGCAGCGTCTCCTGGCTCAAGCAGACGACCGGCTCGGCGGCGACAGTGCGCGTGATCCCAAGGGTGGTGCGCGGCGCCCGCACCAGGGTGTGCAGCACCGGCAAACCACGCATGCGGCACGCGGCGCGCACGACCGGCGCGACCAGCAGGTCCGCCGGCCAGAACAGGTGCACGATGTCAGCGTCGGTGTCACTCAACAAGCGACCAAAAAGCCCGAGACGCCGGCCGATTGGCGTGTGGCCACCGACGCGCGGCCCCCAGACGGGATCGGTCTCAACGTGGGCCGGCAACGTGCTGATGACCCCCTCATGGGTCAACACCCGCGGGCGATAGCGCGTCATGTGCGTCGCCAAGCCGCGGACGAGGTTCTTGTCACTGCGATTCCACGGCGGCTCCGCGGGTCCGGAGAGCAGCAGCACGCGAGGTTTGTGGACAGGGGGCAACGACACGAGAGGCTCCTGGTGCGCGGTCGCAGGCTAGCTCTGCTGGTGATGGACGATCATGGCTGCCGCCCACCCGCCTCGGACGTCGGGGTGGTCCAACAGCCCCTCGAGCAGGGCTTGCCGGGCGAGGTTGACGTCGTCATCGGTCAACGAGCCGTCAAGCTTGCGGCAGGTGATACGAAAAGTCAGGGCGCGCTCGAAGTCATCGGTCGCTTCCGCGTCTTCGAACGCGGCGACCCAGTCGACGTCGACGGTGATCGCGGCGACCGCGGCGCCGCACCGAACCAGCGCGTCACGCAGGACACCAGCGCGGGTCGAGGCCCGACTCGGCACCGTGAAATCGAAGGCCGAGGGCGGAAAACGCGGCGGCGCTTCGCCCTTTTCGGCGACGGCAGGCACGGCGAGCAGCGCGTCGAGATCGAGCTCCACCAACACCACCTCGGCGGGCACGGCCAAGCGCGCACGCACCTCGGGATGCAGCAGACTCACCAGCCCAACGAAGTGATCGCCAACTTGCACCGCGGCGTGACGGGCCGGATGTAGCCACGCGGGCTGCAGGTCGACATGGCCCTGGGTCGCGGTGAGGTCGCGCGGCAGGTGCCCGGGTTCAGCGAGCCGCGCGCAGATCGGGGCGGGTCGCTGCAGCTGACGGCAGAGCGCCTCGACGGCGCCGATCGCCTCGCGGAACAGCCGCTGGCTCACCGCACGCGGCGCCTGAACGAGCCCCTCCTGACCACCGCCCAACCGCTCACCCAGCGCGATCGCGAGCCGTCGGGGCTGCCACGGTAGCGGCTGGGTCGTCTCCAACGCCGACAGCGCGCCCTCCCGCAGCGAGGGACTCAGACCAGCGAGG
The DNA here is from genome assembly GCA_937910235.1 of uncultured Myxococcales bacterium. Taxonomy (GTDB): domain Bacteria; phylum Myxococcota_A; class UBA9042; order UBA9042; family UBA9042; genus UBA9042. The sequence goes on along the minus strand of CALENB010000574.1, from coordinate 6,836 downwards.
TAGGCGTCCCGCGCCGTCACGTCGGTGAGGGCAAGCGGCAAGCCACGGTCCAGCGCGGGGTGGTCCGTCTCATCGGGGCGAATCGGCACGAAGCTACGACTCAACTCAAAGAGGCCAATCTGCAGGCCCTTGTGACCATCGGCGGCGCTGTTGCCATGCAGGAGGTTGGCCTCCATGGCCGCCAGCAGGTTGTTGCTCAGCACGCGGCGCAGGTGCGTTTGATCGCTCGACAGGTGGTTCGCCAAGCCCAAGCGCGGCAGGGGTTGGCCGTCGCGATCGTGCTCACCGAGGCCGAGCCGCTGCAAGAAGGGCTCGGATTCGAAGCTGTAGAGCACCACCTCCGTCAACCCGCGACCCAGCGCGAGGCAGGCGCGCGCCTGGCGCTCTTGGGCCCGATCTGCGGGCAAAAAGGGCGGCCGCGCCGCGACCGAAGGGGCTTCGCTGGGGATGCGATCGTAGCCGTAGACCCGCCCCAGCTCCTCCACCAGATCCTCAGCGATGCTAACGTCGCGACCCGCCCGGAAGCTCGGCACCGTGACGCGCAGCGCGTCCCCGCCGCCGCCTGGGACCCTGTCTACGACGAAGGCCAGCGCGGTCAACGCGCGGTCCATCCAGTCATCGCTCAGCTGCGCGTCGTCGAGCCCGAGTCGACTGCGGAGGTAGCTGCGTGTGGTGTGGACACAGGTCGGCGCGGGCGGCGCGTCGATGTGCGGGCCGACGTCGAGCAGGCCGGCGCTGATCACCGCGCCCGGACAGAGATCGAGCAGCACCCGACAAAATCGCAGCGCGGCGGTGTGTGCGGTGTTTGGGTCGAGGTGTTTCTCAAAACGGGCGGAGCTGTCCGTGCGCAGCCCCAGCCGCGTGGCGGTGCGCCGAATCGCCGCGCCATCAAAGCTCGCCGCCTCCAGGACGACGCTGACGGTGTCCGGGCGGATCTCGCTGTCGGCGCCACCCATGATCCCGGCGAGCGCGACGGGGGCTTCCGCGTCGGTGATGACACAGTCCGACGGCGCCAGGGCACGCAGCTCGCCGTCGAGCGTGCGGATCGTCTCGCCCTCGATGGCCTGCCGAATCGTGAGCTCGTGTCCGGCCAGACGCCGGGCGTCGAAGGCGTGCAGCGGGTTGCCCGTCTCCAGCATGACGAGGTTCGTCGCGTCGACCACGTTGTTGATCGGACGCACCCCGAGGCTGCGCAGGCGCAGGCGCAGGGCGACCGGGCTGGGCGCGATGGTGATGCCCTCGAGGCGCGTGCACAGGTACCGACGACAGTGGGCGTGACGCGAGATCCGCACGTGGAGCGGTGGCGTCTGCGTGAACACCAGATCGTGCACCGGCAGCGTGCGCAGCGGTCGATCGAGCAGCGCGGCGACCTCACGCGCCATCCCGTACTGCCCCCACAGATCGGGGCGATGGGTGATCGACTTGTTGTCGATCTCGTACAGCACATCCCGCAGCGGCACCGCGTCGAGGAGCGGCGTGCCAGCGGCGGCGTCACAACCGTCGAGATGCAGCAGCCCAGCGTTGTCCTCGCTCAGACCCAGATCCGCCTCAGAGGCCAGCATTCCGGGCGATGCGACGCCGCGCACCTCGCCTTCGCGCACGGTGATCCCCGATGGCAGCGTCACCCCCGGCGGCACGAACGGCACCCGCATCCCGACCACCAGATCGGGCGCGCCGCAGACGACCTGCACCCGGGTATCACCCAAGTCACACAGCGCGAGGCGCAGCTTGTCGGCGTTGGGATGCGGCGAGACGGCGACGACCTCAGCGACAAGCACCCGCTCCAGACCGGCGCCAACCTCGACGACGGCCTCGATCTCAGCCACCGACAGCGTGAAGCGTTCAGCGAAGGTCTTGGGGTCTACACCGCTTGTATCGACCAGCTCGCTGATCCAGTTCCAGGAGACGAACATGGGACGCCCTCGCTACCCTTGTCGGGAGTTATCAGAGTCGGGAGTTGTCAGAAAGAACCGGGGGGGCTACGCGCCAGCGTGAAAGCCTTCCACAAAGCGCGCGTCGCCGCCGAGCAGCAGACGAATGTCGCTGACGCCATAGCGCATCATCACCAAACGCGACAAACCCAGGCCAAAAGCCCAGCCCTGCCACTCATCGGGATCGAGACCGCCGGCGCGCAGGACGTTGGGATGCACCAGACCGCACGGCAGCAGCTCGACCCAGCCGGACTGCTTGCAGACCGAGCAACCGTCGCCGCCACAGACCTGGCACGAGATATCCAGCTCGAAGCCAGGCTCCACAAACGGGAAGTAGCCAGGCCGCAGCCGCACCTGCACATCGCGCTTGAAGATGGCCGAGAGCAGCGTCCGCATCGAGTCGAGCAGGTGGCCGACAGAGACGTGGCGGCCGATCATCAGGCCTTCGAGCTGGTGAAAGGTGTGATCGTGGCTCGCGTCCGTGGACTCGTAGCGGTAGACCTTGCCCGGAAAAATCGCCCGAAATGGCGGCTTGAACTGGTGCATCGCGCGCACCTGACCGGCGGAGGTGTGGGTCCGCAGCAGGTGGCCGCTCTTGAGCCAGAAGGTGTCCTGCATGTCCCGCGCGGGGTGCCAGCCGGGGATGTTGAGCGCCTCGAAGTTGTCGAACTCGCTCTCGACCTCGGGGTAGTCCAGCACGGAGAAGCCCATCGAGGTGAAGACCTCTTCTAGCTCCAGGCGCACCCGGCTGAGGGGGTGCACGTGGCCACGGGCCGGGTTGAGGCCGGGCAGCGTCTCGTCAAAGGTATCGTCGTCGAGCTCAGCGGCGATGGCCGCGGCGCGGATTTGATCGCGCTGCGTCTCGATCGCGGCGGTGACTTGTTGGCGAAGGGATCCGGCGGCCGCCCCGTACGCGCGACGCTCAGTCTTGGCGAGGGTGCCGACCCGCTTCATCAAGGCGGTGACGCTGCCTTTGCGGCCAAGCGCGGCGACCTCTACCTCGCGCAGCGCCGCCAAGTCCGTCGCTTCGGTGACCGCGGCAAGCGCAGCGGTTGCCGCTGCGTCGATATCAACTTGCCAAGCTGGCGACTCGCTGGACATCACTGCGCTCCTGCGGCCGCGTTGGGCCGTCGTCGTCTCACTTCATCCGGCGCACGACGTGATAGCCGTAGCGCGTCTCCACCACGTCGACGCCGCCCAGCGCGAGCCGCAACGACAGGCGCCGAAAAGGCGGCAGGAACTCGGAGGCAGGGGTCACCTCGTAGCTGCCCCGCCCGGGATCGTCGCTGTAGCGCTTCTGTAACGCCCCGAAGTCGGCGCCGGCGCGGCGCGCAGCGTGCGCTACACGAACGGCTAGTACCAGCGCAGCAGCGCGATCGCGCGCGACCCGGCGGCGCCCGATGGCCCCGTTGTACGCGACCAGCACGTGCGCGACCACCACCTGCTTGGGCGTGACGTAGTCGGCACGGGCGGGGCGGTCGGCACCGCAGCGCGCGGCCTCTTCGCCGTCCTCTGGGCAGGCGCCGCCGATGAGATCGGGCAATGACCGCGGCGCGGGATCGAATCCATCCGGTACACGTTTCATGACGTGAAAGCCGAACTGCGAGCGGATCACGTCGACGCTGCCGAGGGCGAGTCGGCGCGCCGCGATGATGAAGGGCTCTACGAAACGGCCTTCGGCGGTGGCGTCGATGGTGTAGACGCCAGCGCCAGGGTCATCACTGTACTTGTGCACGAGCGAGACGAAGTCCATCCCCTCGGTGCGCGCGGCGTGACCCAGCTCAAGGGCGAGCTTGCTGGCCGCCGGTTCATCGCGATGCGCCGGGGCACCGGGCAGCGTGCCCTTCCATGCGATGAGGATGTGCAAGATACGCACCTGATCGGCCGGTTTTTCGGGCTCCCGCAGGCATGTCGACGCGACCTCTCCCGCTAGCGGGCACGGCCCGACGAGGAGCGAGTCGCTCGGTCGCAGGCTGCCTGGCGCCACCTTCGCCGGCTCCACCTTCGCTGGCGCGACCACGTCATGCGCTGGGTCGTGGGCGCTGCCCGCTGCGACCTTGGCACCCGCCTCCTCAGCGGCGCCAAGCGGCGCGACCGGGTCGGGTTCGGGCGGCGGTAGCGGCGCGGGCTCGTCGAACATCTCCGGCGGCGGCGGCGCAGGCTTGGCCTTGTCGCACCCCACCGCGCCGGCCACGACGAGCCAGCCCAGGACGAGCCGACACAGCGCGACCCCGAGCACGGCGCCCGGTCGCCGCGCACGCCCCGCTCGTCGCGATCTCACCGCGCGCCTCGCAGCGCCCAAAGATCATGGCGTTCGGCCGCGGCCACCGCAGCGCGCTGCTCGCTGGCGTCGTCTGCGTCGAGCTCGGCGAAGGCGCGCTTGTAGTCGGCGTAGGCCCCACCGGCCTGAAACGCCTGCCAAGCTGCGAGCCCGGTCGCGCGGCCACCTTGGCTCAATCTGTACTCGATCCAAGCCCAGCGCGGCGAGTCAAAACGCACATCGACCCGGCGTCGCAGCGCCTTCTGCACGGTCTTGAGTCGCTTCATCATGACCGGGATGGACTCAAACGGCGCCTCCGCCAGCGGCGTGTGCAGCTTGGGCACAAACGGCGAGATGGTGATCGCCAGCGGTACGCGTGTGGAGAGCTGCCCACACAGATCGATCAGCTCCGTCAGGTCACTGTCCTCCTCTTCGGGCAGGCCCAAGATCAGGTACATCTTCATCTGCTTCATGCGAAACGTGCGGGCGAGCTCGGCCACGGCGAGGAAATGGCGCTCCCGCAGGCCCTTCATCATCTTGCCGCGCATACGCTGACTCGGCGCGTCCGAGGCGACCGTCAGCGTCCGGTAGCCGCCCAATTGCAGCAGCTCGACGAACTCTTCGTCCAACTTGTCGGCCCGCAGACTGCTGATGCCAACGCCCTTGCCCCGATCGATAGCGGCGCGCAGCGCGCCCTTGATGAAGGGCCAATCGCTGACGGCCGCGCCGACAAATCCAACCCGCTCGGCGTCGCGATAGATGCCGTGGTCGAGCGCGTTGACGACGCGCTCCAGCTCCGGGCTGCGCATCGGTGAGGCCGGCGCGCGCACGACACAGAACTTGCAGTAGCGGGGACAGCCGCGGCTGGTCTCCAGCAGCGCCATGTCGCGGAACTCAGAGTGCGGACTGGTCCAGACGCCGTGGGCCGGGATGTGGGCGCCCCGGGCGACAAGCACGTTGGGTACGGCGTCGCCGTGCAGGCTCGGCACCCAGACGCCGCGGATCTCAGCCAGACGCCGCAATAGCTGTGGTTTCGGCAGATCAGCCTCGAGGGCGTCGAGCAGATCTTCCAGCGCGTCTTCGGCCTCTCCCATGACCACGGCGTCGACAAAGGGCCCGAGCGGCAGGGCGTTGCTCTGGGTCATCGGGCCACCGACGATGACGGGAGCGACTTGTTCGCCGCGGTCATCAACCAACGCCGCCAAGCCGCCGGCCTGCAGCATCCACGCGAGGTGCGGAATATCGAGCTCGTAGGCGATCGAAAACAGCACCACCGAGAACGCGCCCAGCGGCTGGCCGTGCTCCATGCTGCGCAGAGGACCGCGCCAACCGTCGTCGAAGCAATCATCTGGCAACACGGCGCGCTCGCAGCTGATGCTCTGTCGGCTATTGAGCGCGCGATACACGACCTGAAAGCCGAGCGAGGCGCCTGCGACGCGATAGTTGTTGGGGTAACAGAGCACGAGCTCTTGCCGAGCGCGCCGATACAAGGTGCCCCGCTCGTCGGCCAACACGGCCGCGCTTCGACGGGCATCAAACACCATGATCAGCCTCTGCCTGCGCTTGGATGCGCTCGATAACGCGTCGCACCGCGTGTTGCTCTGGCAGCCCGAGCCTCGCCGTGATGATCAACGCCTCGGCGAGGGCCGTGCCGCAGGCGTCGCCGTCGCCACGCATCCCTTCCACCTGTCCCAACAGGAACAGCGCCGCGCCGAGACTGCGCTCGCTGCCCGCTCGAAGGTGGGCGACCGCGTCTGTCAGGTGGGTGGCTGCGGCGGCGATGTCGCCCTTCATGGCGCGGGCTTGGCCCAGGACGGTCAGCAGCTCACCTGCGGCGGTCGACGGCCAGCCTTCGACGGTGATCTCAGCGAGGACGGCCAGGGCGGCGTCGGGCGCTTGGCGCTCGCAGTGAATCCGAGCCCGGTCGACCGCGCAGCGCCCCGCCTCTAGGCCGCCAGCGAGGGACGCAGCCACTGCCAGCTCTGCGAGCGCGACGTCGCTCTGACCGAGTTGGTGAGCGGCGGCCGCCGCGCCACGCAGCGCGCGGATCTGGGCCGCGACGGTGCCGGCGCGGCGGGCCTGGTCGACCGCTTGTTCGAAGACATGACGCGCCTCGCGGCCGCGCTGAAGCCGCAGGAAAGCGTCGCCCTGCGCAAAGGCGGCCTCACCCGCGAGCGTGGGCATGCGCAGCGAAAACGCGACTTGCATGGCATGGCCGAGCGCGAGCTGCGCCTCGTCGAGTCGGCCGAGCGCGACAAGGGCCTGCCCCCCGATCAGGAGGCAGCGGGCCTGCGTGATGCGGTCCTCGGCCGCCACACCGAGGCGCGCCGCCGTCTCGGTCTCGGCGAGGGCCGCGTTGGGATCACCGGTGGCCAACAACGCGGCGGCGAGGCGACTGCGGGCGCGCCCGCGCCAGCGCAGCAGCGGGTGGTCCTCCGCCAGCGCGACGGCCGTGCGGGCGACGGTGAGCGCGAGCTGAGGCACGCCGGCCTCCACCAAGGCGGCGGCGTGTAGGTCGCGCACGGCGATGCGCTGCGGCGCGCTGCCGGCGACGTCGGCCCGCTCGGTGAGCGCCTCGGCCTGCGCGATGCGGGCGGCGGCTGGTGCGCCATGGCGCGCGAGCGTGGCGAGGTACGTCAAGCCAG
>CALENB010000573.1 GCA_937910235.1 uncultured Myxococcales bacterium | reverse complement strand
CGTGAGCGGCGGCAGCGACGACGCGACGGCTGGATCGGCGGACGTCACGCCGAGGGTGAAGACAACGACCGCGCCACCGCTCGCGGGGCTGCTGGCTGTGATCTGACCACCCATCCGCTCGACAAGCGCCCGAGAGATCGCGAGCCCTAGCCCGGTGCCGCCGTGACGACGGGTCGGTGTGCTGTCCGCCTGCACAAATCGCTCAAAGAGGGTCGGGAGCACGTCCAACGGGATGCCGATGCCGGTGTCAACGACTTCGAATCGCAGCCCGGGCGGGCCGGCCCGCACCACCACGTCGACATGACCGCTGTCGGTGAACTTCACGGCGTTGCCGACCACGTTCACCAACACTTGGCGGATGCGAGTCGCGTCACCGAGCCAAACGTCACCGGTGCCGGCGGCCGCCCGCACGCGCAGCTCCAGGCCTTTGTCAGCGCAGCTCGTGCCAAGCAACGAGCGCAGATCGGTGAGCAGGTCATCGAGCGAAAACCGCGCTGCGCTGAGGGTGATCGCGCCAGCTTCGATCTTGCTGAGATCCAAAATGTCGTCGATCAGCGCGCGCAACGCGTTGGCCGAGCTCTGCATCGCAGCGATGAGCGGACGTTGCCCCGGCGTGAGATCGGCACGCGCGAGCGCGTCGGCGAGACCAACCACGCCGTTGAGTGGCGTTCGGATCTCGTGGCTCATCGTGGCGAGAAAGGCGCTCTTCGCCGCAGAAGCAGCCAGCGAACGTTCGGATGCCCTGACGAGGGCGCGTTCGGTGTCGACCGACGCCCGCACGTCAAAGTTGACGCCGACGAGGGACTCCGGGACGCCATCGTCATCATAAAACACCCTGCCGCGCGCCTCGAGCCAGGTCGTGGTGCCGTCTGGGCGATGAATACGAAACCGCGTACGAAGTTCGCCGTCCCGAAGCGCCGCACGAATCGACTCTGCCGTGCGCTCCCTGTCCGCCGGGTCGACGGCAGCCTTGAAGACGGCCTTGGTGTCCGCGCCCTCCGGGACGCCGTAGAGCCGGAACAGGCGGGCATCGTAGTCCACATTCCGCGTCTTCAGATCCCAGCGAAACGAGCCCATCTCGGCTGCGTCCAGGGCAATATCAAGCCTTTGGCGCTGATCGGCGAGCTCCGAGCGCACCGCCAGCTGCTTGGTGATGTCCCAATTGACGCCAAAAACGAACGAGGCGGTGCCGTCGCCGTTGCGAAGCAAGCGCGAGCGACCTGTGATGACCCGCCGTGTGCCATCGACGTGGGTCAGCGTGTACCGATTCAGCACCTCAGCCAGCGAGCCGTCGGCGAGACTCGCGGTCTGCACCTTGATGCGTACCCGGTCAGCGTGATCCACCCGCTTGCGCCAGATGTCGCTGGCCCGGCGCGGATCGGGCACCTCGCCGAAGAGTTGGAACATGTTGTCGTCCCAAGTCACCGTTCGATTGCTAAGGTCCCATTGCCACGTGCCGACCTGATTGGCTAACAGCACCATGTCCAGGATCTCGGCGAGCACATGGCTGTCATCGTCGGAGACAGCCCCCGGCGGAGATTTGTTGTCATGCGGATCAGGCGTCATGCCGACAGCGTACTGCGCGGACTAGGCGGGCTGCAATAGGGACTGCGCCGCGCGCGGTCGTGGCGAGGTGACCAGCGACACGCTAGGCTGCGTGCCACCCCCTCCGGGTACACGGAGCGTGACGCCGCCCCCCGTCGCAGCCCACAGGAACCCAGATACCAACTCCCCGTCCGACCGACCCTGCAGCGCGCCGCCGGCGCTGCCCCCAGAGGTGGCTACCGCCAAGTTGGCTGCGCGCGGGTGGGCTACTCGTGATCGCCGGAGCGCTGATGCCGATGGTATGCGACGCGACCCCAGCGCGCGGGCCGTGGCGGCGCATCGACACAAGGGACGGCGTGGTCGTCTCGACGCGGGCGGTGCCGGGCCAGAACCTGCCTGAGTTTCGAGGCGTGGCGGTCGTTGAGGGCACGCTCTTCGATCTGCTCGGGATCGTCATGGACGTCAAACGACACTGCGAGTGGCGGGCGAAGTGCCATTCCGCGCGGCTGGTCCGCAAAATCAACGATTTTGAGCGCATGATCTACACCCGCATCGACGCGCCATGGCCTGTGAACGACCGCGACGTGGTGCTGCGTGGCAAGGCGATGGTGCACGTGAAGCGCAGGATCGTGGTCAGCTCGTTTCACGCCGTGCGCGTCGCCTCGGTGCCCGACGTCTCCGGCGTGGTGAGGATGCCCCGGCTGCAGGGTTCCTACCGCTTTGAGGAGCTCGACAAGGCCCGGGTTCGGGTCACGTATCAGGTCTACAGTGACCCAGGCGGGATGCTGCCAGCGTGGCTCGCAGCGCGTTCGGCACGCCAGCTGCCTTATAAGACGCTGACGGGGCTACGAAAGCGCGTGAAGCAGACCCGGGGCACCTATGACTGGATGAAAAAGCAGTACGATCCGGCCTTTGGCGGTGTGATCCCGACCGCGTACCGATTGGACCCACCGACGACGCCCCCAACGCCCGCGACGCCCCCAACCGGCGGCTGACCGCGGCTAACGGCGCAGCTCGCGCTTCAGGATCTTGCCCGTGGCGCCTTTGGGCAGCGCATCCATCACCTTGAAGATCCGCGGGTACTTGTAGGCTGCCAAGCGCTCTCGGCAATAGGCTGACAGCTCGTCGGTCGTCGCCGTGGCGCCAGGCTTGAACGCCACGACGGCCTTGACCTCCTCCCCATGACTTGGGTGCGGCACGCCGATCACCGCGGCCTCACCGATCGCCGGGTGACCATAGAGGACCTCTTCGATCTCACGCGGGTACACGTTGTAGCCACCGCGGATGATCATGTCTTTCTTGCGGTCGACGATGCGGTAGTAGCCATCGCTGTCGACCATGCCGACATCCCCCGTCGCGAACCAGCCGGCGACGATCGCTTCTGCGTTGATCTCTGGGCGTTTGTAGTAGCCCTTCATCACGTTGTGGCCCTTGATCTGAATCTCGCCAGCGGTGTCGACCTCCGTCACCAGGCTGCCGTCGTCGGCGATCAGGCGGAACTCGACGCCATCGATCGGCAGCCCGATGCTGCCGGCCTTCTTCGGCTGGTCGAGCACGTTGAAGCTCGCCACCGGCGACGTCTCCGAGAGGCCGTAGCCTTCCAGAATGTTGACGTTGTAGCGCTTGTCGAACGCCAGCATGACCTCCACCGGCATCGCGGACCCACCTGACGCGCAATAGCGCAGCGAGGAGAGGTCGTACTTGGCCGCGTCGGGGTGATGCAGCAAGGCGAAATACATCGTCGGCACACCCGCGAAGAACGTGATTTTGTGGCGACCCAACAGCTCAAACGCGGCGATGGGCTCAAAGCGCGGCAGGAGCACGATGTGGCCGCCCGCCCGGAGTACGGCGTTCTGCTGCACGGTCTGGCCGAAGATATGAAAGAGCGGCAAGGCGATCAGCGCGACGGTGTCGCCATCGAGGGGCATGAGCCGGGAGCCCGCATATTCGGCGTTGTAGTAGAGGTTGAAGTGCGTCAGCTCCGCCCCCTTCGGCCGACCGGTCGTGCCCGACGTGTAGAGCACCACGGCGGTGTCGTCGGGCATGGTCGGCGCGAGGCCTTTGACGGGCGAGGCGGCGGCGAGCAGCGCGGTGAAGTTCTCGACGCCTGGATCAGACGTGAGATCGGTCGGATCGGCCTTGACGATGATCAGGTGTTTGCAGCCGTCACTGCGCTGAAATGCGGTGTGGGCGGCCTCGTAGAAGCCTTCCCACGCCAGCAGCACGACGGCGTCGGAGTCGTCGAGGTGATAGTGCACTTCGTCCGCGGTGAGCAGCACGTTGAGCGGCACGATGGGCATCGCGACGTACTGGCCGGCGTAGTAGGCGATGGTGAACTGCGGCACATTCGGCAGCATCAGCGCGACGTGCTGGCCCGGACGCAGCCCCAACTCCAACAGCGCGCCGCCGAACTGCCGCGCGTAGGCGTCGAGGGTGCCGTAGTCGAGCGTCTTATCGCCAATCGTCAACGCCGGACGTTTCGGGTGTTTCTTGGCCGAGGTACGTAGGATGCTGGCGAGATTCAGGCTCATGGGTAGCTCCAAGATTTGTGGCGTGACGAGGCTGGTCTGGCGGCGACGATGCTTGTGGTGATGCCCCTGCCTGTGCGTCGTAGGAGCTGTAGGGTGGACCGCACGCGACCGTGATGTCCATCGTCGCGGCGATGCGGTACAGGCGTGGGCATGGAGGTGCGACGATGATCATCATAGGTGGCGGAAGAGTGGGTCAGGCGTTGGAGACACGGGCGGCCATGCGCGGGGTGCCGTGTGTGGTGATTCGACGGGACACGGGTTGGGACGCGCTGCACGCCGATGATTGCGGGCCGATCCTCGTCGCAACACGCAACGATGACCTCGACGCCGTGGTCGCACGCGTGCCTGAGCAGCGCCATGGTGACTTGGTGTTTCTGCAGAACGGCATGCTGCGGTCGTGGCTGGCTGACCATGGCCTCGCTGACGCGACCCGCGGGCTGCTGTTTTTTGCGGTGGCGCAGCGCGGCGATGACCTCAATCCTGGCGGTGACTCCCCCTTCGCGGGTCCGCGCGCCTCGGCGGTGGTGCGCTGGCTGCAGCGGCTTGATGTGCCGGCGACGGTAGTCAACGACGCCGAGTTTCGGGCCGTGGAGCTTGAGAAGCTGATCTGGAACTGCGCGTTCGGGCTGCTGTGCGCGCGCCATGACGTGACGGTTGGCGGCGTGGTGAGTGGCCACAAGGCGGAGCTCACGGCGTTGGTGACGGAGATGGAGCGGGTCGGCGGTGACCACCTGGAGGTGCGCCTTGAGGTGGGGCCGCTCGTTGAGCGGTTGTGTGGCTTTTCGCTGGGGATCGCGGACTACAAGGGCGCGGTGAAGGAGTGGCCGTGGCGGAATGGCTGGTTTGTGGCCGAGGCGGCGCGGCAGGGTCGGGCGATGCCGGTGCATGAGCGGTTGCTTCGTGATACGGGGGTCGGATGACTACACTTAACACTTGCAAGCAAGTGTTAAGTGTAGTCATCCGACCCCGCCTTCCACTTCCGCGCCGGCGTTACTGGCAACCCGCGATGGCCGCATACGCACATTTTCCGGTCGCAGCGTCGCACGCCGCGGTGAAGCACTTCTTCGTCACACACGTCACGTTCTGCTTGCCCGGTGTGCACTTGCCGGTCGCGCACGTGCCGTACCCCGTGCACTTGTCGCCGTCGTCACAGGTGCCCGCCTTGTTCACATGAAAACAGGCCCCGCTCTTCGGATCACACAAATCGGTCGTGCAGGCGCTCTTGTCGTCGCAGTCTTTGGCCGCGCCGCCGTAACACACGCCGTTGCCGTACTTGCACGTGTCCGTCGTGGTGCACGGGTTACCGTCGGTGCAGCTGATGCCCTTCGCCGCGTTTTTCGTCTTGCAGGTGAAGTAGACTTGGCTGTCGCAGTAGCTCACCAAACAAGCGTTTGCGCCGGGTTTGCAGTCTTTATCGGCCGCGCAGCAACCCGCCTTGGTCGAGGGCTTGTGGGTGCAGGCGCCGTCCTTGGTCGCGCAGAAGTCGTCTGTGCACGCCTTGCCGTCGCTGCACGTCTTCACCGTCGTCCCCGACACGCACTTGCCCAGCGTGCACTTGTCGTAATACGTGCACGCGTTGCCGTCGCTACAGCTGTTCGCATTGTTCACATGCACACACTTGCCGGTCTTCGGATCGCAGAGGTCGTTGGTGCAGGGGTTGTTGTCGGAGCAATTGAACGCGCCGCCGCCGTAGCATTTACCGTTGCCGTATGTGCAGGTGTCCTGAACGGTGCAGGGGTTGCCATCGGAGCACGCCGTCGTCTTGGCCGGGTACTTGGTGTAACACTTGCCGTAGGTCAGCAGGCAGTAGCTCACCGTGCAGGGGTTCGCGTCTTGCTTGCAGTGCGAATCATCGCCGCAGTAGCCGCCGCAGCCCAGGATCTTGGTGTAGACGCAGTACCCCTTCACCGGATCGCACTTGTCCGTCGTGCACGCGTTTTTGTCGTCACAGACCTTCGCCGTGCCCACGCATTTGCCCTGCGCACAAACGTCTGAAACCGTGCAGTTGGTGCCGTCGCTGCAGGCGCCACCGGTCTTCGGCGAGAACACGCAGTCCGCCGTCTTCGGGTCACAGCTGTCGATGGTGCAGGTCTCCTTGTCGTCGCAGACCTTCTTGTTCGCGCCAATGCACTTGCCACCGCTGCAGTAGCTAATCGCGGTGCACTTTGTGCCGTCGTCGCAGAGCGTGTTGTTCTTCTCCGAGGTCCAGTAGCACTTCTTGACGGAGCTGTGGCAGTACGGGAATCGGCACGGGTTCGTATCATCCGTGCAGTCCTTCGCCGTGGCGCAGTAACCACCGCAGCCAACGATCGGCGTGAACACACACTTGGCGTATTTGGCGTCGCAGCTGTCGGCCGTGCACTTGTTGTTGTCGTTGCACACCTTCTTCGCCCCAGACACGCATTTTCCGGCCGTGCAGACGTCTCCCGCCGTACACAAGTCGCCGTCATTGCAGCTCGACTGGTTATTGCTCGATTCACATTTGCCCGTCTTCGACGAACACACGTCGTCCGTGCAGATGTTGCCGTCGTCGCAGCTGGTCAAGTTTCCGCCCAAGCACTTGCCGCTCCAACACCACGACACCGCGCTGCAGGGGTTGCCGTCATCGCAGCCCGAGTTGTTGGTCACCGGCTTGAATCGGCACTCCTTCTTGGCGTAGCAGTAGGCCTCCTGGCAGGCCACCGTGCTCTTGGCGCAGTCCGTGTCCACCGCGCAGGTCGCCGTGCAGTTGGCGATGGGCGTGTACACACACGCCGCCGTCTTCGCGTCGCAGCTGTCCGCGGTGCAGGGCTTCCAGTCGTTGCACGTCTTCGGTGTCCCAGCGACGCATTTTCCGGCCTTGCAGCGGTCCGAGTAGGTGCACTTGTCGCCGTCGTCGCAGTAAGCGGTGTTGTCCTTGTGCGTGCATTTGCCCGTCGCCGCGTCACACAAGTCACTGGTGCATGTGTTGCCGTCGTCGCAGTTCACGCCCTTGCCGTTGGTGCACTTGCCAGCCTTGCAGGCCTCGTCTTTGGTGCACGCGTAGCCGTCATTGCACTTCGAGCCGTCCGCCATGGTCTTCACCGCGCACTTTTTGGTCGATGTATTGCAGTATTCCAAGGTGCAGACGTTGCTGTCGGCCTTACAGTGTTTATCCTCAGTGCAGTTGCCGCCGCAGCCCGGCGTCGGCGTGTAGGTGCAGGCGCCGGTCTTGGCGTCGCACGAGGCGGTGTGGCAGGCCTTGTAGCCGCAGACCTTCTTGGTGCCGTAGCCACACTTGCCACCAATGCAGCGCTCGCCGGTTGTGCACACGCTGCCATCGTCACAGTTGCCCTTGTGGGCGGTCGATACGCATTTTTTCAGCTTCGCGTCACACACATCGGTGGTGCACTGGTTGCTGTCGTCACACACCTTGGCCTTGCCGCCGACACACGTGCCGAGCTTGCAGGCGTCGGCGTCGGTGCACACGTCGCCGTCATCACAGGGCTTGGTGTTGAGCTGAAAGCCGCAGCCTTTCTGCGGGTCGCAGATGCCGTCCGTGCAAGCGTTGCCATCGTCGCAGGCCTTCGGTTTGCCAGCCTTGCACACCCCCGCCGCGCACGTCTCACCCTCCGTGCACACCGACCCGTCGTCGCAGGGCTTGGTGTTCGCAGTGTTCACGCAGCCCGTCTTTCCGGTCTTTTTGCCGTCTGGATCACACGCGTCGTCGGTGCACGGGTTCTTGTCGTCGCAGTCCAGGTTGGGCCCCGCCACACACACGCCGGTCTTGCAGGCGTCGTTGCTGGTGCAGGCGTCGCCGTCGGCGTCACACGGGTTGGCGTCGGCCACAGCCGTCGTCTTGCAGCTCCCCTTCGCCGAGTCACACGCGGTCGTGGTGCAGGCGTTGCCGTCGTCAGCGCAGGTGATCTCCTTGGCCAGATCCACCGCACACGTCCCGGCTTTGCACACCAGCTCGCCCGCGCACAGGTTCTTGCTCTTGCCGGCGCAGTCCACATCACCCTTGCACTCACAGATCTCTTTGCCCGAACACACGCCGTTGCTGCAGCTGTCGCCCGACGTACAAGCGTTGCCGTCCTCGCACTTGGCCGTGTTCGCCTGGGTCACGCAACCGTTGAGCTTGTCGCAGCTGTCGTCGGTGCAAGGGTTGCCGTCGTCGCAGCCCTTCGAGATGTCCACGACCACACACTTGCCGCCATTGCAGGTGTCCTTGCCGGTGCACGCGTCGCCGTCGTCGCACGTCTTGGTGTTGGCCTGGTGCACACAGCCCTTGGTGGCATCACACGCGTCATCGGTGCAGCTGTTGCTGTCATCGCACGACATCACCGCGCCAACGCAGCCGCCACCCTTGCACGCATCTTTCGTCGTGCAGGCCTTGCCGTCATCACACAGCGCGCCATCCACCGGCGTCTGCCCACAGCCCTTGTTTCCGGTCTTTTTGCCGTCTTTGTCACAAGCGCCCTTGGTGCACGGGTTGCCGTCATCGCACGCGTTGGCCTTGCCTCCCTGGCACGCGCTCGCCGCGCAGGTGTCGCCGACGGTGCACACGTCGCCGTCATCACAAGCGAACGCGTTCGGCTTGTAGACGCAGCCCTTGTCTGGCGCGCAGCTGTCGTCGGTGCAAGCGTTCTTGTCGTCGCAGCCCACGCTCTTACCAGTGCACAGCCCAGCGCTGCACGCGTCGCTGGTGGTGCACTTGTTGCCATCGTCACACGTCAACCCGTCGGTCTTCTTCGTCTCAATGCACTGGCCGTTGCTCGCGTCACAGGTCTGCGGATTGCACGGCCCCGCCTCGCCGCACGGCTTCACCGTCGTCGCCTTGCAGTCGCCGTCGGCGCAGACGTCGCCTGTCGTGCAGAGGTCACCATCCGAGCAAGCACCGCCATTTTTCGGGGTTTTGGTGCACCCGGTCTTAGGGTCGCAGCCATCGGTGGTGCAGACGTTACCGTCGTCGCAGCTGATCTTGGTCGCCTTGCAGCTCGTGCCGGAGCAGCTGTCTTTCTCGGTGCAGGCGTCACCGTCATCGCACGCTGTCCCTGTCTTCGCCGACCCGTGCGTACACACCCCCTTCGCCTTGTCGCACGCGTCCGTCGTGCATGGGTTGTTGTCGTTGCAGTCGGACTCCGTCCCGGCCACGCACTTGCCCGCCTGACAGCTGCCAGACGCGCAGTACCCAGACTTCGGGTCGCAGCCCTTGTCGTCCTGACTGACCTGCGTGCAGCCCTTCGCCTTGTCACACGTCGCCACAGTGCAGTCGTTGCCGTCGCTCTGACAGGTGACGATCTTGGCGCCGCCGCACACGCCCTTGACGCACTTCTCGCCCGTCGTGCAGGCGTCTCCGTCATCGCAGCCGCCGCTGATCGCCGCGACCTTGCAGGTCTTCGCCTTGCTGTCGCAGGTCGTCTTTGTGCAGGGGTTGCCGTCCGTGCACAGCGCGTCGCCGGCCTCATCGGTCAGCCCGTCGCAGTCGTTGTCCGTGCCATCACACACCTCGGTGCCCGGCGTCACGCCCGGGCAGCCGCAGCTGCCGATGGCGCCAACGACCTGGTCACTGCCCGCTGCTGGCAGGCAGGTCTTCAGCTTCTGCCCACCAGCCACATCCGCCTCGGCACACACGTAGCCGGCCGCGCAGTCGGTGTTCACCGCGCAAGCCTCGCCGCACCGACCCTGGCCAAAGTGCAGGTGGCAGACCTTGCCTGCGCAGTCGGCCGCCACGTTGCAGGCGCTACACAGCGCCAACCCTGCGGCGCCGCCATCCGCCACGCCCGCGTCGCCGTTGGTGCCGCCGTCGGAGGTCGCGTCAGGGTCCACAACAACGGTGCTGTCGTAGCCAGGATCCTCGTCTTCGCCGCTCGTGTCGATCTGCGTCGCATCCGCGATTGGCGTGTCGGTCAGCGCGCCGTCGGGCACCACGTGGGTGTCGAGCAGCCCGGCGATATCGGCGCTAGCCGCGGTATCCAACGTCACGCCGCCGTCCGCCGCAGCGCCGGTGTCGGCGACCCCGCCATCGCTGGCAGCGTCCCCGGTCGTCTGCACGTCGCCCGCTGCGTCGACCGCGCTCGACCCGAGCTTGGGGCCCTCAACGCCGGCGTCGCCACTGCCGCACGCGCCGAGTGTGAGGGTTAGCAGCAGCCCGATGACGCGCACGCCTGGAGCAAACACGCGCACCGATCCCGTTAGCTCACGCATGGGGCCCCCCTCTCGTCGCGGTTTGACCCGCCAAAACTGCACATCGCCTCGGCATCGCGAACGCCGCTGGTCAGACGAGCGTAGTCAATACGAGGAGATCTAGCGAGCGCGGCGTTTCGCCTCGATTTCAAGGCGCTACACGGGTCGAAGCGCCGGCAGGGTAATGAGGGGTCGGATGACTACACTTAACACTTGCAAGCAAGTGTTAAGTGTAGTCATCCGACCCCGCCCGCTTCATCTGCCTGGCACTGGACGCGGGCACTCGGCCTACCCAAAGGCTCGCCTCGTCGCCTTGATTGGCGCCAGGTCGCACCTGATTGGGCCGTCGGCGAGTCGCTCCCCTGCCCGCAAGGCCATCGCCATGATCGTGAGCTGCGGGTTCGCGCCAAGCGAGGTCGGCACCGAGCTGCCGTCGACGACGTAGAGATTCGCGGTGCCAAAGACCTTGTGGTCCGAGTCCACGACCGCCGTCGCCGCATCCGTCCCCATCCGACATGTGCCGAGCGGATGGGCTCCCAGCAGCTTCCAATCTGCCTTGCGAATGTCAGCCGTCGCGATTGCGCGCGCGTCTTCAACGGTCGAGACGGTCGGCATCCGGGCGATGCCTGTCATCACCTCCGAGGCGCCACCACGAAGCAGCATCTCCGCCAACAGCGCCGCCCCCTTCTGCAGCTGCCGGTGGCTGTCATCCGACAGCCCGTAGGCGGCGACACGCCCCCCAGTCGGGCTACGAAACACGCGACCGTTGCCGACATCTCGGGTCATGAAGCCGTATTGCATAGCGGTTGGCTGCGCATCCATCCACCTAGTCAGCTCGCCTGCGATGAGCGGCATGGTGCCAGCGATGAGCTGTGGCGGCACGTACACACCCTCGAAGACGATGCCGTCGCCGGCACCGTGGGCGCCGTAGCCTTGGGGAACGCAATCCCATGGGGCGCGTGACTGCGGCCCAGCGCCGGGCTCAGGCAGCGCCATCATGCCCATCGCCGGGTGCAGCGACAGGTTCTTGCCCAGCCATGGCAGGCGCACGCCGCTGTCGGCGAGCAGCAGCGGCGATAACAGCGCTCCACAGCTGATGACGACGCTTTCGGCCCGGATTGTCAGGGTCTTTGTCGCGCCAAACGCATCGGTTCCGCGGACCAGCACGCCCACGGCACGTCGCCCGCGCATCAAGATTCGTCGCACCGGGAGGCCGCAATAGACACGCGCGCCGGCGCGGATCGCTCGCGGCATCCACGACACATCGGTGGATCGCTTGGCGGCGGTGGGGCACCCGAAGATGCAGGTGCCCTGACCATCACAGCCCGGCGCGTTGCGTGGCAGCGGCCCGTGCTTCAGTCCCATGGCGTCAGCACCGCAAGCCACCACATCGGCGACGCCACCAAGATACCGCGGATCACCGGGCGCGACCCCCAGCTCGCGCTCCACCTTGTCGTACCACGGCGCCATGGCCGCCTTTGAGGCTTGCTCACCGAGTCCGAGCCGCGCTTGCCAGTCCGCGAACACCTCGTCGCCTGGGCGCAGGCACGTACCTGAGTTGATGGTCGTCGTGCCGCCCACCACCTTACCCAGCGGCACAGCTATCGGCGGGTTGCCGACGGTGAACGTCATACCCTGCTCCCGATACAGCGATGACATGCGCGCGACCGGATCGCCGGTGAAGTCATGCCGGGTCTTGTAGCGGCCTTCCTCCACCACCGCGACCACCACGCCCCGCTCTGCGAGCGCCGCCGCGATGGCCGCGCCGCCAGCGCCTGTGCCCACCACCACAACTTCGGCTTCGATGGTCGTGTCGGCGTCCAACTCTTCGGCGCTAGTCACCGCAGACAGAAAGCGCGGCTTGGGCTCCGCGACCGACCTGCTCATCTTCGGAAACCCGATGGCGGCGAGGTAGTCAGGATGCTGAAAATGCCCGGTGCGCACTGGCATCACGACGAACTCCGCCGCTCGATGCAGGGTGTGCAGGTCCTCCGGTGCGGTCCAGCGCAACAGGAGCGCTCGCAAGTCTTCAGCCGGCAGGTCGTCCATCGCGCTGCCGGTCTCCACACGCACGCCAGCCGCCACCGTGGCCAACGCCGCGCGCCACGCCAGCCGGCCCTCGGCGGGAAAGCGCGCGAGCAGGTCGCAGGCCAGCTTCACGGTCTTCTCGTCGGCTGGCGGGACGCGTTGGCCGGGCAGGATGACGGCCGCAGCCAGCGCGCGGACGTGGGCGGTCTCGGCTGCGGTGAGGGCGTCGACCACCTCCACACCCGCGGCAGGTAGATGCGCGGCGAACTTTGAGACCGTATTTGCGGGCGCCAGCGATCGAACCAGCGCGACGGCTTCATTCAGGTCGAATCGGATCTCCCCCCTCGCCAGCAGCTCATCACCGGCCCGCAGCTCCGCGGCTAGTTGGGTCAGCGACGCGACGGGGGCCAACCACCTAAACTGCTTGGTGCCACGCAAGGACATGGCGGCACCGTCGTCGCCGTGGAAGTTCAGGTCGTAGGACAGGGTGCGACTGTGGGAGGCAGCGAAGGTCAGCGTCCCTTCAACCGCCGCGTGGTCGGCCCAGGGCGGCGCGTGGACGACCCCGGTGAGCCGAGCCACACCGGTGCTGAGCAGATGGCGCGCCGACGCTGACTCCACCCGCAGGTCAAAGTCGAGCGCATGCCGTTTGCCCCAGCGGTCGCGTACGTCACCGCGCATCTTTTCGAAGAAGACCATTCCCATCTTTGCCTCCGGCGTGGCTGGGTTGCCCGCGATGCGGCCGCGATCGCACGGCTCTGGTTCAGCCGCTTGTGTGATGGCCTGCGCCTGTCACGGCTGGTGTCTGTCCTGTCTAGGCCGCCACTGGATACCGGTCGTCCGGCTCTCGGGTCAGGATCTCAAGCGCCGCGAGGTGATCGGTGCGCAGCTCAAAGGCGTCCCCGTCGATCGGATTGACCCGCAGCACACACGCCGACAGCTTACTGTTGAGGCAGTAGGCCAAGCTCGTGTCGGGGTTTTCGTAGCCCAGGCAGACCACGCTCTCCGGTGGTGCCTTCATGGCGATGGAGGCCTCGCCGTCCCGGCCGCGCATGCGCAAACGCCACGTCATGTCGCCGATTTGCGAGGACTGCGACCAGAGATCGATGAGCCGGTCGAAGCGCCACCGCCGGTCGCCGCGTCTCACCGTCAACGCCGACAGATGCGGCGTCGCGCGGCCCGCGACCTTGATGCGCCCCGAAAACCCCTCCGCGACACAGATCGGCCGCCCTGCTGCGTCTGGGAACACGACATGGCCCCAGGCGTAGGCAAAGGCGTGCGCTTGTCCCCAATTGTGCCCCTGCATACCGAGCCAGCCGTCGACGTTCACCCGCGTCTCGCCCAGGCGAATCTCGCCGGTCATCAGCACCGATGGCGCCGGCGTGAGCAGCTTGTTCTTCGGAAAAGGCCCGTCGATCATCCAGCGACCCGGAAATAAGCTCATCTGGGTGGCGAGGGCCCCTTCGGCCGGCGTCGATCTCAGCTTCCAGCTTGCCTGCAACGCGTCCTGGCCGTGGACCGCGCCGGTCGCGGAAGCGCCCGTCAATGGCGTGCCTTGTCCCAGCTCAAGCTCACAGTTCGCAGCTTGCACGCGCGAATCTGCAAAGCGCGCCTCGGCCACTGGCACAGTCGCCTTGCCAACCCACGTGGGCCGCTCGCCGATCCCGAACAGCGCACACCACGCCTCGGCGATGGCGCTACCGTCGTGCCGATGCAGAATCGTCGTCTTGAGCCAGAGCGCCTTCGGTTCAGTGGGATGATTGGCGCGGATGAACCAGCTCTCGTAGTGGCCTGTTGTGGCAGTGTATCTCGGCGCGTTGTCTGTGCGGGTGGGTCGCTTGAGCCGTGAGAGCAGATGACTCATCGCGGGCCCGCGGCGGCTCGGCGTGGTGCAATTCGATGGCATGGGATCTCCTGAATACGGGTCGAAGTGTTCGGTCGCACCCGCAGCGCGCAGGTCTGGAGGAGCGGTCTACAGGCGCGGACGATTGGCGAGCTGACTCAGCACATGCCGGCCGAGCTTGCTCATGCGACTGAGCCGGTCCGCCGAAGCGCCAGCGGCCATGGCGAGCGCGAGTTCGCGCATGGCGGCGAGCTGGTGGTGGTCATACGGGAACCACCACGGGCGCTTGAAATCGAGCCCAGCGATGGTCGGCCGGTCGATGACGTGAGGGCGCGTGAACGCGAGCAGTCCCTCACGACCGTGGCTGCTACCGAATCCGGATTCTCCGCGACCGCCCCACGGCAGCTCCGGGCGGGCGTACAGGGCTGCCGCCACATCGTTGATGGACACGCTGCCGACGTCGAGCCGCGTCGCCATACGGTCGGCCGCGGCGGCGTCTTCGGAGAAGATCGACGCGGTCAGGCCGCATGGCGATGCGTTGTGCTTCGCGATGGCGTCGTCGTCGCCGCGAAAGGTGCTGAGCGCGACGATGGGCCCAAAGCTCTCCTCTCGCCAGACCAACGCGTCTTCGATGCCTTCGCCAACAATCACCGTCGGCGCCAGCTTGTCGCTTGATAGGTAGGCGCCGCCACAGACGATGGTCAGCCCACGCGCGCGGGCGTCGGCCAGGTGGCGGTCGTACACGCGGCGCTGCCCGGCGAAGGTGATGCGCCCCAGATCTCTCGCCGGATCCAACTGCGCGATGCGGTCGACCAGACGCGACGTGAACGCGTCACTGATATCCCGCGACACCAGCAGCCGCTCGACTGACGCGCAGACCTGACCGCCATTAAACAGCGCGCCCCAAGTCGCCGCCGAGACCGCAAATTCAAGGTTTGCGTCCGGTCTGACGATCATCGCGTCAACTCCGCCAAGCTCCAGGCACACCGGCACGGGGTGCGCTGCCGCAGCCGCCATCACCGTGCGCCCAGTCGCCACGGACCCGGTGAAGAAGACCTTGTCGGGCCGCGCCGCCACCAGCGCAGCGCCGGTCTTGCCATCCCCCTGCACGACCGTGAATAGACCGGCCGGGAGGCCCGCCTCGACCATCAAGTCGCCGACCAATTGACCGACGCGCGGGGTGACCTCACTCGGCTTGAGCACGACGGCGTTGCCCGCAGCCAGCGCCGTCACCGCCTGGGTAAACGGGATCACCAGCGGCATGTTCCAGGGTGCGATGATCAGCACGGCGCCAATGGCACGCGGCGTCACGGTGGCGAGCCGGAAGGGGAGCCAGGTGTTGGTCTCTCGTCGCCCCGCCAAGATCTCAACGGCGTGACTGCCGAGGTGGGAGACGCAGCCGATGCACGCGCCGATCTCGTGGCTGATCGCCTCGACCTCTGGCTTGCCGTTTTCGTCCACTACCAGCGCACAGATCTCGTCCATCCGCGCCGCCAAGATCGGTCCTAGTCGGCGCAGAATCGCGACACGCCGCGCAGGCGTTTGTTGCGCCCAAGACAGTTGTGCATCGCGGGCGGCGGCAAAGAGCAGCGTCCACTCGGAGTCATCTCCGAGCAGCCACGGGCGCGCTTCGTTCGCCACCGGGGTGATCATCGCAGTCATGGGTGGGCTCCTTGAAGCAGATGAGGATGGTGGGTGGCCCAGCGGACCAGCGTGTCGACGTAGTCACCAAATCGCGGGCACCGCAGGCCGCAGCCCGTCAGCAATTCGGCTGTATTGCTGACGTCAAAGTCAGCCCCGGACACCATGTACGGCATCAGCTCCGCTGGAATGTGAGTCGTCCACGCCAACAAGCCCGAGCGCGCCAGGCCGACGATCGCGGACATGGGCACGCGCCCCCGCGGCGGCCTGCGGCCAAGGGCCTGCACCATCAGCGCCAGGACGTCGGCGGTCGTCGGCGGATCCGGATCGGCGAGGTGAAACGTGCGTCCGACTGCCCGCGCATCGTTCGAGATCTGAACCATCGCGTCGACCACCCAGTCGACTGGCACAAGGTTGATGACCGTCTCCCCGCCACCGAGGCGCGGAATCGGCATCCACGTGGGCAGTCGCGTCAG
>CALENB010000572.1 GCA_937910235.1 uncultured Myxococcales bacterium | reverse complement strand
CGCCCGCATCCGCAGCGCCCGCATCCGCAGCGCCCGCATCCGCAGCGCCCGCATCTGCAGCGCCAGCGTCCGTTGACGTCCCGCTGTCGACCGCCGGGCTGACCGCTGGACCGATGTCAGCGCCACAGCCGCCATGGCAGAGGATGAACGTCGCGATGAGCTGCGACGCCACACGACTGCGAGGCGACCAGCCTTGGCTGCCCTGAGGCAATCGACTGCGCCAGTGCGCGCCGCCGCCGCCGCGCTTGATTCGTAGCCCGTCGCGCATCATGCACTTCGCCTCGGAGCATCCATTTCGCAGAAACCTCTGTACGACCGCCACAGGTGGAACTTACACTTCCTTACAGCTTTGTGCCGCACGGCACAAAAGTTATTACTACAGCGGGCCCGGTACGCTGCAATCGCCCGGATTCTGGCGATGGTGCCAACGTGCATCGAGGTGAGATTGGCCGCAGCACACAACGTCGTCAGGCCTGTCCCGCACGCTGTCGCGGCTGATCGATCGGTCGCGCTGTGGCTCAGTGTGTCGATTGGCCTGATTCTTGGCGCCTGCAGCGCCGGTGGTGGCGACGCTGGGTCATCCTCTGACGCGCCTGAGACGGCGATGGCCACCGACGACGCCTCGATGGACGAACTCCCATCCGATGTCGCGCGGCACGACGGCTATCAGGACGACGCGATCGCCAGCGACGTTGGCCAGATGGATGCAACGCCGGCCGACGTCGCGGCGGTCGACGCAGGCGTCTCCGATGTCGCCCAAGTTGACGACCTCGGGTCGTCCTCCGACGCGCCCGACACGACCGAGACCGACGCGATGCTGGACGCAGTGCACGACGTCGCCACCGACACCAACGCCTTCGGTGTCGACGGCTCGTCGGACGTGTTCGGCTCGGACGCAACGGCTGGATCTGCCGACAGCGCCGGCACTCAGAACGCTCCGGACACGTCGACACCGGACGTTGCAGTTGCGGACTCGCAGCTTGATTCCAACGCCGATACGCTCAGCGCCGCGGGTGATGGCACCTCCGCGAGCGACGCCGCCGCAGCTTTTCCGCCGTGGCCAGTCGATGCCTGGTCCGGCGCGGTCGCGCCAGTCTCACAGGGGTCGTTTCCAGGCGCAGGTTTCGTGGACGTCACCGCCGCCTACGGCCTCGCCGCCAAGGGCGCCTGGGCGTACTGCGCTGCGGTTGGGTTTGTTGACGACAACGACGTCGCAGACGCCGTGTTCATCGAGTTCATCGGGTCATCCCAAGGACCGCCGAAGGCCGTCATCCGCGCCCTGTTGCTCGGTACGAAGCCGCAAGTGGTGGCCTCAGCATTCGACACGAGCCTGCTCTTTCCCGACGGCGGCTGCGCGGTCGCCGACATGGACGGCGACGGCGATGGGGATCTGCTAGTCGCTGGCTCTTCAGGGCTGGCCTACTACAAGGGCGACGGCAAGGGAGGGTTCAGCGATGTCTCCGCAGCGCTGCTGCCCATGATGATCCCCGCCAACGTGTGGAGCCTCGCCATCGATGACTTTGACGGGGATGGCCGCCTCGACGTGTACTTGGGCGCCGGAAAACAGCCCGATTCGTGCGAAGGGGTCTCCTGTAAACACACTGCGACGGACTTCATCTGCGCCTACGACAAGCCTCCGCTGAGTGATCCGTTCGACGACGACCGGCTCTTGTTGCAGCAGCCCGACGGCAAGTTGGTCGACGTCACCTCGACCTGGAAGCCCGCTAAGGGAGGCATTGCCACATCGGTCGCGAGCTGGGATTTCGATGGTGATGGTTACCCCGAAGTGCTCATCGGCAACGACTTCGGCCCCCACCCGGTGCTGCTCAACGCCGGCGGCAAGAGTTTTGGCAAGTCGGTGGCCGCCGGTTTCATGCCCTACGCACACGCGATGGGTTGGGGGATCGGCGACCTCAACGGTGACGGCGCGACGGATCTCGTCGTCGCTGACGCCGGGCCGCTGAACATCTACGCCGGAAAGCCGGGCAGTCCGCTGGGTCCATGGGCGCCGCTGCCGCCCGCGCACCCCATCGCTGCGGCCACCTGGCGTACCAGCAGTTGGGTGCCGCAGCTCGCCGACTTCGACCATGACGGCGACCTAGACATCTACCTCGGCGTGACGATGTACGCGTCGACGGACCTCGGCAAAGTCCTGACCGCGTGTGACGGCAACACTGGGATTTTGGCCGCGTCTGACCTCCTCCTGACCAACAACGGTGGCTTTAACTTCGCTGTTAGCGCGGTGACGAAAGGCAATTGCGGCCGCGTGGCTCCGTTGGCGCAGTCCCTCATCGACCTAGACGGTGATGGCGACCTCGACGTCATTCAAGTCCGCGCAGACTGCGACGCCGAGGGAGGCCGCCTGCGCTTCCTGCGAAATGATCTCCCCAAAGCGGGCGGGGCGGCGGTGATTCGACTGATCGGCGGCAAGGGCAATCGAGACGCGATCGGCGCACGCCTCAGCACCACCGTCGCAAGCAGCAAGGTCACGCGACGGATCGTCGGATGCGTCGGTGTCGGCAGCTCCGGCGCGCGGGTCATCCACATCGGACTCGGCAGCGCCGCGAGCACAGGTCCGATCACCGTGATCTGGCCGGGCGGCAAACAAACGCAGCATGGCGCGGTCAAGGCGGGCGCGACCGTCACGTGGAAGGCACCATGACAGCGCCGCGAACCAGGAACATCCGCGTCCACCACGTCATCGGCGTTGTGCTGGGGGTCGTGCTCACGGTTGCGGCTGGGTGTTCCGTTGACGGAGGCGCCGCCGCAGCCACCGCTTCGGTCGATGATGCGTCGTCTGGAACCATCTCGGACGCCGCGCTTGGCACGGACGCCGCTGGGTCGGGTGTCACGTCCGCTGACGCTCCGAGTGGGGACGTCATCGCCCCCGACGTCATCGCGCCGGACATGATTGGCGTTGACACCTTGGCTGCTGACACGGTCGCCACCGATGCGCTCACCACCGATGCGCTCGCCCCAGACGCTTCCCCGACCGACGCTGCGTCCGGCGATGGCGGCGACGTGGCGACAGGTGACGCGACCTCAGACACCGTCGACGCCGGCATCTTGGACGGCGGCGTGGAGGACGGGGCCATGAGCGACAGCGCCGACGGAGGGCCCGAAGACGCCGAGGCCTCCGGCGCCGACAGCGGCCCGCAGGTCTGTTTTCACGGCGCGCCGCCGGGTCCGAACGCCAACGTCGCCGACGTGCCGCAGGCAGACTTCACGAAGTGCAAGCTGCCCACACCGAGCTTCTTTGGTACCACTTGCGTGGTTCCATCACCCACGCTCAAAGTTGAGCTGGGCACGCACAATCCCGTCACCGGTGCCTTTGTCCCTTACGTCGACAACCAGTGGCTACCGATGGTGCACGGCCCGCAGGGCGGCTTTCACGTCTACGTTGCGACCCGAGTCACGATCCCTTGGGGTGCTGGCTTCGATCCAGTTGTGAAACTGCAGGCCGAGATTCAAGGCTACGCGGGCTGCAAGCTGGCCGCCGCGGGCAAACAACCGGTGTTGTACGCGCACGCTGAGAAGCTGAAAACTGGCGTCTATACAACCGCGAGCACCACCAGCGCGGGGACACTGGTGGTGTTTCCTGTGTCGAGCGGGCTGTCGCACTTATACTGCGGGATCTGGTTGGAGCTGGTGTTGCGAGTGCGGGTGTTC
This sequence comes from uncultured Myxococcales bacterium, assembly GCA_937910235.1. Taxonomy (GTDB): domain Bacteria; phylum Myxococcota_A; class UBA9042; order UBA9042; family UBA9042; genus UBA9042. The sequence continues at coordinate 10,938 of CALENB010000572.1, read as the reverse complement.
GGCACGAACAAGTGGGGCCAAGCAACGCTAACGGTGCGCACGTATGACATGAAGAAGAAGTGACACGAACGCGAAGTGGCATCAGCGGTGGCGTGGCTGCCACTCGCGCAGCCCCTACGGCGTGGCGCCTGTAAGCAGTTTGCCGTCCTTGCAGGTCCACGAAGCCGTCTTTGGCAGCGTCATCGCCGCCCACTGCGTGCAAAAGCTCTGAGCGGTCTCGCCCTTGACGACGATGGGGTCCACACCGCTGTTCGCCATGACCGCCATGCCAGCCAGCGTGACCTGTGGCGATCGAAGCAGCACGCCGCAAAATAGCCGCAGCCGCTTGCCAAGGTCCGTGGTGCTTGAGGCCTTCACCGATAGGTTGTTCACCGCGAACAGCTTGGCCAAGAGCGCCTCTTCTGGCGACGACAGTTGTCCGTCCGTGTGGATGCGGTCCTTCAGCGTCTGGATCACCTGACGCAGCGTCGTGGCTGGGTCCACCGCCGCCACGAGCGCGTCGATCCAATCCGCTGGCGGTGGTTTCGCAGGGTTGAGTTGGAAGAAGGCGCCGCACGCCTTGCCGAAGTTCTCGCAACAATCTTTGCGCGTCGCACACGCCGGATCGCAGGCGCAGAGGCCGTACGAGCTGTCGTTGACATTGCACCGCCCCATGCAAGAGCCAGCGATCAGGCTTGTCATCGAGCCGTCTTGCTGCGCCTGCGGCGGCGCTGGGGCAGCACAAGCGCCATAGCGCGCCTCCCAAGCGGCGAGCTCAAACAGTCCGGTACCCCGGAATCCCGGCCGATCCGTGTTGTTGCGCACCCCTAGCGCGTCCCGAACGGCGCCCTCGGTGTGGGTCGGCAACTGCACGGCGGTCGGCCAGCCGAGCAGGTCGTCGAGCGCGCCAATGAGGACCGCGGGGGGCCATCGCGCCACCCCGTCGCCGGGGCTGTTGTTGCGTGTGGTGGGGTCCGGATCGCTCTTGCTGAACGGGTTGAACACGCGTGGCAACACGTAGGCGTACTTGGGATCGCAGGCGTCTGCCGGCGCCTTGACGTTGAACAGCGGGTGAAGCGCGACCGCGGCCAGCAGCGCCCGGAATGACAGCTTCGTCGCGATGAAGGTGTCCGCCAAGTCCTCGAGAATGTCGCGTTGGTCTGCGTTGCGGGGGAAGAAGTGCGTCAACGTCAGCCCGGAGCCGTGGGCCTCAAACCAGACCTGATGCGCGACACGCACCGCCCACAGATACGCGAACGCCTCATGGCCGTCGAGCGCGCTCGTTACCGGGTCGATCTTCGGCTTCTGGCCGGCGCGCAGCGTCCCCAGGCCTTTTCGCAACGAGGCGAACAGCTCCCACGTTGACGCAGTGTCCGTCATGGGCGTCACCCAGTACGACGATGGACCATACATGTCTTTGCCCACCGCGGCCGGCGTCGACACGACAGCGCACGCCTTCAGGATGTTCCACGGCGACACCTTGGCGCCCACGACCACAGAGCAGTACGCGGGCTGTGGGCAGAAGCCACCCTCGGCGAAGCCATAATAGCGGTGGGGGCCGTCGAGCACGTCGTCCGGCAGCCCCGCGTCCTTGCCAAAAAGCGCCTTCTCAAAGCGACCCGGCAGCGGCCAGAAGCGATCCGTGTCGGGGGTGAGGCCGTCCGTCGTCGAATAGACTGAGTTGTGGCAGCCCATGCACGCGGTGCCTCGGTGGAGGTAGACCTCACGGAAGCTCGTCGCGAACGCGCGGCGGATACCGCGTTCCACCTCCTTGATGGAGGGGTTGTCGCAGCGAGTGGCGGGGCGAGACAGGCGCGAGAACAACATGGTCTCGTAGGCGACTGAGATGTCGTCGAGTTCGAGCGCAGATTGGATCACATCTGCCATGTTGAACGTCGACGTCCACTGTGCCGTCGCCGGATCGCTGTTGCGGAGCCACTGCGCCAGCGCCTTGCTGCCCGCGGCGTTGTACGGCGTACCAAAACACGGCCGATTCGCGCGCGAGCCGGATCGCGCGACGCGCAGCTCGTCCATGAGCCAGTGGGTCCACCTCGCCTTGAACCCACCGCCGCTCATCATCGCTTGAGCGGCGGCCGGGCGTCCGACAGCGCCGACTACGCTCACGAGCGCGCTAAGCTCCGCGCTGCCGTGAGGGCGACGACCTCGCAGAAACCCAAGGGCGCGGATCACCCAGGCGACATCGCCCGCGTCGCACTTGCTGAGCGCGCTCAAGGGCAGGGCAGGTACACTCGGCGTGTTGGCGTCTGTGCCACTGTCTCCGTCTGGGCCACTGTCTCCGCCTGTGTTCGTCGCGCCGTCTGCGGCGCCGGTTGTGCCACCGTCTTGAACCGAACCATCGCCCCCGGCAGCCGCCGCGTCTGCGCCAGTGTCGAGCCCAGTATCTGGCAACGGCCCGATGGAATCAGGGTTTTCGGCGGTGTCGTCGGGGCTGGCGACATCACCGATGTCAGCGTCGACTGGATCGCCAACGTCGCCAGCAACCGGTGCGTCGCCGGCCATGGCTGCGTCCGAGAGTGTGTCTGCGGCGGCGCCGTCGTGCGCTCCGTCGTCCGGATCGCCGAAGGTGTCGCCGGCCGTGGCGTCCGACCCCGCATCACCTGCGTCGCCCTCGCCATCTTGAACGGCGTCGAGAGACGTGGCGCCGCCCGCGTCGATGGGCTTCGCCGTCGTGGCGGGCGAACTGCATCCCGCAAACAGCGACGTCGCCACCGCCATCGCCAACGCGGTGATGCGCCACGCCTGCTGATCGGTTCGACGGCTGATCACGACACCCCCAGCACGGTCTCTTTGAGCCACTTCGCTGCGGCGGCCTCGCTGCCGGCCGGAAACCCACCCACCGCGAAGAGCTCCGGCGCGAACGGCCAGATGCCCATGGCCGCCAACACGGCGGCGCGTTCATGCGTCTGCGTGATCCCGCCGACCGCCAGCCCCTTGGCATCGATCGCGCCGACCAAGCCCGCTTGCTTTGTGCCGATCGGTCCGCCGATCAACGCCGTGGTGTACCCATAGGGCCAGTGGTTCCGTCCGGTGACGGCCTGCGTGCCGGGCGCTCTCCCGAACTCGGTGTTGATCACGATCATCGTCTCGTCGAGGTCGAGCTTGTCCGGATCCTTCTCGCCGGGCTTGTTGATCAGCGCGACGACCCGCGTGTAGAGCGCGTCGGAGTTGATCGACGCCCACTTGGCGTGGTCCAGATGCGAATCCCAGCCGGCTTCCGAGCCCGGAACACCCTCATCGAGCACCGTCACGTGCCGCGTGCCGCTGGTTGGATGCTGAAGCAACCGCACGGCCAACTTGAGCTGCGTCGCCACAGGCAGCACCGCCGCTGGCGCGCCGCAGACGGAGAGGGTCGGCACGTCGAACTGCGACGCTTTGAACAGCGCGGCCAACTTGGGCGCCTGACTGAGCGCACCAGCCGCGTACTGATGGTCACCGAACGCCAACGACCGCACCGCTCCCGTCGCGCCAGGCGGGGTCAGGCGACTTGCGCCCTGCTTGGCGTAGAGCGCCGCCAACGAATCCAACACGGGCGCGTGGGCGCCCACATTGTCGCGGGCCAGCGTGGCTAAGAACTGCTTGCCCTGGTCGATTCGAACCGCCACGGGTCGGGACGCCACAGGGAGTCGACCGGTCGCCCACGCCGTTTCGCCCGGAAAATGGCCGCCTGAGCGTGGTAGCAGCACGTACGAGGCCGGCATCGACAGGCCGCCCCCTGCCGCCGCGAGCGCCTGCCGCTGAACCGCCGCGCCGACCGCAAACCCACCCGCAGCGCCCGGGGCATGCCCGGTCAGCGCCATGGGCACGGCCAGCTCGTGCGACTCCATCGTGTGTTTCTGTACAAACACGCGCATCCGGTCGACGAGATCCTTGCGCGCACGTAGCGCCGCGAGATGCGGACCCAGATGGACAGTGGTGCCCAGCGAATCCTTCACCCACGCTTCGGTCAGTGGCTGCTTGCTGCCGCTGCATGCCGCGTGCCACGCCGGGATCGAGTCCTTGCCCTGCTGGAAGGTCCACCAAAGCGTCCCACCAACCTTGCCGTACGCCGGATCGGGCACGCAGTAGAAAGACTCCCAGGGCGAGACGCCGCCCATGATGTAGATCTCGAGCACCTTTTTTGCGCGGGTGGCGGGGGAGAGCTGGAAGGGCTTGGCTAGGCCAGGGTAGTCGCCCCACACCGCGGCGCCGCTCGCTGCCAGCAATCCGCGCGGCAGCACCAACGCGCCAGCGGTGCCGAGTGCGCAACGAAAGAAGTCTCTCCGGCGCATGTTGGCTCCGAGGTGCCAGCGTGGGCCTGTGGCCGCTGAGGACTGCGCCCGATTGCGCGTAGTCGTGAGGGCGACGTCGTGAGGGCGACGTCGTGAGGGCGACGTCGTGAGGGCAACGTCGCGAGGGCAACGTCGTGGCCGGTCTCCGTCGGGCTACTGGCTGTCAAAACCCCGACAGGTCAATCTTCTGGATACCGGCCCTCATGTCAACACCGCGAATGTCGTGGGAGCGGTCGCCCCGGTCGCAGTGACGCTGTGATGGCCGTCGGATCGGTCGGCCTTTCTCTGCGACTAACGCGTGCGACCGTCTCTCGCGACCAAGCGTTCGAACGCAGTGAATGCTGAACAAAGTCCAAGCTCTCTCAGCAGCGCCTCGCGTTGCAACGCGCGGGGGAGACGTGCAGAGTGATCAGGAGCCAGGGAGGCGACATGCTGCGCGTTCGAGGCAGACGACGAAGTGACAGGTGCGGCGGTCGGAGGCTGGCCGACTTGCGGCTGTGGGTCGCTCTATCGGTCTTCTTCGCCGTGCTGATCGGGTGCGGGACGACGCCCTCGCCCAGCAAACACGCCGATTCTTCGGTCGTACAGCTCGATGCAGGCCCGGACGCGGTGACGTCCGACGCGACCCTGCACGACGTCGCAGGCCAGGACGTCGCAGGCCAGGACGTCGCAGGCCAGGACGTCACAGGCCAGGACACGGGCGCTGACGGCGCGGCCCGGCAACCCGACGATGCTGATGTGGGCGATGCTGGGGTAGACGCTGCCGCTGGGGACACGAACGCGGCTGCCCAGGACGTCGACCCAACCGACACCCTGGGTGCGGACACTTCACACGCGGACCTCGTTCAAGTTGACGCCGCTCCGGTCGATTCGGTCACGAGTGACGCGACAACAGCCGTTCTCGACGCGACCACGCCTGGCGACACGGTGTCGGATGGCGTCGCGCCGGCGCCCGACGCACAACTCGGCGATACGCTCGGGTCCGACGGTCAGCCTGCTGACGCGACCTCGACGGCTGACACACAGCCGGACGCAGCAGCGAGTGACAGCGCAGGCGGCGGCGCGACCGACGCCGGGACCGCTGACTCGGGCACGCCGTGGTCCGGTCCCTGCACCACCGTCCCGACGTTCCCGTTACCGCCGACCAAACCGTTGGCGGGCGCGATCTATCCCAAACCGCCACCGGTCCCATGCGGGACGAAGATCGGATGGCCCGGCGGCCCCGCAAACCAGACGTTGGTCTTCACGGAGGCGACGAAGAGCTTTGGGCTGGAGAAGCTGCCCTATTTGAGCCCATGCCTGCTCATGCGCGACTTCAACGGAGATGGAAAACAGGATCTCGTAGCAGTCGCCGTGCCGTACGGACCCGGCGCTGAGCCCAAGGTGCTGCAATACACGCGCACGGCGTCTGGTTGGTCGACGAGCCAGATTTTGCTGCCGCCGCTGGCCATGATCATCGGCTGTCTGGCCGCCGACCTCGACAACGACGGTGACGAAGATGTGCTCATCGTCGGCGCGGGCGGGTGGCACATCATGAGCAACGTCGCCGGCACGCTGACCAAGTCCAACGCCAAGCTGCCGGCGGTGTTGACGTCGGGAAGCACATTTTTCAGTGCGGCCGCGCTCGATTGGGATCGGGACGGAGATCTGGACATCATCGGCGGTCCACACATTTTGCCGCAGGGCGGCAGCGGCGTGAGCGCGCCGCTGGCCTGCGTCAACAAGCCAGCGCCCTATACGACCTGTCCCAAAGCCGGGAACTACGGCAACGGCGTCGACATGCGGCTCGCTCGCAATGACGGCAACCTCACCTTCCAAGACGCCACGCCCGCCTGGGGAAAGCTCAAGGGCGATCTGCTGACCCTCACACCTCACGATTTCGACCGGGACGGCTGGCCAGACGTCTTCCTGGGCCACGACTTTGGGGAGCACGGGTGGCTGCGGAATCTGGGTGACGGGAAGACGTCGTGGCTCACGACGATCCTAGGCATGCGGCCTTATGCGCACATCATGGGATCGGTCGTCGCCGACATGGACGGTGATGGTTTACAGGACCTCGTCGTGAGCGATATCGGCGTGGACACGTTCTACAAGCGCAACAGCGACGCCACGTACGCCATCACCTCCAAGCAGTTCGGGATCTGGGACAAGACGCTGACGACGATCAGCTGGGGGCAGGTCGCGCACGACCTCAATCACGACGGCTATCTGGATTTGGTGACGACGGTCTCCACCAGCGCGACGCCAGCGAGCTTCTGGGGCGATCCAGAGGACCTCATTCAACAAAAAGGCACGGGACATCTGGTGTACCGAAACACCGGCGCCGGCAAGATGACGGCGACGTGGCTGCCGTACACGCTGGAGTCAGTCTCCTCCATCGAACCGGTGGGCCTAGCGGTCGGGGACCTCGATGGAGACGGCGATCTGGACGTCGTGACGACGCGTGTGCCCGGACATCTCGTGGTCTTTCGCAATGACACACCGAAGATCGGCGCTGCGATGTGGGTTCGTCTCGTCGGCACCGTCAGCAACAGCGGCGGCGTCGGCGCGTGGGTGCGCATTCGCTCGGGCGCGTACGTGCAGGAGCGCTATGTGCGCGCCGCGGAAGGCTACGGCGCGAACACGCCGCGCGGCGCTCACTTCGGGGTTGGTGCGGTCGCCGTCCTCGACGAGGTCACGGTGTGGTGGCCGAGCGGTCGGATGAACATCCTCAAGAACGTGAAGACCGACACGCCTCTGACGGTGACCGAGCCGAAAAACCCCTAACGACGGCGCTCATGGACGCTGACACCGCGCTGAGTCGTGTGGCGTCTCTGCCTGCGCAGGTAGCGGACTGAGCCGTTGTGCTCCCTGATACACGCAGCGCACGCCACGTGTCGGCGTCGCGACATCCCAGAACGCGTCCGCCGCCCTTCGCTCGAGATGCACACCATTCGGCGTGCGGAAGCTGCCGCCCCGCAGCGTGTGTCTGCAGTCGGGGGTGTCCCGCTCAACGGGGTCCCGCGCTGTCGCGTTCGCGCGGCAGTGCGCGTCTGTCGCGAAGCAGTCCGCGACCCACTCCCACAGATTGCCCGAGACCTCATGCAGACCCAGGGGCGAGGTGATGGTCGAGACCTCGGTCACGGCGTCCGGCGGTGGAGCCGGCCCGCTCGTAGGCCGACAATCCGGCCCGCAGCGTCGTGTTTGACCCGGCTGCAACGAACCGGACCAAGGCCGCGCCTCACCCCGTGGCCCACGACTCGCGGCCTCCCATTCGGCGTCGGTGGGGAGGCGCCCACCACGCCAAGCGCAAAGGCGCACGGCCTCCTGCCACGTCGGCGTTACGGCCGCGCGTTGTGGGTCACCACGATAGCGATACGGCGGGCACGCGCCGTCACGTATACAGCGCTGGCGGGTGGCCTCGGTGACTTCGGTCCGGTCAATGCAGAAGGCGCTGAGCGCCGCCGCTGCTGCCGGGCCGTCATCATCGAACCAAGGCCCGTCAGGGACGACGCCATACACGGCTGCGTACGCTCTCTGCGCCTCGGCGATCGTGTGGTCGTTGAACCCCCACGGGTAGCGCCCCGCAGCAACGAAACACGCGCCGGCAGGGCAGGGGCCGCGGCGGCATCGGCGCGCCCCGCCATCCTCGCCCGCGCGCGTCTTGGCGTCAGAGGCATGACCATCACCCGGCGCCGCGCCAGCCCCCGCAGCCGTCGTACCCGTGATCTCTCGCGCGGTCTGGTCGCCCCGTGGCGTCGCTGGCGGCGCTCCACGGCTCAGCAGGTCCGCAACCACCGGCGCCAGGGCACGCACCGTGGCAGCGGCGTGCAACGCCCAGCCGGTCTCGTCGCGGTGGCAGAGATCGGTGAAGTACGCCGGGTCGCCACCGAGGGCCGCGTGCGCATCGATGAGGCCGACGTCAGCCCGGAACGCCAACGCCCGTGTCGCCGCATCCAGCCCCGCGGCGTGACGCTCATAGCGCTCCAGCGTCCCCAGCCCGGGCCAGAGCAGCCCAATCTCCAGGGTGAGCCGCTCGCGTGTGCGTGTGTCGAGCTTCGACACGTCAGGCCGTGACAACGTGGTGAACCACAACCGTCCGCCAAGTCGCCACATGAGCCGCGCCATCTCCCAGCGTGCCTCCGTCGCCATGTTGACCCCAGTAGTCTCGGCGATGCCGCGCCAAGCCGGCGTCCAGTCCAGCGGGTCCGTCGCTACGCCAACGAGCACTTTGAGCCCATGAATCAGACCTCTTGGACGAAGTTGCGTGCCAAAAATCAGCTTCGAGTCATCCGGCCGCCCCATGGCCTCCGCGAGCTGCGCGCGGGCCCGGGTGGCACCGATGACCAGATCGTTGCGCCCACCCGCATGAACCACCAGGTGTGGTCGCCAGCGGGGCAGCAGCCGCGCCATCAACAGCACCGTCGTGTCACTGCGGGCGGCGGGCACGCCGAGGTTGAGCACCTCGATGCGATCTGCGCCAAACTGCGCCTGCAGCCGCGCCTCGACGAGCTTCGGGTAGCCGTTGTGGGTGGTTGAGTCGCCAACAAAGGCGATGCGAACGACGCCTTTGCGCACCTCATCCTGCAGGGGCGGCCGCAACAGCATCTCGGGCGTGAGGTCGTCGGTCGCCACCCAATCCACGCCTCCGTCTGGACGCGTCACGGGCGAGGGAAAACGACCGGGCGGTCCGGTGAGGATCGCCGGTGTGAGCGTCAGCTGTGCGCGCTTGTCGGCGCGAACTTGGCGCGCAAGCGCTGGGTGTCGGTCGATCGCCGCGTCAAGCTGGTGCGCAGACCACCGCTGAACCCCCAACTCCGCCGCGAGCAGCGCGCTGGCGAGCCAGAGCAGGCCGACGACCAGCTGCAATCCACGACGTGTTGCGGCCCGGGCCATGGCGCTGTGCCTCCGTCGGCCTCGCGGCGCGCCCCGGCAGGCCGGCGTCGCAGCCGGTCAACATGAACGACGCTTCAAAACGAGCGAGGCCTCGGCGTGGGGGTCACGCCGAGGCCTCGTCTTATCACACGGGGCGTGCGCTGCCGTCCATTCTCACGTCGCCGGGGTCGCGACGTCAGATGGCGGGGCAGCCTGCCTTCCTAGAGCTGAGCTAGACGCTGCAGCTCCTTCTTCTCTTCAAGCACAACGCGGCCCTTCTTCACGGCCTTGAACGTCTGCTTCTTGCCGTTCGGCCAGCGCACGACGACGCTGTCAGCCTGATCCGAATCGCCGAGTCCGAAGAAGGCGACCATCTCACCCTGCACGGCACCAGCGGTGGCGCGAATCTCGCGAACTAGCTTCTGCTTGCCCACGGTCGCGGTCACGACGGCGCCAAGGCCGTCGCGGTTGCTGAGCGTGCCACGCAGGTACACAGCGAGGGAGTTGCCCTTGGCGTGCACGTTGCGCAGCACGGTGACCGACTCGAAGCTCTGGCCGGGGGCTGGATCGCAGTTGCGCAACACCAAGTCCTGCCGGCCGTCGCCGTCGATGTCGGCCGTCGCCACGACGTAGCCGTCAGCCTTGCTGTCCGCGCCTTCCAAGAAGCCAACTTCGGTGAAGGTGCTGTCGCCATTGTTGCGGTACAGCCGGTTCCGCTGGTGGCCACCGAGGCTCAACGAAGCCTTGGCATCCGGCGCCTGCGTGGACTTGGCCAAGGTGCCAGCGTAGTTCCGCAACGCCGTAAGCATCGGGTTGGGATCGCTGCTTGGAGCCGAGAACACCGACTTGCGAATCACGTCGTTGCTCTTGGCGTACTTGTCCTGGAAACGCACGGCAGCTCGCATGAAGTAGCTGTCGAGGCTCTCGTTCTTCTTGTCGCCCGACCACAACCCATTCGGGATGTAGACGTCGAGCTTGCCGTCATGGTTGTAGTCGATGAACTCCACCGTGCCAGCGCCGTCACCGAGGTTCGTGAGACCAGCGGCCTCAGCCACTTCCGTGAACTTGCCGTTGCCGTCGTTGCGGTACAACAGCACGTCGCGGTAGCGCTCGCGAACCAACTTGAGCATGCGGCCCAAGGTGCTCTCAGGTGCCACGCTCGCGCCAGCCGACGCGACGATGCGCTGCGCGGCCGACATCACGACGTTGGTGGTGAGGATGTCGAGATCGCCATCCCCATCGAAGTCACCCGTCGTCATGCCCATGGACCAACCCGGGGCGGCCAGGTTCATCTTCTGGGTCACGTCGGTGAACGTGCCGTCGCCCTTATTGCGGTACACCGGGTTCACGCGACCCGAGTCGTCCACCACGATGATGTCAACGTGACCGTCTTGGTCGAGGTCCGTCGCGATCGATGCGTGCGGGAACACCGTGTTGTTCGCGACGATCTTGCTGTTCGAGGGGGCTTCGTTGAACTTCCACTTGCCCTCGTTGAACCAGATGCCCTGCGAAGACACGTCCTTGCCGCGCTTGTAGGTCTCCAGGTTGTTGGTGAAGTCGCGGCTGCCGGGGAAGCCGAGGTACAAGTCGACCAAGCCATTGCCGTCAAAGTCAGCCAGGGTGAGCGGCATCGCGCGATCGTACTTGCGCGACTTGGGCAAGAACCCTTTGCGCCGCGTGAACGTGCCGTCGCCGTTGTTCTCGTACGCCACGACGTCGCCGATGTGGTCCTGACCGTCGAACACGAACCGCAGCAGCACCAAGTCACGGTCGCCGTCGTTGTCGAGATCGACGAACGCGCTGGACTTGACCAGGC
>CALENB010000571.1 GCA_937910235.1 uncultured Myxococcales bacterium | reverse complement strand
GGCGCGAAGGCTGGGCTCCGCGTGGGCCGTGGTTGGCGGTGTCGAGGACCACGTAGACCTGCGCCCTCTCACCCTGCGCCCTCTCACCCTCCGATGACTCCGCCCACCTTCGCCTGCGTTAGGGACGGGTGTTCGCGAGACTGCCTGGTCTACCGTCATGGACGAAACGACGATCGAGGTTGTGAGACGGTCTCAGCGTCCGGTGCCGATGGTCGTGCAGCGCGGTAGTTCAACGATGAGGGAAGCGTGGGTTCATGCGGCTCGCTCTCAGGCCGAGCTTCCCGGACGAAAAGCCTGCCGGGGACACCGACTCCGTACGTCTTCCTCATTTGTAGCGTAGACTCCTGACCGCCCGCTTTACGGTACGCACCGCCAAGCTATTTGCCCTGGCCCGGCTTGCTCGCCCGAGGTCTCCTCCATGCTCATCTTTCGCCCCCTCCTGCTCGTGTCCGCTTGTGTTTTGATATCCGCTTGTTCCGACGACATCTCCTCCAATGCGGAAGCCGCCAGGCCTACTTGTCGCTGGATCCAGTCGTGACTCAAGCGCTCGACCTGGGGTTCCAGGGCTTTGCCGCCGCGACGAGCGCCAACATCCCGCCGCAGTCCGCCCCTGGATTCAAAGGCGGCACCATCTCGGTTGCGGGCAAGGTCGACCAGGGAAGCTCTGACAACAAGAACATGGACTTGACGCTGGCTCTGATTGGCTGGACCGCCGACACCGCCATTGTGTTCAACACCGCGACCGACACCGCCGCCCAGCCCAAGCTCACGCTGAGTCTCAAGAAGCTCCCAGACGCCGACCTGACCGGAACCCTTGTGGGTACTTTCGCGATGACTGGAGATCTGGAGAAGTCCGTCGCCCTAAACCTGGCAATAACCGGCAAGACCATGGCCGATTCGAACGGCAAAATAGTTCGTAAACCCGGATCTATGCGGGTGTTGGGCACGGCGACGGCGGGCGGCAGCGCGTTCGTGGTGGACGTCACCCGCTGAGCGTGTGACGTCCACGACGATCGCGCAGCGGCGGCTTTCCACCTTGGAGGAAGCCGCCGAGACACCGTCACTAACCTGCAGTGCGTGGCTAACGTCGGCAGAACACCGTCAATGCGCTGCTCGACCCAGCGAGCCTAGCCCATGCAGCGGTGTCAGCTGCCCTTCACCCACCCAAGCACGCTCTCTATCACCTGCCCCTCGCAAGTCGGATGTGTGCTCACGAAGTGGTCCGTGCCCGCGCCAACACGACACCGGCGCAGCGCGACCAGGCCCGTCGCCGACTTCGCGGCCACGTAGCCAACCGGCCCCAGCGCGACCAACCCTTCGCAGGCCGGGCTCGGCGAGAGCAGATTGTGGCCACCCACTTGGCAGGCAAAAAGCAGCTTTGAGCCCGGAAACTTGGCCCGTTGGAGCGTCCAGGTCTTCTCCAGCTTGAACCCCGGCGGCAACAACCGCGTCGTGGCCCAGTGGCCCTTGGTGGTGTGGTAGCCGCGCTTGAGCCGCACGTTCGGCAAGTGCTCGAAACCGCACGAGAGCTTGGGGGGCTTGAGGTCGTGCCGATTCGCCAACGCCCAGGTCGCCCAGGCCTGCTTGGGTTTGTCGTTGACGTCGAAGAGGCCCACGCCGAGCCCGTCCTTCGTCTCGACCGGGTGGTCACGCATGCGGTGATAGATGTAGTTCGTGATGCCCGGTGTCCCCAGCGCCGTGCGCAGGCTGTCGCACACACCGGCGGCCTGTTGCGCCTGGGTCGTGTGCGGCGCGAGGCCGTTGACGCCGCTCTCCGTCAGCTGAACCTCGTGGGTATGCGTCTCATTGGGAAACGTCTGGTGCAGCCAGCCGACCAGCACACCGATATTGCCGTAGGTGACCTTGCCGTACAGGTCGTGATCCAGCGCGCCAAACGGGGCCTTCAGCAGGTTGGGCGGGTAGGGGTGGTACGCCACGCGCCACTTTCGCGTGCCCACCCGCTTCGCAAAGCCCTTCAGAAAGGTCTGGCCGGAGAGCAGCGGGTTGTTGGCGGCGGGCGTGTCGTATTTTGCTGGCGACCAGTGGTGTTCCAGGCTGATCAGCACACGCGCCTGGGGTTGATGCGCCACGATGCGGTCGTAGGCGGCGTTGTAATTGGCGGCGTAGTCGTCGAGCCACTGCTTGGTGTCGCAGGCCTTGCCACCGCCGCAGCCAATGTCGAACCAGGTGTTGCTGTTGACCTCGTTGTGGATGACGAAATCGATGACCCGCCCAACGCCCAAATGCCCAGCGTAGCGATGCGCGATAAACCCGGCGAAGCGGCCGAATTGCGCCGGGTTCTTCGGCTTGCAGAAGATCTTGAACGCCGCGTTACCGCCCGCCGGCGAGCAGTCCTTGTCGGGGATGCGCGCCCACGGCGGAACGCCCCAGAAGATGCCGGTGACATAGACGCCAGCCTTGCTGTAGGCGGCGATTTCAGCCTCCACGGTCTTGTTGATCTTGAAGCACCACCCGTCATATGCGACCTCCGACGCTGGGTTGCACGGCGCCTGCTTCGCCGCTGGTTGCCAGTGCGCCCACACGACGTTGATGGCGATGCCGCCGACCTTGTTGCCGATGAGGTCCTTGCGGGCCGGCCAGAAGTCCGGCTGGATCGCCTTGAGCTGATAGGCCGTGCGAATGGGGTATGGCAGCGGCTTCGGTGCGCTCGAATCGGGCTTGTTCGTGTCGGCGAGCGAGGTGTCGGCGAGCGAGGTGTCGGCGAGCGAGGTGTCGGCGAGCGAGGTGTCGGCGA
>CALENB010000570.1 GCA_937910235.1 uncultured Myxococcales bacterium | reverse complement strand
GCCCAGGCGCCGCTGCGCACCGTGCGCGCGCCACCGACGAGGCCGACGTGGCGCCAGCCGGCCGACAGCGCCGCCGCGACGCCAGGGTCAATCACGCCGTGCACGCCGTGCGGGGCCCAGGGCGCGTCGTCACGACAAAGGGCCGGCAGCACCGTGCTCGCGGCGTTGCAGGCGACCAGCACGCCGGTGGCGCCCAACGCCTGCTCGTGGTCGAGGATCGCGGCGATCCGGCGCCGCAGGGCCGCGGTCGGGACGCGCCCCCACGGCGTGAAGCCGCTGTCAGAGCGATAGCGCAACGCGATGTCGGGGCGCGCGGCGCGCAGCTTCGCGAACAGGTCAACGCCGCCGACGCCCCAGTCCAACACCGTCAGGCGCGGCGCGCAGGGGATCACGTCGCCGCTCAGGGCCATGTCAGCGCCACGTCTTGCATCGCCGACATCGGCCCGCTGTCGAACGCCAGAATCCGCGCCGTGCGGCCGATATTGAGCACCTCGACCTTGCGACCGGGAAAGCGGCTCTGCAGGTACCAGATGTACTCATGCTCCGCGCGCATCGGGTTGTACTGCAACATCGCCTGCCAGCGCGGATCGCCCACCAACACGGCTAGATCGCGCCGCCACGCCGGTCTTCGCCGAGCCCGCAGGTCCGTGCGCGCCTTGTCCCAGAGGAGCCGCGGCCAATCGCTGGCCTTGGGCGCGCGCGCCGCCATGTCCACAACCAACAGCCGACCGCCGGGCACCAGCACGCGTTTGAGCTCCGCCATCATCGGATCCCAGTCCAGATAGCGAAACGAGAGCAGGCTGACCGCCACGTCAACCGACTGATCCGGCAAGGGCAGCGTCGGTTCGGGGCAGGCGTGAAACCGCAGGTGCCCGTGTGTGGCGTTGCGGGCCGTCGCGAGCGCCAGCATGCCGGGGCTCGCGTCGATCCCTGTGCCCTGCGCGATGCGACCAGCCCAGCGGTGCAGCAGCGCGCCGTTGCCGCAGCCGAGATCCAGCACGCGGGGGCGACCGGGCGGCAGGTGGGCCTCGAGCCACGCCACCTCGTCGGTCCGCACCGAGATGTCGTCAAAAACCCGGTCGTAGAGCGGCGCGACGCTGTTGTACGTGTCCTCGCCAGCCACCGTGGCGGCTTCGAAGCGCTTCATCGTCTCGGCGCGCGCGACGCCGCTGTATTTGCCGAGCGTGGCGAGCAGGCCGTGGGACGTGCGGCCCGGAAAACCAACCAAATAGACGTCCGCCGCGGGGTCACGCCAGGGCGGCGGACGAAACCGCTCGGGGCTGCCGGAGAACGTCGTGTACCAGTGGTTGCCATGCGTGGTGACGCCAAACGTGCGCGCAAAAAACGGCGCGAACCAGCGCGCGGTGCGGCAGGCATGAAAGAACGCTTGCCCGCCCTCGGCAAACGGAATCTGCAGCCGCCGCCACTCGTGCGGACTCAGCTGCTCCGGCCATTGGGTGGTGCCAAACATGGGCCCGTACACGCCGCTGTGGCTCAGCAGGTGCAGCTCGGTGATGCGCTCGCCATCCCGCGCCAGCCGGGCCATCTCGTCGGTGAACGCAGCCTTGCGCTCGACCGGACGACAACGCACGCGCGCACCAGCGCGTCGATGGCGGCGAGCGAGATCTTCAGCCGCCCGGCGCAGCGCGGCGCCACCGGTGCGGTAGCGCGTTGTGTAGCCAATCCAGACCAGGCCCTGCGTCTGACGCGTCGCTTCTGTCATCACCATCCGTCGCGCGAGTGCGGGCTTGGGACGGGTCGCCAAGCGCATCAGAACCGATACCGGCGCTGGTCGCGGCCAGCGCCGACGGCAAGCCCAACAGGGGACGAGGCGAGGGTCAAGCCACCGACCCAGCCTTGCGTCGCCGAGCCGTGCACAAAGAGGCCGAGCGCCACGCCTAGCGGCTGCACGAGGCCAGGGTAGAGGTTCAAGTTGAGGCTCGGATGCTGCGTCCCGACGATGATCGACAGCAGCAGCGAGTCGTCACGGTCCACGAAGACCCCGACCTCCCAATCGTCCGGACCGCCGGGCATCATCGTCCGCACGGTCCCGTCGGCGCTCATCTCGGCGTTCAACTCAAGCAGCCGATAGCCCAGCGTACCGGTGATCGCGTAGCCATCGCCGACGTGGTAGCTGAGACCAAATAGCCCCTGCGCGCCCATGTACATCACGGCTTCGAAGTCCGGCCACGGCCCCAGCGGCACCCGGAAGAGGTAGTTCTCGCCGGTGTTGACCAGATCACCCGTCAGGATGTTCATCGACGCTTGCCCCGGCCAGTAGCAGATCCGCAGGTCGTGGCGGAAAAAGTCGTTCACCGCGTCACTCGAAAACAACAGCAGCCCGAGCGTATTGAAGATCAGGATGTCGGCGATGGGGTCCTGATTGGGGCCTCGGTAGCTGCCGTTCTCCACGACCTCATTGAGCACCTGCATCGCCACGACGGTGACGCCGCCGAGCAGCTTTGGGTACGCAAAACCAGCGTCCGCGTACCATTCGCCGAGCTTACGGTAGAGCCTGCCCTCGCCCAAGGTGTGCATGAACCAGTTGGGAACGAAGTGGCCGTGGCGGACGTCGAGCGCACGAAAAGGGAACACCTCCTGCGCGGCCGCGTTGGCGACCCCGATCCGCTCCAGGTTGCGCACCGGATGGCTGACATTCGACGTGACGTTGCGCAAACCGGCCCCGTAGTCGCGCCGAAACGGGTTGGCGTCGTAGCTCCACGACCGCAGAATATCGAAGCCGCCGTTGACTAGGACCGTCGCAGGGTTGAACTGGCTCTCGCTGCCGACGAGCGCCACTTTGCTGTGGGGCACGGCGGGGACCGTGAGCGGCGGCGCGGCGGTCACCGGCGTGGCGTGTGACACGGGCCCGACCGACGTCCAGACGACGAGCGCGATCACAAGCCTCGCGAGCGTTGGCAGGGGCTGTTGAGCCGTCATGTGCACGTCTGGACTCCACCGACGCCGCATGGGGGGGAGCGTCAGGGACTGGTATTGCGCAGCTGCGTCAATGCCATCAGGTTGGCCCAGAAGTTAGGACTCAGCGCCGACCGATACAGCCATTTTGTGCGCGGAGAGCCGTGCACCAGACGTTTCTTTACTGGGCCGCCGACGCTACGAGACCGCCCGCGCGGCGGCGATCCGGGCCTCAAGGTAGTCGGCGACCCGCTCAAAGGGATCAAAGCCGTGGGCCAAGCCGATCGGCCGGCGTAGGTTGCTGTTGGCGTTCACGTCGTAAAACACCCGGCGCCCCGTCGGTGTCTCCAGATACTCGATGCCGGCGACGTCCAGCTTGCCGGCAGCGCAGATGCGCAGTCCGACGGCGACGGCCTCCGTGGGGACATCGCTAAAAGGCTCAAAAGTCGGGCCCGCAGGTGGCTGCGCGACCGGCGTGGCGCCCGGTTGTGGTAACGCGCACACCCCCTCGCTGCCGTCGTCAGGGTTGCACGTCTCCGAAGGGCACAGGTTGAAGCCGCCGTCTGAGCGCACTCGCATGGCGTAGAGCAGCGCGCCGCCGACGAACTCCATGCGCACGATCCCGTCGGCCAGCGCGTCATGCGGTAGATACTCCTGCAGGAGCATGACGTGGTCAGGCGCCCAGGTCTCCGGGTCGGCGAGGAGGTCTGCGATCTCGTCGACTGAGTTCACGACGTGCATTCGCGCGCCGCTGCCGCCCTGGTTTGGCTTGAGCATCGCCGGAAAGCTGATCTCGGCGGCGCGGGCGCGCAGGGATGGCACGTCGTTAAACGCGAGCGTCTTGGGGTAGTCGATGCCCAGCCGCGACAGCAGCCGAGACTGCACGGCCTTGTTGAGCTCGAAACGAAAGGCCGCCGCGCCGTTGATGACGTTGGCACCTTCGGCCTCCAGGCCCTCGAGCAAGGTCAGCCCAAAGGGTACCGCGCGCGTGTTGCCCCGGAGATAGGCGCTCGGCGACGCCTGATTGAAGATGACCCGGGCCGGGATCGCGTCCGTGCCGCCGACGACACCACGCTTGAGATCGATCGGGACATAGTCGACCCCGCGCGCGTCCAGCACGTCGAACAGCGGCTGCTGCCACTGGGGATGCTCGTAGAGGATCGCGAGGTCGTGTGCGGGCTGGGACGCGCCGGGGAGTTGGAGGCTGGGTGGGCGCATGGCTGTCTCCTCAATCGCGCGGTCGAGCGGCGGCGCTTTGGTGCGGCGATGCGGCACGGTCAGCGTTCACACCCTAAATAGGTCCATGATGTTTCGAATGCAATCCTCCTTGTCGGAGACAGGCCAGGGCGCGTAGGCTGTTAGATCCCGGAGTTTCGTGTTTGGAGACGCCATGATCAACGGCTATCGTCGCACTGCACTGATTGTTTGGATGGCCATCGCGGGGGCAACTTGCGTCGCTGGATGCGGCAGTGACGCGGGCGCCGGCGGCGGGGGCGATAACGACGCGGGCGGCTCAAGCGGCGTCTCTGACAGCGAATCGAACGACGGCGCGGCTC
>CALENB010000569.1 GCA_937910235.1 uncultured Myxococcales bacterium | reverse complement strand
CCGTGGTGGCGCTCGGCATCATGGTGAACGTCGGCTCGCGCCACGAGACGCCGGAGCGCTCAGGTCTCGCCCATTTCTTCGAACACATGATGTTCCAGGGCTCGAAACATGTCGCCAAGATGGCCCATTTCACGGGTCTAGAGTCGGCCGGCGCCGATCTGAACGCCAACACATCGACGGATCGCACCTACTACTATGAGGTCATGCCCAAGAACGCGCTTGAGCTCGCGCTCTGGCTTGAGTCCGACCGTTTCGCGCACCTGGCGATCAACGCTGCCAACGTCGAGAACCAGCGTCAGACCGTGATGGAGGAGCGCCGGCAACGCTACGACAACCGCCCCTACGCGGCGTCGCAGCTCAAGCTGATGAAGATGTTGTTCACGACGTGGCCGCTGCAGCACTCGGTCATCGGTTCGATGACCGATCTCCAAAAAGCGCCGCTCTCAGCGTTCGAGCAGTTTTGGCGACACTGGTACACACCGAACAACTGCGTGCTGGTGCTGGTCGGCGACGTGGACGTGGCACAGGCCCGCGAGCTCGTGACGAAGACCATCGGGCGTGTCGAGCGGCGGGCGGAGCCGGCGCACAAGCCAGCCCAAGATCCGGTGCGTGCGGGTCATACCTACGACACGTACGCCGAGCCCCTTGGCAAGATGCCGGCGTTTCACTTGGCGTTTCGCGTGCCGCCCCGGGACCACGCAGAGAGCGCGGCGATCGAGGTGCTCGGCGAGGTGCTGGACGGCGGTGACGCGAGTCGGCTCAGCCGAAAACTCGAGAAGGACACCGGCCTGGCGACGCGCTTTTGGGCCGGAAAATACGGGCGGCGCGACGCTGATGTATTCCATGTCGCCGTAGAGGTGTCCCAGCAGAGCCCGGCCGCGGTGGCGAAGGCCAAGCAGATCGTGCGGGAGACCCTCTATGACATCGCCGCCCAGGGGGTCACCGCAGAGGAGCTGCGGCGGGCCAAGGTCGGCTTGGAGGCCCGCTTCGTCTTTCGCAACCTCGGGCTCGCCGCGCGTGCCAGCCTGCTCGCGCAGCACGAGACGTACGACGGCGACGCGACCACCGTCAACAGGGCGCTGGCCCGGTGGCAGGCCGTCACAGCGGACCAAGTGCGGCTGGCGGCACGCCGCTGGTTTGGCTGGGAGCGCGAGGTCGAGCTCGACGTGCTGCCCAAAGGCGCCGCCGTACCTGCGGCGGGCGGGACCAAACCCCGCTACGTGACGAAGTGGGAGGAACAAATCGCGCGGCGGGAGGCCAAACGGGTCCGTGAAACGGAGGTGCGGACCCGGGCGCTGCAACGACGCGAAAAACTGCGTGCGCAGCTGGCGCAGCGTGCAGCCGCTCGTCAGTCACGGCGCGACGCGAAGCGGAAGGCCAAAGAGGACGCTAAGCGACTCAAGGCGGCGCGCGCAGCCACCGCGGAGGCCCAGATCGCGGCGGATATGGCGCGACGCAAGGCGACGGAGCCCGAGCGGTCGGCGCCGATCGGGCTACCTGCAGCGAACACGCCGGTGACCGTCGACGCGCCCGTCACGCCGATGCCGCCCGCCGCCCTGCCGGACTCCGCCACACCTGCCGCCCCGCCCGCTGCACCGACGGGGGCCACGGCGCCAGCGACAGCGAAGCCACCGGCTCGAGGTTCCACACCAGCTGACGCCCGAAACGCAGGAGGTGCCAAGTGATGGTGTCGCGACTACTGCATACAGCCCTCATCGCCGTTGCGCTGTCCGCGGGCTGTTCCACACCCGCACAAGTCGTACAAGTACAACCCAAGCCCGCGCCAGTCGATCCCTGGGGGACACAGCCGGTGGTGCCGCCAATCGTGCGGGCTGACTTCGCCAAGGCTGTGCGAGTCCACGTCAGCCCGACCGGAGACCCGAGCCATCCCGGCGTCGAGCTGCTCGTCGTCGAGCGCCACGACAGCCCGGCCGTCCATCTGAAGTGGGTGATCCCTGGCGGCCGCAGTCTGGAGTTTTCTGGCGGTTCGCCCACGCGGTGGCCCGAGGGCACCGTGGACGTGATGGCTGAGATGCTGACCGAGG
This sequence comes from uncultured Myxococcales bacterium, assembly GCA_937910235.1. GTDB lineage: Bacteria > Myxococcota_A > UBA9042 > UBA9042 > UBA9042 > UBA9042. Next base: position 10,589 of record CALENB010000569.1, on the reverse strand, counting down.
GCTCTCGTGGGCATCGCGGCTTCAAGCTCGCGGCCGCCTTGGAGGGCCATGGCGCGGAGCTCAGCTTCCAGACCACGTCGGACGCCTTGGTCGCGTCCGGGCGCGTGCTGAGTCATGAGCTCGACGCGTGGCTGCGTTTGGCCCGCGAGGCGATGTTGGAGCCCACGTTCGAAGCCCGCCCACTGAAGAACCTGCTGACGCGGCATCGTGCGCGACTGAAGACCCTCGCCACGCGGCCTCAGTCGATCTCGGGTCGCGTCTTCAACCGGCTGGTCTACGGCGCAGCTCACCCGTACGGGTCGCCGGGCGCGACCGAGGCGTCGATCGACCACATCAAAGCTGCGCACCTCAAGGCCGCCCGGGCGGCGCTCGTGCAGTTGGGGGGAAGTACGCTCGTGGTGGTTGGGGACGTGCGCCCGGCCGAACTTGCCCAGAAACTCGCCGCGATGTTCGGCGACGCGCTCGGCGGAGCCAAGGTTGAGCGGCCACCCATGCCGCCGACGACGCCCGCCGCGCCAGGCTGCCACGTCGTTGACGTGCCCAAGGCAGTGCAGACCCTGATCGTCCACGGCAACCCTGGCCCAGCCGGCGGCGAGGCCACGTGGCCGGGGCTGGTGCTCGCCAATCAAGTGCTGGGCGGCTCGGCGAGCTCCCGGCTGTTCAGCGAGCTCCGCGAGCGGCGAGGGCTCACCTACGGCGTCTACTCAAATTTCGATGGACGCCGCGCCGCTGGCGACTGGTCGGTGTCGACGTCCGTCCGCACGGCAAAGGCGGTGGAGGCGCTCAAGGCCTTGGACACGGAGCTCGCGCGCATGCAGCGCACTGCGCCCGAGGCGGCGGAGGTGGCCGCGGCGCGGCGCTACCTGATCGGTCAGTTCATCATGGCGCAGGCGTCTGGTGCGCGGGTCGCGAGTCGGCTGGCCTCGCTGCGCCTCTATGATCGCCCGGACGACTTCTGGCAGCGCTGGGTGAGTCGGCTCCGTGAGGCGACGCCGCAACAGCTCGCCGATCACGCGCGGAGCTGGATGGGCAACAAGACCGCGCTGACCCTGCTCGTTGGCAACCTCAGCGGCATGCGTCCGGCGCTCGACGCGCGGTGTCCGGTGATGGTTCTGCACGACGCACAAGGCCGCCTGCTGCGACATCTCATCGGCAGCGACGCCGAGATGACGGACGCCGACCGCGCTGAGCTCTTCGCAGGGTGGGCCAAGGACATTGGGTCACGGCCGGCCTTGCGTCGCTTCCTGGGCAACACCACGCGCAGCGCCGCGGTCCGAGCGCAGGCGCTTTTTGCCCTGCTTTCCGGCCCGCAAGACGCCGCCGGGCCTCAACTCGGCGACCTCGCTTCGGATTGGCCAAAGGTCGCGGTGGCGCTGGTGCCGCTGCTGGTCGCCGAGTTCGCAGGCGAACCGACAGCCGCGCAGGCCAAGCGCGCACGCGCGGCGCGGCGGTGGCTGCTGGACCTCGCGAGCCCGGCGTCGGGTGACGGGGTCCTCTCCCCGGTGGCACGCACCGCAGCGCTGGCTTCGGTCGCGACTTGGGCGTTCGCGGGCATCGTCGCCGACGGCGACCCGGCGCTTGTGGCGCAGCTCGCCAAGTCTCGCCTCGTCGAAGCGGACTTGGCACGACTCGGTCCACCTGGACTGGCCGGCCTTGAGGCGCTCGTGTCGACGAATGTCTGGCGGACAACTGCAGCAAAGGCGCTGGTCGCTCAGGATAACGTCGCAGCAGCGCAAGCGCTCGCCCGCGGCTATCGTCGGGCGTTTGTGGTCCGCCGTGCGCTGCCGTCCGACGTGGACCTCGAGCTCCTGTCACGCGCACCCGGTGGCGGGGTCGCGCTGCTGCTCTTCGACGTCTACACGCTGCACCGACTCGGTCACGCGGACGCCAGCAAGGAGCCGACGCTCGCGTCGGTCATGACAACACTACAGACCATGATCGCGACCCTGGCCTCACAACCGATCGCGGATGGCGCAGATCAGCGCCCGGAACGCACGGTGCTCGCCCGCGATTTTCAAGCGTTGATGAGCCACTTCGAGTCGCTGCTCGCCTCGCCCGATCCGGACGACCGTTGGTGGTCGGCGGACCATCTGGTCCGATATCGGGCCGAGAAGGGGCTGCGCATCGTGCTCCTCGGGCTCGCGGACGACTTGGCCTACGCGCGGTCGCCGCTCGCCGATGAACAGGCGACAGCAGCGTTCAGCCGGTTCGCCCGATCGCGCATCGTGCCGCTTGGCGAGGCCACGGTGCGCCCGCTGATGTTGGCGGCGCTGGCCGGGCGACGGCGGATCGCCAAAGTCATCGCGATCACAGCGCTGAGGTCCATGCGAGACGCTGCGTCGATGACGGTGCTGGAGACCCACAACGACACGACGGAAGTTGGCGCCGTCTTGGGGCTGACGGAGCCGCTGAGCGTCACCCAGATGGCGCGCGCCGCAGCGGACGTCCGCAAATACGTGGTCGGCGTGGATGCAGCCGAGCGATCCGGACGCCTCACGCCGAAGGTCGCTGCGGTTCACAGAGCAGAGGCATACCGACAGTTCTCGCTCGAAGACCGGGCGCTGGCGGAGGCCGTGTCCGCCGCGGTGGCACGTCGCCTGCGGACGCCGAGCAAGTAACACGGCCGCTGGGACTCGACGAACGTGCGCTCAACGGGCAAAACCGCAACAGCGGGCACGCACGCCACCCCATCCACCAGGAGCCAGGTATGAGCGACCTCCGAGTCGAAGGGACCTACACCGCGCTTGTCACCCCGATGCTGGGCGACGACGCGCGTAGCGTAGATGTCGCCGCGCTTGAGCGACTCGTGGAACAGCAGATCAGCAGCGGCATCGACGGGCTCGTGCCGTGCGGTACGACAGGCGAAGCGGCGACGCTCTCGTTCGACGAGTGGCGCATCGTGGTTGGGACCGTGGTGCGGTGCGCGGCTGGGCGTGTACCCGTGATCGCGGGCACGGGCTCAAACAGCACCGCTACCACGGTCGCTACAACCCAGGCAGCCAAGGAGCTCGGGGCGGACGCTGCGTTGGTCGTCGTGCCCTACTACAACAAGCCCTCGCAGGCCGGGCTGATCGCGCATTTTGAGGCTGTGATCGACGCGGTGTCGCTGCCCGTCGTGCTCTACAACGTTCCCGGCCGCACCGTCACCAACATGAACGCCGAGACCACTGCCCGCTTGGCACGACACGACCAAGTGGTCGCGATCAAGGAAGCCTCCGGCGATCTCGATCAGGTGCAGCGCATCCTGGAGCTGACAGAGGGGCGTTTCACGGTGCTCAGCGGCGACGATGGGCTGTGCGTGCCCATGTACGCCGTCGGCGGGCGGGGTGTCATCAGTGTGGTGTCGAACTGCGCGCCGCTGCAGACCGCCGCGCTGTATCGCGACTTTCGCGCGGGTCGCATCGACGCGGCGGCGCAGGGGCAAATCGCCCTTCGAAGCCTCATTGCGGCGCTGTTTTCTGAGGCCAACCCGCAACCTATTAAGGCTGCGATGGCGGCGCTTGGCATGATGCAGGGCCACGTACGTCTGCCGCTGCTTCAGGCCAGCCCGGAGGCAGACGCAAAAGTCCGCCGCGAACTTGAGCGTCTGGGCCTGGCGCGCCCCTCTGCGACTTGACGGTGTCCGCGCCCCTTGCTAGGGGGTTTGGCTCGATCACTTGTGAGAAATATGGACATCTTGGACCCAACAGCCCTGTCCCGAATCGAAGTTGTCTCGTATGGGGTGACCGACGTCGGCCTTGAGCGGAAGAACAACGAGGACGCTTTTCACATCGAAGAGGCGTCTGGCCTGTACGTCGTCTGTGACGGAATGGGTGGACACGCCTCGGGCGAGCTCGCCAGCCGCCTGACCGTCGAGGCGATCGCGAACTTCGTCACCAACACCATGCTGGAGCCTGGCTTTCGCTGGCCCTACAACACGCCGGGCGCGACGACGCTGGAGACGCGGATCCTCGACAGCGCCGTGCGCCTAGCGAACCGGGCCGTGTACGACGCGGCGATCGCAGAGCCGCGGCACAAGGGTATGGGCACGACGATCGTCGCGCTGATGGTCGGGCAGCAGCAGATCGGTGTGGTGCACGTCGGCGACAGCCGTGTGTATCGCCTACGCAACGGCGACCTGACGCAGCTCACTGACGATCACAGTCTGCTGAACCACTACATCAAGACGCGTGGCCTCACCGACGAGCAGATTCGCACCTTCAAGGGCAAGAACGTCATCGTGCGCGCGATCGGTCTGCGGGACACGGTGCAGCCAGACGTTCAGATCGTTGACGCGCAGGGCGGCGACGTCCTGTTGCTGTGCAGCGACGGCCTCACAGACCTTGTGAGCGACGAGCTGATCAAGGAGCAGATGCTCGTCGGGCGCACGGATCTCAAGGCGGGCGTCGATCAGCTGATTCGCGCGGCGCTCGCACGCGGCGGCCGAGACAACATCACGATCGTGATGGTCCGCACTGCCGGTGACCTGACGGCCGGACCCATAGCGAGCGGGAGCCCGACGACGCTGGAAGACACCAGCCCGGGGTTCGACATCGTGGGCGGCGAAGGTGCGTGGGATCAAGAGACCCTGCCGTCGTATGAGTCGGCCCTGGTAGCGCCGCCGGCGCGGCCGAGCGCGCCGGCGATGCCACAGCCGCGGTCGGGCCAGCAGCTGGATGGTGACACGCCGGAGGCGATGCCCGCGGTCCCGCATTCCGGAGCGATACAGCTTGCCGCGTCGGTGACGGTCCAGGCCGCGCGACCCATGAAGTTTGCGCCAGGCTCCGACAGCAAGGGCGCCCCGATCCCGCCGCCGCCGCCGCCCGCAAACGCTGGTTTTGCGCGCCCGGAGGCGCCCATCGCGCTGCCAGCAAGCCCGCTGGCCCTGCCTGGCCGACCTGCCGTGCCGTCCGAGGCGAACCTGCCGCATGGGAGGGACAGTCGCGGCGCGCCGATCCCGCCGCCACCCGGTCCAAGCGGCCCAAAGCTTGGCGCGCAAGGTGCCATCAACGGCGCCGCTCGCACCGCGATTCCAGCGCCCCCGGCTGACTCAGGCCCCCCCCTCGCTGCGCGCAGCGCGGAGACCGACCGGGGCGTCGCCGCGACAGACGCGGCCGGCTCGCGCCCGGTGAGTCCGACGGCTCGCGCTCAGGTGAATCGGTCGACCCGGGCGCCGGAGTCCGAGTTGCCATTTGCCACGCCGGCTCGCCCTGCCTCGTCGAATGGAGAGCCGCCGCCACTGCCACCTCAGACGCCCGAAGCTTCGGCGCCGGGGATGCCGGCTGGCGATGTCGGCCCGCAAAGCGTCGAAGTGGGACCGGCCGTGGCGCCTGTCACGCCGACTGGGATGGCGACCGCACCCTACCTCTCCGTCGTGCGCCCGCCGCCGATGAAGCGACCGGTCGCGCCCGTCATCGTGACGAGCACCAGCGGTGGACCGCTGGGACCCATGAACGCAGCTGAGCTCTTCACCGCCCCGACCGGGGATCTGCCGGTGTCCGTTGCCCAAGCGATCGACGCCAACCCGCCGCGTAGAACCCCGGCGACCCCGCCTGCAAGCGCCGCTGACATCTTCACCGCACCGACCGCCGTGCTGCCGACACAGTCCGCCAATGGCCCAACGGCGGCGCCTCCGGAACCGACCGCCGCCGCGACGACGGGCGCACCGGCAGCTGACGAGACCCCGCCGCGCCTGCCCACCGATCCGCCTGACGAATAGCGCGGCGCCATGGCCCACGCTAGCGTGCAGCACACAGCGACCGCCGCGCGCATTTGACGCGACGGAGGCGGTATCTACACTGCCAATTGCGGCGGGCGGCGCTCTCTGTCCATTGCGCGACGGAGCCAACTCATGAAGCCACAGGCAAACCACAGCGCCAGCGCGCGTCGCTCACGCGTCGCGCTCGCCGCGCTCGCCGCGCTCGCCGCGCTTGCGGTCGCGCTGTCAGCCACGACAGGATGCGGTGAGGGCTCGGGCGCCGCGTCGACCCCGACGGACACCATCGCTGTGGACGCAGGCCTCGACGCGGGCACGACCACGGGCGGCGACACCACGACGGTCACCGACGCCACGACAGCGACGGAGTGCCCCGGCGGATCAGGGTGTCCGTGCGTCGAGAGCGCCGACTGCGACAACAACCTGTGTATCGCCACGCCGGCCGGCAAACAGTGCGGCACCAAGTGCATCGAGTCGTGCCCGGACGGCTTCTCGTGCCAGATCATCAGCAGAGGTGGCGCAGATGGCCTCCAGGTGTGCGTGCCGCGCTGGGGGTTCTTGTGTGCCCCCTGCAAGACCGACTCACAATGCGAGACAGCGCTGGGGAGCCATGGTTCGCGGTGCATCGTGTACGACAAGACGGCCGGGAGCTTCTGCGGCGCTGGCTGTGAAGGCGACGCCGACTGCCCCACGGGTTTTGGCTGCGAACAGCGCGCGACGATAGCCGGCGAGAGTCGCAAGGCGTGCGTCCGCAAGGACGGCAGCTGTCCGTGTTCACCACGAGCGGTGAGTGAGGCGTTGTCGACCGTCTGCCAAGCGACGACGGCGTTGGGCACGTGCCCAGGCACACGCACTTGCGAGGCGGTCGGACCCATCGGAGCCTGCAGCGCGCCGCCGGCGGTCAATGAGGTCTGCGACGGTGTCGACAACGACTGCAACGGCAGCACGGACGACGGGCTGTGCGACGACAAAAACCCCTGCACGAGCGACGGCTGTGTCAAAGGCGGGTCCGAGTGCAAGCACACCCCGGCAGCGGGCGCCTGCGATGACAGCAGCGCCTGCACCGGGGACGATAGCTGCGACGACAAAGGTGGGTGCGCTGGCAAGACGCTCATCTGCGACGACAAGAACCCGTGTACGGAGGACAGCTGCGCGGCGGCGACGGGCTGCGTGTACACCCCGCACAACAAGCCCTGCGCGGACGGCAACGCCTGCACGACCAATGACCTGTGCGATGGCAAGGGCGCCTGTGTCGGCCTCGCCATCAACGTGAGCGCGACGTGCGACGACAACAACGTCTGCACGGCCGACACATGTGACAGCAAGGCCGCCGGCACGGCGTCGGACGCAGGGTGCATCCATGACGCGACCGCGGGGACCTGCGAGGACGGCAACCCCTGCACCAACGGTGACGCCTGCACGAGCGGCTCGTGCGTGCCAGGTAAGAACGTCTGTGCATGCAACAAGGACGCGGACTGCAGCGGCAAGGAAGACGGCAACCTGTGCAACGGGACGTTGTACTGCAACCAGACTAAAGCGCCCTTTGTGTGCGATGTCGATCCCAAGACCTTGGTCACCTGCGACACCAGCGGGGACAACGCCTGCAGCACGACCACCTGTGCGAGCAAGACCGGCACGTGTGGGGCGACCTCCGAGCCAAACGGCAAGTCGTGCGACGCGGACGGCTCGGTCTGCACCAGCGGCGATGTGTGTGCAGCAGGCGTCTGCAAGGCCGGGAAATCAGTCAATTGCGACGACAAGAACCCCTGCACCGACGACAGCTGCGACCCTGCGAAGGGGTGTAAGTCATCGTTCAACGTGGCGAGCTGCGAGGACGGTAACGCGTGCACAGTCGGCGATACGTGCGCAGCGGGCGGGTGTGTGGCCGGCAAGAAGACCCTCTGTGACGACAACAGCGGCTGTACAAAGGACTTCTGCGATACCCAGAGTGGAAAGTGTGTGTACGACGCGAAGCCGTACGAGGGCGACAGCTGCGACGCGGACGGCTCGGTGTGCACCAAAGGCGACCAGTGTGGCAGCGGCGTATGCAAGAAGGGCGCGGCGCTCGTGTGTGACGACAAGAATCCTTGCACCACGGATAGCTGCGACGCCAAGACCGGCTGCAAACATCTGAACAACAGCTCGGCGTGCGACGCCGACAGCGACGCCTGTACGGTGAACGACGGCTGCAAAAATGGCGCGTGTAGCGCTGGCCCGAAGCAGGACTGCGACGATGGCAAAGTCTGCACGGTCGACGCTTGCGACCCGAAAACTGGGGCTTGTAGCCACGACTCGACGAAGTTGAACGGGACCGCCTGCGACGCGGACGGCAGCAAGTGCACGGTCGGGGACGCGTGCGCGACCGGGCTGTGTCAAGCGGGCAAGAGCCTCGACTGCGACGACGGCAAGTTCTGTACGGCGGACTCCTGTAACAAAGCGACCGGCTGTGAGCAGGTGCCCCAAGACGGCAAGACCTGCACCGATGGCGACGACTGTACGACCGGTGATGTGTGCAAAGGCGGCGGCTGCGGCGGCAAGGCGCTGGTCTGCTCGGACGGCAACCCGTGCACCACGGATACGTGCGGCAAAGGTGGCTGCGCCTTCGCGAAAGTCAAAGACGGCACGAGCTGCGGCGGCGGGAAGTACTGCGTTGTCGGCACCTGCGTGACGCCGTCTTGTGGAGACGGGTTCGTGGCGCAGGGCGAGCTCTGCGACGACGGCAACGGCGCCGCGTGCGACGGCTGCGAGGCGTGTGTGCCGCACGGCAACCTCGTGTTGGATGGCAAGGGCTGGGCGGAGGTGGCCGCGGCGACGCCGACGAAGGGCGGGCTGTCAGCCCCCTTGCATCTGACCGGCGATCTGACTGTGGAGGCGTGGATCCGGCCTGATACGCTGGCGGGCGAGCAGACGGTGGTGGCCAAGGCGCACAAGGGTCAGTCGACGACGTCATTCGCGCTGCTGCTGAGCGGTGGACAGCCGCTGTTCATGCATAGCTCACCGTTTGGAACCGAGTATTTTCCAGCGAAGGTGGGTGGCAAGGCGAAGATCGTGCCCGCAAAGACCTGGAGCCACCTCTCGATCGTGATCGCCGGCGCAGCGGTGCGGATCTTCGTCAACGGTCAGGCGGCTGGCGGCGGGACGCTCTACACGGCGCGACTGGAGGCGCCGACGGCGGGGCTGACGATCGGCAAGCGGTGGTGGGACGCGGGCGGCAGTCCGTTCATCGGTCGGTTGGACGAGGTCCACGTCGCGCGCGTGCCGCTGCATGGCGGCGACTTCATCCCCGGGCGCACGGCACGAACGGATCGCGGCACGGTCGCGCTGTGGCACTTCGATGCACCCGGCGCGGCGGTGGCGACTGACGCCGGGACCTACGGTTTTGACCTCACGCTGAAGGGCGCGAGCGTTGGCAAAGACGACTGCCTAGGCCGCGCGGTGACCGCAGCGGTCTGTGGCGACGGCAAGCTGGACGCCGCGATCGAGGGCTGTGACGACGCCGGGGACGTCGCGTGCGATGGCTGTGAAGGCTGCCAGAAGGAGGAGAGCTTCAACGTCAACGCGACGGGCGCGATGCAAACCGAGGGCTTTCCATCCTGGGCCGGAGACACGGTCTGTGCCGACTGCACGATGACGGTTGAGGCGTGGGTCCGTCCGGACAAGACCGACGGCACCTTCGAGATGATCGGGGCGAGCTGCGGCATCTTCTCGCTGATGTACTCCCAGACGCCGAGCGGCACGTTCTTCGGCCTGGTGCGTTTTCCGCTGCCGCCGCTCTTTGGCAAGACCGTCGTGAAACCTGGCACCTGGTACCACGTCGCGGCGGTCATCGGCTTCGCGAAGGACGGCGCGCTGCGGCTCTATGTCAATGGCAAACTTGAGGCGAGCGCGAGCGCCCAGCTGCCGGCTGAGCTCCCTGGCTGGCAGGTGAGCAAGGAGGTGCTGCTCATCGGCGGCGGCTCCAAGGGCACCGGCCAAGGGTGCGTGTTCAAACAGGAGCAGCCCTTGATTGCCAACCGCGTGCCTGGGCGACTCGACGAGGTGCGTGTGAGCCACGGTCCGCGCTACGGCGATGACTTCACACCGCGCCGCCGCCTGTTGCCCGACGCGATGACGCGAGGCTTGTGGCACTTTGATGGCCCGAAGGGCTTGGGCGCCGACGACAGTGGCCAGAACGTGCCAACGACGGTGCTGCAGGGCACCTCGGTCGCCGATCAGTGCTTCGGTGACCTCGCCAGCACGGCTAGCTGTGGGGACGGGCAGCAGGCGCGGTGGGAGAGCTGCGATAACGGATCGGCCAACGGCCCCTACCCGAAGAAATGCGACGTTTTGTGCACACAAACTGTCGCGCCAGATTGTACGAGCGTCAGCCACGCGCCGCCGTCTCCGGGCGTCGGCAAGAACACGGCCGTGTACGGTTCAAGCGCGTGGACGGTGGAGGGCTGGGTGCGTCTGCCTGCCTTGCCCTTTGGCTCGTACGGGGCGGTGCTCTCCGTCGACGAGCCATCGTCGATCGCAGGCGCCGGCTGCGGCTCGATGCCGATCGCCCAGGCGTGGCGGGTCGCGGTGGCCCCGGGAGGCGTCGACGCGTCGCGGCTCGGCGGCGCGACGCAGAAGGAAAACACCGCGCCGCTGGTCTGGCGCAAGGCCGTGTGGCAACACTTCGCGCTGCAATATCACGGAGACACGACCGGCACGTTGTGGCTCGACGGGCGCCTCGTCCGCAGCTTCACCGGCGTTAAGAACGCCTGGTCTGCCAGCTGCGCGCTGCGCGTAGGTGATCATTTCAACGGCACAGCCCACCCGCTCGCGGCGTCCGTCGCGGCGCTGCGGTGGTCGAAGGTCATGCGCTACGGTGAGCCCTTCATCCCGCCCACGAGCTTCGAGCCCGACGCGA
>CALENB010000568.1 GCA_937910235.1 uncultured Myxococcales bacterium | reverse complement strand
GCAGGAGTCCCGTGATCCCTGCAAGATGTACCTGATGCCCAGCGACGGAGACGAGACGGGTTCGGGCAGCAAAGGCGCCAGTGGGTCGAGCGACGAAGAGGACGACGCGCCCAAGGCGGCCGCGTTCAGCCAAGCCAAGACGAAGCTGCTCAAGAAGCGAAAGCTGAAAAAAGGTGTGGTGTTCGGCGGCGTCATGACCAGCCACGACCGCGAGGTCGCGACCAGTGGGCAGGCGTACATCACGATCTTTCCGAACGGCACCGCGGAGGCGGCGTTGGTCTACATCGAGGACAAGGACAACGACGAAGACGTGATGACGGTGGAGGTGCTGAGCTTGCAGGGCTCGGCGCGGGTGCATCTGGACCGGATGGCGCCGGACGATTTCTTCGACAAGCAGAAGTAGCCGGTCACGTCGATCAACAGCTGCGATGCGGGCCTGAAAGCCCGGAAAACCAAGGGAGTAGCGCAAGGGATGTGGAAGCGGATGACCAGCTCGAAGGGCAAGACTCAGGTCGGCTTTACGCTGCTTGAGATCCTCATCGCTATGGCCATCCTCGCGTTTGCGCTCGCCGTCATCTCCGCATCGGCCAGCACGTCGGCCATCTACAGCAAGCGCGTCTACCGCTCGACGGCGGCCTCGCTGCTGCTGCGCGGCGTGATCTTGAACATCGAGGAGGAGTACCGCAAAGACGGCTTTCCGACGAACGATCTCGAGGGCAAGGACTGTGACTTGCCCAAGGCGTACGCCAAGCAATTTCACTGCGAATACGACCTGCTCGGGCTGAACCTTGATGCCGCTGCCATCGCCGAGATGACCCAGAACTCCCAGGATCTGCTCGGTCAGGCCCAGGAAGAGCTGCAGAACTCCGGCGCGCTCGACAAGCTCAACGCGTCCAAGAGCGCCAAGCGCGCGCCGGAGGGCGAGGAGGCGCTCAAGGAGCTGGGCGACAACGCGAGTGGGGCGAAGAAGGCGGGGCTGGATCTGTCGAGTTTGGCGAAGGGCGGCAACATGATGACGCTCGTGCAGACGATCCTCATGAGCGGCGAGCAGGGCATGAACCTGCTGAGTTTGTGCGACATCAACATCGCCATCCTGCAGATGAGCATGGGCCTGATGATCGGCGAGCTGCTGCCGCGGATCCTGAAGCGGGCGTCGGATCGGACCCGCAAGATCAAGATTCGGCTGAGCTGGACGGACGCCGAGGGCGAGGATCGCACGCTGGAGATCGAGTCCTTCACCACCGCGGTGAGCGAGGAGGAGGCGCGGTTGGTGCAGACGCTGAAGGACCAGATGGCCATGGCCGAGGCGATCGCGGCGCAGAATGCCGCGAACGCGCCGCCGCCGCCGAGGAAGCCCTGATGCGACGCCCGGGCCGCGGAGAGCGCGGTTTTACGCTGGTTGAGGTCATGGTCGCCGCCGCGCTGCTGGCGATGATGGGCGCGATCCTCGGCACGTCGATCTCGTCGGTGCTGGGCGCCATCACCGAGAACCGCGAGATCCAGGACCGCTACCACGCCGCCCGCGTGGCGCTGGGCCGGATGCAGCGCGAGATCGCGATGGCGTATCTGAGCAAACACCAGAGCGAGCAGCGCAGCACCAAGACCGTCTTCATCGGCAAGGGCAACCGGCTGACGTTCACGTACATGGGCCACCGCCGCATCGCGCGGGGCGGCATCGAGAGTGACCAGGGCGTCATTGAGTACTACCTCGAGCGCCAATCGGGCGGCGGGCTGCCTGTGCTGGTGCGGCGCGAGAAGGTCATCATCGACGATATGCCGGAAAAAGAGGGGCGCCGGCAGGTGTTGGCTGAGGGCGTGCGCAAGCTGACTTTTGAGTACTGGGACATGGACAAGGAGTCGTGGCGCTCGGATTGGAAGGTCGAGATCGACCGCGCGGCCCAGGAACAGCGGCAAAAAGAGCAGGCCGCGGCGCAGGCGTCGGGCATGACGGGCAACACCGATCTGGCCAACGTCATGGTCAACGCGGCGTCGCGCAAGGCCAAACACGGGCCGGATGAGGAGTGGCTGCCGGGTCGGGTGCGCATCGTGATGGTGCTGGCGACTGGCAGCGACGAGCTGGACCTGACGTTTGAGACCCAGACGCGCGTGCGCATCATGCGGCCGCTGAACTTCCGCAAGCCGTACACGGCCAAGGACTACCAGAACACGCTCAACCCGCTCTCGCCGATGTCGGGGATCACGCCGAACTCGTTTGCGGCGGAACAGGCGAAACAGCAACAGCTGCTAGGCAACGGGGCCAACCCATGAGCCGCCGCCTAGCCACACGCCTCACCGCACCGCCCGCCCTGCGCGACGCGCTCGACGCCGGCCGCCGCGCCGTGGGCCGCACCAGCCCCGGCCCGAGCGATCGGCAGCGGGGCGTGGCGATGCTGCTGGCGATGACGGCGATCGCCATCCTGACCGTCTTTAGCCTTGAGTTTACGTACCAATCGCGCGTCGCGGTGCGCACCAGCAGCTACGTCGAGAGCGAGATCGAGGCTTATCTGCACGCCCGCGCCGCGGTCGAGCTAGCGGCGCTGGTCATCGGCTCGACGGACATCGTCGACAGCATCATCAGCAAGTACGCGTCGATGCTGGGCGGGCGCAAGCCCAACATCACCACGGCGGCCTATGCCTGCGAGTTTGTGAACGCGTTCTGCAAAGGCCGAATGACGCTGATGGGCATCGAGCTCGTCAACCTCGAAGACAGCAAGGCGGCGGGCCTCAGCAACGGCTCTTGTGGCTGCAAATCGTCGGATGAAGACGGCCGCGTCAACGTCAATCGGGTCGGAAATACGCAGGAAAAGCAGGGGGTGTTCGACACGCTCTACAAGTTGCTGGAGCGGCACGAGGGCGCCATGCGGCCCGGCGAGCTCGACAAGGAGATGGCGCAGCTGGCGCTTAACATCATCGACTGGGCCGACGAAGACAACGTGCGCACCGACATCGATCCCGCCACACGCAAGCTGCAGAAGGGCACTGGCGCTGAGGGCGTGGCGTACGCGCGGCAGGGCTACAAGTCAAAAGACGCGAGCTACGACACGACGGCGGAGCTGCGGCTGGTGGAGGGCATGACCGACAGCCTGTGGTGCAAGATCCGCGGCCAGGTCACCGTCTACAACACGAACAAAATCAACATCAACACGGCGCCGCTCGACGTGGTGAAGGCGCTGATGTGCAAAAACCTCGCGAATCCGGCCAACGAGGTGGTGTTATGCCAAGCCAACTCACTCAATCAGGGGCTGCTGTGGGTCGACGCCGCGGCGCAATACTTTGAGATCTGCCGCACGCTGAAGAAGCTCATCTTCAGCCCGCCCTTCTCCTCCGCCCTCAAGTTCACGCAGTTCTTCGACAAGCTCGGCTCGGTGCTGCCGGCCGAGTACACCAATCTGGCGCGCATGAACCGCAGCCGGATGCTCGCCGACGTCAACACCAAGGGTCAGATCGTGCGCATTATCGCGTACGGCACGGCGGGGCCGGTCACCAAAACGATCACGGCCCTGCTCGACACCACCACACGCCAGTACGTCTACTGGCGCGAGGACTAACCCACTATGGCTCACCGTATCCTCGGTATCGATTTTGGCACGCGCACGGTGAAGTGCGCGGTCGTGGAGCGCGCGCTGCGCAGCTCGGCGCTGGTCGATTTTCAGCAAGAAGCCGTGCACGCGCCCTACGACGACCAGTCCCGCCAAGCCGCGCTGGAGCGGCTGCTGGCCCGGGTTCGCAAGGGCGACGACACCTTTGAGGCCGGATTGCCGGCCGCTGCGTGCATGCACCGCGTGTTGACGTTCCCCTTCGACGACGAGAAGAGCTTGCGCGAGGCGGTGAGCTTCGAGCTCGAATCGCACATCCCCATCGATCTCGACGACGTGGTTGTCGACTTCGTCGTGGCGGGCGAAGCGCGCGGCGGTGATTTTGAGGTGCTGACCGTCGCGGCGCCCAAGACTGACGTGGCGAGCAGCCTCGAGGTGATGAAACGCGCTGGTGCCGAGCCACGGGCGCTGACGCTGGTGCCGCTGGCGTGCGCGTCCATGCTGGCGCAGCTGCCGCTGTACACCGCAGGTCGCACCTTGCTGCTCGACATCGGCGCCAACGGCACGGAGGCTGTGCTGGCAGAGGCGGGCAAGGCGTTGTTCATCCGCAGCTTGTCGGTTGGTAGCGATGACGTGCGGGAGCGCTTTGTCGACAGCTTTGACGTCGATGGGGTCGGCGGCGATCTGTTGGTCAGCCACAGCGTCCTGCTGCCGAGCGGTGTCGAACCGCGGACGCCGGACGAAGCAACGCTCAACGACGCGACGCGCGCCGCGATTTTGCCATGGCTCCGTGAGGTGCGGCAAACCCTCGCTTTTGCGGCGCGCGGTGGCCGAGGCCGACCGACGCGGATAGTGCTGACTGGCGGTATGGCCCGCATGCGTGGGCTCATCGAGTACGTCGAGACCGCGTTGGGGTTGCCGGTGAGCGCGCTGGACCTGAGCGGTCTCGCCATCAACCAGCTCGGCGCGGACGACATCGGCGACTATGGCGCCGCGGCCGTGGCCTTGGCGCTGCAAGGGACCGACGCGCGCACCAAGCAGCAGATGGACTTCCGGCAGGGCGAGTATGCGTTCGAGGGAGACTACCAGTTCATCCGCGAGCGGCTGCCGACGATCGCCGCGTTCGTCGTGGTGGCGTTGTGCCTCGTCGGGGTGCGCACCACGATCGACTACCGCGCGCTGGTGCTCGAGAAGCAGCGGCAGGTGTCGCAGCTGCGCCAGCTCAGCAGCGACCTGACTGGCAAGAAGATGTCGACGTTTCCGAAGCTCAAGGCCGAGCTGGAGCGCCCCCTGCGCGTGGATCTGGCCAGCTATTACCCCGATGTGACGGCCGTGCGGACGTTTCAGGACATCGCCAAGATCTTGAGCAAGGTGACGGAGCCGCCGGACTTCAAGCCGGGCGGACCCGCATCCGAGCGACCGCCTGGGACCCTGCACATGGCCCATGGCACGCAAGTGGCCCAGGTGGCGCCGCGCTTGTACGGCATGCCGGGCCTTGGTGGCGTGCCGGTGCGCGCGCGTATGCCGGAGCGACGCCCAGGCAGCGGCGGGCGACCAGACCGAATCAGGCGGCCGAGTCGTCTTGGTGAGGCGACGGGCGGCGCGAGCGGCGCGGATCGGCGGCCCGACAAACGCGGCCCGACCGGTGGGCGAGGCGATGGCGACAGCGCCGACGGTGGCGAAGGTGGCGAAGGTGGCGAAGGTGACGGCAAACAGGCCGTGTTTCTGGGCCACAAGGTCGAGCTGCTGAGCCTCTCGATCAGCCGCAACAAGGCCTCCATGCGGGGCGACTGCGATACGCAGGACGCGCTGCTAGCCCTGCAGGAAGGCGTCAAGAAGCATCCCTGCTTCCACAAGATCAAGTCGTCGTCCGACCGCATCACGTTCCAGCGCCACAAGGGCTGGTTCCGCTTCAACGTCGGTTTTGAGGTGCGCTGCCCGGCCAAGGCGGACCTCGACAAGAAAGCGGAGGCGGCGAAGAAGACCAAAGATGCCGCGGATGGCAAGCAGGGCGCCGGAGCCGGCAAGGGTGATGACCAGGGCGAAGGCGACGGCGAGGGCGACCAGGCCGACAAGGCGAACGCAGCCGACACGCGCGGCTCCAAGACGAAGAAGGCGGCCGGTCAACGCGGCGACAAGTCGGACAAGGGCGCCGCGGACAAGAAGGAGAACACCCTATGAAAGAGGGACGCATCAGCGGCGCCTTCGCGCAAATGAGTGACCGGGAGCGCAAGCTCGTCGTCGGCGGCGGCTCGCTCATGCTCGTGGCGCTGGTCGTCGTCGCGGGGCTGCTCGTGTCGCGTAAGGTGGCCGCGATGGAGGAGCAGGTCGCGGCCAACGGTGAGGCGCTGAGCAGCATCCTCGACGCGGCGCCGAGCTACCTGAAAAATCGCCGCGAAGAGAAGGCCATCGAGGAGGCGCTGACCCAGGCCGCCGGCAGCTCGCTGCAGTCGACGCTGCTGTCGATCGCCAAGGACGTGAAGTTCGAGCGAAAGTACGGCAATGACGGCACGTCGGAGGCCCGCCTCAGTGACTTCGTGAAGTTCTCAAACGCCACGGAGATCCTCGCCGACCTCACGCAGAAGCGCGGCAAGAAGGCGCGGCGCAAGAAGAGCTCGAAGAAGAAGGCGAAGGGCGCAAAAGCTGAGCGGCAGGTCTTCCTCTCGACGATCGAGGTCGTGTTCGACCGCGTGCCTGACGGCGCGCTGTTTCAGTTCCTGGAGAAGGTCGAGACACACAAGGACGCGCTGTTCGGTGTGTCCCTGGACATCAGCCGAGAGTCGCCCAATCACGAGCATTTCCGGGCCAAACTGCAGGTCGGCCAGTTCCGCTACGGCGGCGGCGACGACGAGTAACCCCTCGTTCCTTCATCACCCGCACCAGCCGGGCGCACACGATCCGAGGCGATCGACGAACGTGCAGGAGCTACCGTGAGCGACGCCGCAACTATCACCTCCGTCGAGACCGTCGCCGAGCCCACCGGCCGCCTGCGCGCGATCGCCGCGTATACGGGATATGGCCTGTTCTTCCTGATCGCCCTGCTGGTCGCCTTGGTGCTGACCTTCCCAAACCGCCAGCTCAAGGGTTTCGTGGAGAGTCAGGCGCGCAAGGCTGGCTACCCGGTGGCCATCGAGCGGATGGCGCTCACGGGACTCGGCGGGGTGACGTTCGAGGGGGTCAAGCTGACGCTGCCGCAGCCCAAGGGCAAAGACGGCAAGCCGACGAAGACCGCCCCGACGATCGTGCGCCTCGACAAGCTCACCGCGAGCGTGGCGTTGTGGCCGCTCATCAGGCGTGGCGAAGTGGACGCCGACTTTGGGCTGG
>CALENB010000567.1 GCA_937910235.1 uncultured Myxococcales bacterium | reverse complement strand
CGGTGACGAATCGATGGGTCAGCGTGGCGGGCAGGGCGTCCGTGACGAGCGTGGCGGTCGCGTCAAAGGCATGGGCGACCACGGTCAGTCGGTCGCGGTCGCTTTGGTTGTGTTCGCTACAATGCAGGGTACGGCAGTGGTGGAGGGACACGTCACCCGCCGCCAGGTTCACGGACCGCTCGGCGCCGGCCACCCGTGACGCGCCCATCGCGTCGCGCACCGCCGCCAGCGCGTCCGGGGCGAGCTCGGTTGAGCCGAAGCTGTCCTCGGTTGTTGTGGGCCACCGATGGCTGCCCTGCAAGACCCGCAAACCGCCGTTTTTCGGGTTTTCCGTGCCCAACGCGATGCGAATCGACAGCAGATTTGGCGGCGAGAAATAGCCGGTGTAGGTGTGGTCCTGGTGCCAGTCGATGCGCCCACCGACGTGTGCCGGCTTCAGCAGCAGCACGTCTTGGAGCAGCTGGAGGCCCGTCGCGCCTAGGCAGGCCGCGGCCGCGGCAGCGAGGCGAGGTGTGCGCAGCGCCGTCATCACGCTGGCGACGTGGACGTGCGGCGAGACCACCTGCCACACAGGACCGCCGCCGCTGCCAGCTGGATACGAGCCACCGTGCGCCATCGCGGTCTTCACACAATCGGCCAGCGCGCTGCGTAGCCCGCGCACCTCCGCGGTCGAAAAAACGCCACGCAGGACGACAAACCCGTCGCGGTTGAAGGCGGCGACGTCAGCTGCGTGTGGTGATGACGGTCCGATGTGCCACTGCCTTGGTTCGCTTGCCATCGAAGGTGACGGCGTCCGGTGGTGTCATGCGACGAATTAGTTGAGCATGCGGGCCAGCATGGTGGGTCGGGATACGCAGCGTGCCAGACCGCCGCGCGGCCGCCTAGTTCGCGGCCTCGTCCTGTCGTCGGCGGGTCGTGTCATCGGCGGGTCGTGTCGTCGGCGGGCCGTGTCGTCCGCACCGGAGAATCCAACCCTCAAGCGCTGACCGCCGCCGAGCGTTCGCCGCGCAGCTCCCAGGAGTCCCCCTGGCCACGCATCTTATCGTCGGCGCGAACCGTGGCATCGGTCTCGCGCTCGCACGCCAACTGCACGCCCGCGGCGAGCGGCGCTCGCTCGAACGCACACCACGCCGCGCCACGCTCCGGCGGCGATGTAGCGACGCGTGCGGACCCCACGATGCCCACGGAGGAGCCGCATGCGGGAATCCCACCTCATCCAATGCGCAGGCGCGCACCTTCTAGCCCGGTTTGGCGGCCTGCTAGCGCGTGAGTGCCGGCTCCACGGCGGCGCGGGTCGCGCAGATGGTCTGGCGATCTGGCAGGAGGCATCGCGCGTGCGCGTGGCGGTGCTGGAGGCCAAGACGGCGCACGAGCTGCACGCGCTGGTGCCCCGCCGACGCGGCTGGTTCTCCGACGACGCTATCGGTGGCGTCGTGTCGAGCGCGGCGACCCCGGTTGATGTGGACCGACTAACTGACGCGGAGCGGCACCACCTCGCGGCGCAAGCCCGCGTCGACGCGCCAGCGTTGCAGCAGCTCGCACGCTATGCCGGCGACATGGCGTGGCTGGTGAGCCCGGCGGGCGCCCTCGACGAGGTGCCGCTAACCGCGGCGGCGCTCGCCCAGGTCTGTGTGGCTGAAGGCGTCGGGTGGCTCAGCGTGGACTGGTATGGCGACGTGACCGAGCACGTCGCCGCGACTGCGCGGCCGCTGCCTGCGCTGTGTGATGACGCGCTGGAGGCCTATGCGCGCGGCGACGCCCTGCGGACGGCGTTGACGGCCGGCGTTCTGCCGCGTTCTGCCGTGCGGGTGCCTCCGGGTCCATGCCCAGACGGCAGCTGGTAGCCCGATTTTTCGCCTGATTCGCTGAGATGGCCGATCGTGCGGCGAACAACGCAGCGCACCGCCGAACCTGAGCTCGCGACGCTCAAGGATCTTTTGGAGCGCTGAGGGGCGCGTGCTCGCTAGTCGCGTGGCGTTGGTCGCGCTCACTGGCCGCCGAAGCGGCTGTACGCACCGAGTCTTCGCCCTCCCTATCGCGCCCACACGGTCGGCCGAAACGCCCGGTCAGTTGATCCTGGACCAGGGCGACCAGCGCTCGTGCGCTGTCTCCGATCGCCACGAGCGCGAGCC
Organism: uncultured Myxococcales bacterium; assembly: GCA_937910235.1. GTDB lineage: Bacteria > Myxococcota_A > UBA9042 > UBA9042 > UBA9042 > UBA9042. The sequence goes on along the minus strand of CALENB010000567.1, from coordinate 8,078 downwards.
GATCGTCTTGTACCAAGTCGGCGTCGTGCAGCACGACCTCTGCGTTCATCATCATGACAGCGGCGTGGCCGCGCAGGTCGTGGGCAAATTTCCGCGCGCTGCGTTCGTCAAAGTGGATGTGCCCGGTGGCGTCCACGCAGGGTGGATCGTGTCGGCAGCTGTCGTCGCTCACGTTGACTCCGAGTTCGCGGCCGCTTCGGCGTCGCGGATGATAGTGCAGCCTCGGCGCGCGCACGTAAGCGGTCGTCGCAGTGGAGGTTCATACTAGCGCGGTCACGGCGGCAGATGACAACGTTTTGCCCGCCCTAGCCGTAAAACGTTGTCATCTGCCCTGGGCTCATGGAACCCTCCGGCCGCTCCAGCCCCCAGGGCGGATCGGTCTTATCACCGCAGGGGTTCATGCAAAAACTCACGTCAGGCAGCGCTTCACGTGCGCAGCGGGTAGCCAGCGCGGCCAGCCTCGACCGCCGCCGGTGGCGCGCGATCGGTGTGCTGGTCATCGGCCTTCACTGCGGTGCCGCGTCCGCGTTCGCCGCCGCGCCCGTCGCGATGACCTCCGCCGAGCGCGCTGCGGCGGCCGTCTATCCCGCCCTGGCCTGCGCATGTTTCGACGGCTCCGAGCTGCGGATCGACAAGAGCAAGAGCATCGCGCCGCGCGACTGCGGTTGCCCCTACGCGACGGATGTGCGGCGTGACCTCGCCAGCGCCCTGTCGCAGGTTCCGGCCGCGAAGCGCGACGACAAGGTGCTGTTGGCGCTCGCCGTCGAGCAGCACTTTCTGACCCAATCTCCCGACTACGAGCGCATGTTGCGCTACGACGTCAAGCAGTACGCGTGGTTCTTGCAGAACGTGCGCTGCACCTGCGAGGGCTGCAAGGCGACCGTCTACTTCTCGAACTGCCAACTCTCGTGCGCGCCAGCCGTGGTTTACAAACGCCGAGCGCGCATCTGGTTGGCGATGGGCTTCAGCACCGACGCGTTGATCTCGTACTACCTCAGCGAACACAACGCCACACACAGCGCGCGCGAGCAGATCGATCGCGAATGGCTGCTGCCCAAGCGCCAGAGACGTCGCGGCTGGATGGTGCCGGCGCTGCTGATTCTCGGCGCGATCGCGGGGCTCGGGCTGCTGCTGGGCCGCACGGTCCGACGCTCGCGTGCGCGGCAGGCGCTCAGTGATGACGCGGCGGCCGGGAACCGCGACGCGACGGCCAAATCGGGCGGCGCGGGCGAGGCGGGCGGCACGGGCGACGTCGGCGGCGCGGGCGGTATCGGCGATGCCAGCTTGTCCCAACAGGACCGCAACCGTGTGCTCGACGCGCTCGATGACATGGAACAGGACGGCGGCTGGTGAGCGCCAACCGCAGCGACCAGGAGACCAGGATGACGGCAGTGACGGCAGTGACGGTGTACCAGTACGACGGCTGCAGCACCTGCCGCAAGGCGCTGAAGTGGCTCGCCGCCGAGGGGATCGACGCGAGGGTTGTGGCCATCGTCGACGCGCCGCCCAGCGTCGCGACCCTCCGATCAGCGTGGGTGTCGAGCGGACTGCCGCTCAAGCGCTTCTTCAACACCGCAGGGCAGTCGTATCGCAACGGCGGCTTCAAAGACCGCTTGGCCACGCTCAGCGATGACGCCCAGCTGGCGGCGCTCGCGGCCGATGGCAAGCTCATCAAGCGACCGCTGCTCATCGCGGACACGGGGGTGCTCGTTGGCTTCAAAGCACCCGAGTGGGCCGAGTTCTTCGCGAAATAGCGCAGACGACAACGACCAGACCCGCTCCACAACCGACCCAAGGAGCCCCATGCGCCGCCCTCTACGTGCCCCTCTACCCGCGCTCCTGCCCGCCTCAAGCGGCTGGTGGGCGGTCATGCTCGCCGCGCTCGCCGCGCTGTCGCTCAGCTGCGGCACGGAGACCACCCCCGAGCCGCCGGTGGCGCTCGACCACGCGTTTCCCAAGGGATTCCTCTGGGGTACCGCCACCGCAGGGTTCCAGGTCGACATGGGCTGCCCGACGCTCGCCGCCGCCGATTGCGACGACACCCACAGCGACTGGTACCAGTTTGTGACCGATCCCGACCTCGTCGCGGACGCCTCGAACTACCTCAAGGGTGAACCGGTCAGCATCGGCCCGGGCATGTGGGAGACCTACGACGCTGATTTTGCGCGCGCAAAGACGGAGCTGCACAACAACGCGGTGCGCCTGAGCCTAGAGTGGAGCCGGCTCTTTCCAGACGGCGCCGCCGAGAAAGCCACCACCGTCGAAGAGCTCGACGCCTACGCCAACACGAAGGCCCGCGACCACTACCGCGCGATGTTTGCCAGCGCTCGAAAACACGGCCTGACGCTGCTGGTGACGCTCAACCACTACACGCTGCCGCTGTGGGTGCATGACGGCAAGGCCTGCAACATCCAGGGCGTCGACACGTGCAAGAACCGAGGATGGATCGACAAAGACCGGATTATTCGCACCATCGCGCTGTATTCGGGCTGGTGCGCGAAGAACTTCGGCGATCAAGTTGACCTCTGGGCGACCCTCAACGAGCCCTTCGCGATCGTGCTCTCTGGGTACATCTTGCCCAGCAAGGATCGCACCAACCCGCCGGCGGTGTACTTCAACGTCGACCACGGCATCCAGGTCGCCTTCACCATGATGGAAGCGCACGCGCGCATGTACGACGCGGTGCACACGTATGACACGGTGGTGGCCGATGGCGGCAACAGCCCCGCGATGGTGGGCTTGGTGCCGAATCTGACGGTGGTGCAGCCCAACGATCCGACCGATCCAGCGGCGGTCACAGCGGCGGCGCACCTGCATCACGTCTACAATCAGGTCTTTCTGGAGGCGACGATCAACGGTCGCCTCGATCGTAACCTGGACGGCATCTACGAAGAGGTGCGCGACGACATGAAGGGGCGGATGGACTACATCGGCGTCAACTACTACACGCGGATCATCGCGCAGCCGAAGCCGTTTCCCGGTGCGGCTGAGAAGTACCCCTTCCTCGACGCGACGCCAGATCTCGCCGCCGGCGTGTGGCAGGACTACCCCGCTGGGATCCGCGAGATGGTGAGTTGGGCGGCGAAGACCTACAAGCTGCCGGTGATCATCACGGAGAACGGCACCTTCAAGGACAAAGCGACCGCGTTTGAGGGGTTTCTGAAGCCGCACCTGACGGAGCTGCACAAGGCGATGGCGGAGCCGGGGGTGACGGTGCTCGGCTACTTCATGTGGAGCCTGCTCGACAACTACGAGTGGAACCACGGCATGGCGCTACGGTTTGGGCTCTATGCGGTCGATACGACGAAGCAGTCCAAGCCGCGGACGTTGACGGAGCTGGGCCGAAAGTACGGTGAAGTCGCCGAGAAAAACGGCTTCTAAGCGCGCAGCGCACAACGGCCACGCAGCGAACGACCGCCACGCGGCGCCGCCTACTTGATGACGTTCACTTCAAACGGCGCGACGAGCCCCTTGCCGTCGTTGGCCTTCGTGAAGCTGACGTTGAAGTTGCACTTGCCGACCTTCTTGCCGGTGATCTGAATCCAGCCGTACCCCGTCTCGATGTCCTTGCCGGTCCGTTTCGCCGTCAGCGCTGTGACCGTGCAGACGTCGGCCGTCGTCGTCTCGGCGGTGAAGTCGGCGTTGGCCTGGCAGATCGGCGCGCCGCCGAACGTGGGGCGGATCAGCACGAAGTGGGTCAGCGCGACCTGGGCTTTGTTCGCGGCGTCGCCACCATCCATGATCGCGCCGTCGATCTCGCCCTGGGTATGGAGCTGCACGCTCAGCTTGGCGGAGTCGATGGTCGACGTGAGCGACGCGTTCTGTGGCGTGGCGGCGGTGTGGAAGCGGAAATGAACTTGGTCCTTATCCGTTTGGTTGATGGCCAACGCCGCCGCCGGCGCGATCGTGATCGGATGGTACCCGTACCCGATCACGGACTGGCCGTTCTTGCGCTCGAGGTCGTATGGAATCCAGATGTCTTGGTCGACGAGGTAGTGGCCCAGGCTCTCACTGGTGCAATAGTGCCGCATTTTCAGCACTTCAGCGGCGCGCGAGAGCATGTTGACCGAGTCTTTGACGATGGAGCCGTCGGACGTCTTGGCCGTGACCTCGATCATCGCCGACCCGTCGCCGATCCCCTCCAGCACGAAGGTGTGGCCCTGGAAGCTTCGGACGGCGAGCACCTTCGGGTCGTCGCTTGTAGCGCCCGAGAGCTCCACGGTCGGGTTGTTGCCGCCCACCTCGCGCACCATGATGTCGAGCTTGGCGCCGATCGCGATGGGCTTGTTGAAGTCGAGCAGGCTGTCGTCTGCCGGGTACTGAAACGTCAGATTCCCTTCGTTACCGGTGACCTTGGAGACACAGCCAGTGGCGACGAGGGCGAGCGTCGCGACGACGAGCGCGCGCGCTACGGTGCGGGGACGAGCGCCGAGACCTGCTCGGGATTTGTGACTAAAGCTGAGTGAGATCATGAGTCAACTCCTTCTGTTTCAACCTGCGTGGCCTAAGCTACTCGCCGCCGCGCCGTCGGGCAAACGCGTCGCGAAATCGGCCCATTCAACGGCCAGCGCGTCTCTATGTTAGGGCGTGTTGGAGACCACCGCCGTGAGAAGTAGGAGCCGTCTCGGGCCGTCAATCCGCAGCACAAGCGGCAGCTTCCCCCACGGCGCGATGAGGTAGTGGTGGGCGCCCGCGCTGCTTCCCGCGACGCTGCGCAAACGGATGGCGCGCAGGTCCCGCGGCGTCGGGTGATTCTTGCCACGCCCAACGTACCCGACGCGATGCAGCGAAAACCCCGCAAATACGGCGCCAGGGTCGCTGGCTTGCAACGAGATGTGGCCGCCGCGTTGTGCGCTGTTCAGAGCGCGGAGGCCGAGGTGGATCGGCGAGCCCTGGGTCCTCGTCCGTGTCGCCGCCCTGGTGGCCGACCGCGCCGCGGTCGCGTGTGTCGGCAACAGCGCGACGAGCTCTGATGGCGCCTCACGCGGCACCGTGAGCACCCGGGTCTGCTGCCCGTCGGCGCTGATCTGCAGGGTGATGTCTTTGGCCAGCTTGACGATGCGCACCTGAACCTGGCGCGGCGGCTGCGCGCCGATGAGACCGCCCGTCCGCGGATCGCGGCGCTCGAACCGCACCTCGACGTAGTGCAGGACCACGCCAGGACGCAGCCAAGGCGGGGTCGCCGTCGGTTGGCGTGGCGCCTGCACCGGACCCAAGCCGATCCGGTCATGGCCAATGGACAGGCTGTGGCCACGACCGATCAGCCACGTGAGGGCCGTGGTGGTCGCGGCGGCGTCGCGCACCAGCTTGGGCGGGATGGGGAACTGCGTCAGCGCGCGGCCGTCGACTGCACGCGCGACGCTCAGGCCTGCGGCTGTCCACGCGGTGATCGCGTCCGGGTTCTGGCTGACACGCGACGCCGTGTCGCCGAACCGCCGCTGCCAGCGCAGGCTCAAGTCGCCCGGCTTCACCGCGGCGATGAACGGATCACCCCAGCCGTCGTGTCCGTTGGCGATAAGCCCGGCTGGGCCAGCCTCCATCACTGGCAGCAGGGCTGCATAGTCGAGCCAGAGGCGTTTGCCCGTGCGTCCGTCGACGCAGCTGCGCAGTCGCGGCAGCGGCACGCCGCAGAGCGTTGAGCGCGTCTGCTGTGGCACGTTCGCGAAGGCGCGCTGCCACTGCGGCGTCGGCTCGCAGCCCGGTTTTGCGCAGCGCACGCGCGTGATGTCGAGACCAAACAGGGTGCCCGCGCCCGGTACGGCCCTGTGCAGCCACAGCCACGAGCCGCCGCCAGCGCCGATCAAGCGTGCGCCGGGGAGCCGCCAGCGCGCGTCGACCGTGCCGGTGGTCGCATGAATGAGCAGCACCTGCGCCTCGGACTGCACGGCCACGTAGGGCGCGAGCGCCAAGACCACCGCGGCGCGGCCTGGCAGGGGCACGCGCCAGCGGACGCCGCCAGACGCGACATCGACGCCGAGCAACGCCTGCCGGCCACCGGCCGCGTCGAGGTCTTGCGGCAACCAGAGCTGCGTCGCGCTCGCGGCGGCCGGCTTGGCGTGGCCGCGCGCGACCTCGCGACGCCACCGCAGCCGGCCGCTGTCCTCCGCTGCGAGCACGGTGACGCCGTCCTCGGTCGCTGCGAGCACGACACGAGACGCGCCCGCGAGCAGGATGCGTGCCGCGTCTGGCGCCGCAGCGTGCCCTGGTTGGGTCACGGTCTCGAGGTGGATCTGAGTGAGGTGGCGCGCCGCGCCGCCGCAGCCAGCGACGCTCACCAGCGCGCCGACGGCGGCGACGATGGCGACGGCCTGCCGGGTAGACCCAGCGCGTCGGCCGGCGCGCGTGGGCACCCTACGGGCTCCGCAGCTCATCGGATTGGGCGAAGTGCCGCAACAGGGCGGCGTTCAGCGCTGCGGCCTCCTGGCGGATAACCCCATGTCCGGCGTTGTCGAGCCGCAGCACGTCGGCGTGCGGCAGCAGGCGCGCGAGTCGGTCACTCTGGCTCGGGTGGATCAGCAGATCGGCGCCCGGACGCACGATCAGGCAGGGCAGCCCGGCGAGCTCGTGGAGTCGCTCAGCGGTCCGGTGGCCCGCGATGGCGGCCAGCTGCTGCCGTCGGCTCCGCGCCGGGATGGGATCGCCAAAATCGTCCATCAAGACCCGCTGCAGCCAGGGTCGGCCGACTTCGTCGATGAACGCGTCCGGAAAGAGCAGCGAGGCGAGGTGGCGACCGCGCTCGGAGCGTGTGCCGAGGTTGGCCATGGCGAACCGCTTCAGCCCAGCGGCGCCCGGCAGCATCGCTCGAATCCCGCCGGCTTGTGTCGCGACCAGGGAGATGCTGCGCACCCGGTCCCGCGCTCGCAGGCCGACATGCTGGGCGATCATGCCACCCATGGAGACGCCGACGACGTGGGCGCGCTCCCAGCCGAGGTGGTCCATCAGCGCGATCGCGTCGTTGGCGAGATCGGCCATCTGCCAGCGCCCCGCCGGCGCGCCGCTGCCGCCCGTGCCACGGTTATCGAACAGCGCCACCTGATGCGCCGCGGCCAGGGCAGGCCACTGAAATCGCCAAGCGCGGCCCGGCACGCAGTACCCCATGATCAGCAGCACGGGCGTGCCAGTGTCGCCATCGCGGTGGTACGCGAGGTGGTGCCCGCCGGGTAAGTCCACGCGCTGCATGGCCAGGGGCCCCATCGGCACACCCCGCAGGTCGTCGCGTGCGGGCGTCGTTGCCGCGGCGGTCATCGTGTTCGCTGTGGTCTCGGTGGCGGCGTCGCTCAGCATCAGTGGGCCCCTTTACGTGCGAGGACGGCTGGCACGGTCTTCAGCAAGATCGCGATGTCCTGGAGGACGGTGTTGTTGCCGATGTAGTCGAGATCCATGAAGGCCCGCTCCGGGTAGCGTACATCGGATCTGCCGCTCACCTGCCACAAGCCCGTAATTCCGGGCCGCACGGAGAGAAACAGGTCGGCGTACGGACGATAGTGCGTGATCTCCGCCGGCACGATCGGTCGTGGACCCACCATCGACATCTCGCCACGCAGGACGTTCATCAGCTGGGGAAGCTCGTCCAGGCTCGACTTGCGCAGAAACTGGCCGAGCGGCGAGATGCGCGGGTCATCGGACTCCGGCAGCTTGAAATCGTGGTCCACATAGCGCTGGTAGAGCACCGGATCGGCGCGCAGGGCGGCTTCGGCGTCGACCCGCATGGACCGGAACTTGTAGAGCAGAAAGGTGCCGCCACCTGCGCCGAGGCGCTGCTGCGCGAAGAGCACCGGGCCTGGATCGAGGAGCTTGAGGGCGAGCGCGACGGCCGCCATGACGGGGGCAAAGGCCAGCAGCGACAGGCCCGCGACGACGACATCCATCACCCGCTTGGCCGTGGCGCCGACCTCATCTTTGGGCATTGGGCCCCACGACAGCATTGGGATCCCCTCGAACTCGGTGACGCGACCGCGAACGCCGTGGCCGCCGCCTTGGAGCGTCGTGACCATGGACACGACCCTGCCGCGCTCGGTGAGCTGTTGCACCACAGGCGCGAGGCTGGCGAGCTGGTGCGCGCCGCCGACCACAAACAC
>CALENB010000566.1 GCA_937910235.1 uncultured Myxococcales bacterium | reverse complement strand
ATCACTGAGAGCGCCCTACAGGAGCGAATCGCCGCGCTGCCCGGCTACGATCAGGTCCAGATTCGGTCGCTGCCCAGGTTCCCCGAGATCCGGCTGCATTCGAGCGGTCCGGTGGCGGTCTGGACGCCATGGCTGCAAGCCGTTCGTGAAGCGCTGGGCTGGCGCGTCTTCAGTGAAGATCCGACCGAGCGCATCGGCGAGGTGCTGCGCCGCCACCTGGCGCTCGCGGGGGCCACCGTCGCCGTCGCCGAGAGCTGTACGGGCGGCCTCATCGGGGACCTGCTGACGGATGCGCCCGGCATGAGCGACCACATGCTCGCCAGCCTCGTCTGCTACAGCAACGCCGCAAAAACCGCGGTGCTTGGGGTCGACGCGGCGCTTATCGCGCAGCACGGTGCCGTCAGTGAAGCCGTGGCCCAGGCCATGGCAGACGGCGTCCGCGCGCGCACCGGGGCCGACTACGGTGTCGCGACGACGGGGGTCGCCGGACCGGGCGGAGGCAGCGTAGACAAGCCCGTGGGGACGATCTGCATCGCGCTCAGCCACGCTGGCGGCACGATGAGTTGGCGTCACGAGTTCCGTGGACTGGATAGGCGCCGCTTCAAGATCCTGGTGGCTTGGTCTGCGCTCACGCGGCTGCGGCGCGCCCTGCAAGCGGGTGGCTGACGAAGACGCGGTCGCTGCGTCTCAACCCTCGCCGCGCAGCGCCGCTTTTCCGACCTTGGCGAGCTCGTCGAGCAGGTAGACATTCGCCGCGATCGCTTTGGCGAAGATGCCCAGGTGCATCGACTCGTCGGGGCCATGGGCGGTCGACAGCGGATCGAGCACCCCGTTCAGGATCAACGGCAGATCGCCGAAGCGACGGCCAAATAGCGCGACAAACGGGATCGAGCCACCGACGCCGACGTGGACCAGCGGGTGTCCCCAACTCTTCTCGTAGGCCCGATCTGCGGCCGCAAAGGCAGGTCCCTTGGGCTCGTACAGCCACCCGCTGCCGAACTGCTGCACCATCTCCAGCCGCGCGCGCACGCCGCCCGGCGCTGGCTGTCCTTCGACGACCTGCTGCAGCGCCGCGAACATCTCTTCGGCGCTCTGGTCCGGCGCGAGTCGGACGGAGAGCTTCGCGGACGCGGACTTACGGATGGCGTTCTTCTCTCGACCGGGCGCAGGCAACGTCGTCGACAAGACCGTGATGCACGGCTGACGCCACATCCACACCGCAGCGGGCACACCGTGCTCGGGCAGCGGCGTGACGCCGTCGATGAGGTGGGCGCCGGCCGTAATGACCGCGTTGTCGAGCGGCACGTCCGCCGAAGCAGCGCGCATCTGTTCGGTGACGGGCCGCCGGCCGGCCAGCAACCGTCCGTCCGAGTCGACCAAGCGCGCGATGAGCTGGCAGAGGCCAATCGTTGGGTCGGGCACCATGCCGCCCCACAGCCCGGAGTGCACGTCGGCGCTGAGCGCGTCGCAGTGCAGCTCTACCTCGATCAGACCGCGCAGGCTGACGGTTAAACCCGGGATGTCAGTGGACGGATTCTCACAGTCCGTTAGCACCATGACATCGGCCTGAAAAGCGTCCGGGTACGCGTCCATGAAGCGTTCGAGATTCGGTGAGCCGATCTCCTCTTCACCCTCGATGAGCACACGAATATTGCACGGCAAGCGGCCATGCACGCGAAACCACGACGCCACCGCCGCGAGATGGGAGAGCCATCCCCCCATGTCGTCCGCGGAGCCACGGGCAAAGAGCCGCTCGCCCTGACGCACAGCGACGTGCGGGTCGGTGTGCCAATTCTCCAACTCCACGGGCTGAATATCGAGGTGGCCGTAGATCAGGACTGTCGGCGCGTCCGGGCCAGCATGCAGCCATTCGGCCGCAACGACGGGCAGCGCGTCGTCTAACTCGAGCAGCCGCGCGTTATCCAGACCCAGCGCCGCGATGTCGGCCCGGATCACCTCGGACAGCTTGCGCACGTCAGCAAAGTTCTCGGGCTGGCAAGAGATGCTCGGGTAGGTCAGATATCGAACGAGGGTCTCGACAGTGGCGTCGAAGTGGCGTTCTGCGTCGGCTACTACGGAAGTGGGCATGGCAAGCTCCGCGTCAGTCGCCCGGCACCGCTCGAATCGAGACCAGGCGGAGTGAGGATGGGCCGTCCGTCAGCCAACGACTGATCGCGACGGCGCGCCCCTCCTTACCGCTCGATTGTCGTACGTGCAACTCGACCGGCACCCCTTCCGGCATCTCCGCGGCCAAGCGCACGCCCTCCAGCAGCGCCGGATCTTGGCCATAGAGCAGCCCGGCGGCTTTGTTGGCGCGGAGGATGCGGCGTTTGCCGTCGAGCACCAACAAAACGTCCGGGGTCTCCTGAAAGATGCGGTCCAGGTACTGCGTACGGGCTTCTAGCGCGGCGCGGCGGTTGAATCGTTTGAATGCAAAATGAATGGCACGCACCAAGCGATGGTCGTCCAGTCCTTTGACCAACACATCCTCGGCGCCGAGCTGCACGGCCGCGAGCCCAAGCTCCGCGTCGTCTGTCGCCGTGAGGACCAAAAACGGCGCGTCTAGCTGCATCGCCGCGATCTGATGGGCCGCCTGGAGCCCGAATGCATCAGGAAGACCGAGGTCGACCAAGATGGCGTCAACGCGCGCCGCCTGAAGCCACGCGATGGCGCCGACCAGCGTGTCCACCATCGTCACGCGCAGCCCAGCTGCCTCAAGCGTGGACTGCGTCGCCGCGCCCTGAACGGGGTCGTCTTCCAACAGCAGCACGGATTTGGGTTGGTTCTGGTTCATGGTGCTACGTCGTCACCCGCCGAATGCGCAGCCCGAACACTGGAATCGACGCGATCGCACGCACAAACGTGTCGAACGCGAGGGGCTTGACGAGAAACCTGGAGGGATCGAGGTGGCACTCGCGCGACAGCTGCTCTCGCATCTCTTCCGCGCTGGTCAGCACAACAACCGGCAGCGTCCGCAGCGTCTCGTCACTGCGCAGCTCCCGCAGCAGTTCACGACCGCCCATCCGTGGCATCTCAAGATCGAGCAGCAACATATGCGGCCGCGGTAGGTGTGCGTGCGGACCCTCGCCACGCAACCGGGCCAGGGCGTCGATGCCATCCTTCGCGACACTCAACTCGTTCGCCAAACCAGCGTGCTGCAGCGCCGCGCGCGTGAACGCGACGTCGACCGGATCGTCGTCGACCAGCAAGATCCGGATCGGCGCGCGCGGCGGCGGCTGTGATTGACCTTGGAACATGTGGACGTCCAGCGGCGCGGCAAAGCGCTCGGTCGCTTGGGGGGATGGACACCGTGAACAGGGTGAGGGGTGAGCGAAAAGACTAAAAATCCGGGTTATACGGGCGCAATGGCTGGTGGCTGCGTCGGATCTTCGAACAGCTCGGCGCAGAATCCTCTGTACCGTACCAGATGGTGGCGCCGCGGGTCCATGACCTTGACGGCACGGCCCTGAGCCGCCAGATACAAGCTTGGTTCGGACGCGGGCCGGAACAGGACGCACGGCGCTCGCCACCACGGGGTTTTTTCATGCGCATCAAGTTGGTGACCTCTCCCAAATTGCGGTTCGCGCTGACCGTGGCGGCCGTGCTGCTGCTCGGCGCCTGCGGCAAGGACGTGGACCCAGTCTCTGTGACGCCGCGTGAGGCGCCGCTGCCGCCGCCGCCGCCGAGCCCGATGTTGGCGGCTGGCGCCGAAGCGAGCGCCGTCGATCCCACCGCGATTACAACTGGATTTGCGCGCATCCCGGCCGGGCGATTTGTCATGGGCTCGCCCATCGAGGAGGCGGGCAGGTCGGTCGACGAGCGGCCGCACGAGGTGACGATTCGCTGGCCGTTTGAGATGCAGGCCACGGAGGTCACGCAGGCGGAATATGAAGCCCTGATCGGCAAGAATCCGGCGAACAACAAGTCGTGCGGCGGCCGTTGCCCCGTCGAGCAGGTGAGTTGGTTTGAGGCCGTGCACTACTGCAACGAGCTCTCACGGCGCCGCAAGTTGCCGCTGTGTTACGTGGAGGCTGGCCTGCAGATCACGTCCAAAGGTGTGCACTGTGGCGGTTTCCGCTTGCCGACCGAAGCGGAGTGGGAGTACGCGGCCCGTGGCGGTTCGACTGGCCCGCGGCACGGCACTTTGGGCGACGTGGCCTGGTACGATCTCAATTCGCGGCTGCAGAGCCACCCGGTCGCGAGCAAACACAAGAATCGATTTGGCTTGTATGACATGCTCGGCAACGTGTTTGAGTGGGTCTGGGACTGGCAAGGCCCCTACGACATGAGCCAACTCGTGGACCCCGTCGGCGCGCCGACCGGTGACAATCGCCTCTTTCGCGGCGGCGCGTATCGGTGGAGCGCGGGTGAGGCGCGGGCCGCGTTCCGCAACGCCTACGGACCGAAGAACAAGGTGGAGTGGATCGGCTTTCGCTGCGTCCGGAGTCTGCGTTGAGCGCGCCGATCCGGTGGTTGGTAATCGGCGCAGGCCGCGCCGGCGCGATTCGGGCACGCGACATCGCCGCCGAGCCGGGCCACACGCTGCGGGAGCACCTGCCTGGACGAACCGCCGCCGCCGCGCTGCAGGCGGCGATTGAAGTGGATGACATCGACGCGGTCGCGATCTGTGTGGAGAACGCGCGCCACGGCGACTTGGCTGCCGCTGCGCTGCAGGCCGGAAAACACGCCCTGGTCGAGTTCCCTTTGTGCCACACCGCGCTGGGTGCGCAGGCGTTGCTGGCACGCGCGAGAGCGGCGGGGCTCGTGCTGCATCTGGAGGTCATCGGGCTGCTCAGCGCCGGTCATGCGGAGCTCAAGAATCGCGCCGAAACAACGGGGATCAAGGCGTTACGGGTCGATTTTCGCGGCGGGCTCTATCGGTGGGTCGCCGACGAGGTCCACGCCGCACGTTGGGGGCAGCTCGCGGTCGCGCGCCTGCATGCGCTGTGGGACATCGCTGGACCGCTGCATCTGGACGCGGTTGAACTGCAAGAACGCGAGGACGGCGGCTATCGCCTCGAGGTGCATCTCACCGGGGCCAACAGCGAGCAGATCGAGCTTATCGAACAGCGTGGCCCGAAACTGGGGCGTGGCGTGAGCTGGATGGGCCTCGACCGTCGCGGCCTACCCGTGGAGCGTCTGCGCCCCGAGCCTGGTGGGCTGCCCTTGTTCTTGATGGATTTGCGCCGGTGCGGCGACCGGATTCGTGGTGTCGACAGCGCAGCTTACGTCGACGACGCCGCGCTGCTCGGCGTGGTCTCGCTGGCGGAGCGCATCTCCACCCTCGCGGTCCGCCGCCACGGCCTCTTTGGCGCCAGAAGCCGCTAGCGACCTAGCCTGCGGCGGGTGAGGCCGAGCTGGCTCCCTGCGTAGACGCGCCTCGATGCGCCGCGCCAGCCGTCTCGTGCGCCTCGCCCATCTCGTGCGCCTCGCTCATCTCGTCCGCGTCGGCGGTCTCGGGCGCCGTCGTTGCTTGGGGAACGACAGAGATGGCCGGCGCGGCCACAGCGGCCGGCAAGCCCGGCACGCGCTCACGCAACAGGTCGGCGAGCGCGGCCACCCACACCGCCGATGCGTTGACGCACGGCGCCAGGACGAGCTGCTCACCGCCGGCAGCCAAGAAGTCGGCGCGACCTCGGATTCCGATCTCCTCCAAGGTCTCGAGGCAGTCGGCGGTGAACGATGGCTCCAGGACGGCGATGCGCTTCACGCCCGCCGTGGCGAGCTCCTTCAGCACATGGTCCGTGTACGGCTCGATCCAGGGCGTGCGCCCCAAGCGACTCTGAAAGCACACGGTCGCCTTGTCGGCCGCGATGTCGAGGCGCGTGAGCAGGGCTCGCGCCGTCGCCATGCACTGGGCGCGATAGCAGTGCTGATTCGCGGCGACCAGCTCGTCACAACAGTCGGCGCGCTGGCTGCACAGCTGCCCAGAGATGTCGGTGCGCGTGCAGTGGCGGACCGGGAGGCCGTGAAAGCTCAACACGACGTGGTCGACGTCGCTCAAACTATCCACGCTCACCTGCGCAACCGCGTCGATGAACGCCGGGTGGTCGTAGAAGGCGCCGAGCACGTGCAGGTCCGGCACCGTCCACCGCTTGCCGGCCTCGACCATCAAGGCCTCAGCGGCTGAGCCGGTCGATGCCGAGGCATATTGCGGGAACAGGGGCAGGGCGACGATGCGCTCGATGCCCTCCTCAGCGAAGGCGTCCAGCGCGGCAGCGATCGTCGGAGACCCATAGCGCATAGCGACTTTGACGCTGACTTCCGGCCCTAACAGCGCCTGCAACGCTACCGCTAGGTCCTCAGTGTGAAAGAGCAGGGGAGAGCCTCGCTCGGTCCACACCTTGCTGTAAGCCGCCGCAGATTTTTGTGGCCGAAACGGTAAAATGATGAAGTTCAGCAGCGCCCACCGCGCCGCCGCGGGTAGATCGATCACGCGCGGATCGCTGAGGAACTCGCGCAGATAGCGGCGCACATCGGCGACGCTGTCCGAGTCAGGGGTGCCGAGATTTAGGAGCAGGATGCCTTGGCGACTCATGGTGGTGCGTGTCCGACGTGAGGGGGTTCGACGGTGAGTGGAGCCACGTGAAGCCCCGGAAACCTCAGGGGGCGGCAGTATAGGACACACGAAGACCACTGGCGCAACAATGGCGCCGAGTTCGTCGGCCCGTTTTGGATTGATACCGGCCATGCTACACAACCGGCAGCAGCCAACCCGCAGCAACTCGGCCAGCCCCCGCCTCGGAAGATGGAGTCAGCCATGTCGCAAGAGACACAGACAGCGCCCACACAAGCGCCAGTTTTGCAGGATTGGGCGCCGCTGACCCATTGCCTCGATTGGCATCTCGGCCAGCTCGCGTTCCAGCACCGTGGCGCTCAAGCGTTCACGACAAATGAGGTGCCGAACCTCATCAACCAGGGCGGGATGAGCGCCTATCGCGCGGCTGAGGTGCTCTTCACCAACTGCGAAGAGGCCGACGCGGCGGGGACGCTCGAAGACGAGATCGTGTGCATGGAGCTCGCCATGGGGCTGGGACTGCACTCTGTGCAGCTGCTCGACCGGTTTCAGCAACGCTGCGTTGAGGCCAAGAAGGACTGGTATGATCGGTTGACCTGGTACGCCACCGACGTCACCCCAAAGATGCTGCGCGACGCCAAGGCCAACGAGGTCTTCGCCCGGCATCAGGGCCGCGTGGTGCTGGCGCGCGCGGACGCCTTGAACCCCTCAAAAGTCGCGGTCTTCGAAGATGGCGAGCTGCGGGATCTGACCGGCAAGCTGCGCGCGGTGTTCCATAGCTACCTGCTGTGCGTCTTGCCGGCGAACGTGTTTCGGCGGACCACCAAGGCGGACACCAGCGCGTGGGCAGTGTTGATGGCGCGCACGGTGCTGCGACACCCGGAGGGCCTCTCCCAGTTCTCGAATCTGACGGTGGACGGGGTGCGAGCGCTCGCCGCCAGCCGCACGCCGGCCGACCTCATGCGTCTGGTGCCACTGTACCAGCTGATGGACCTCGACCTGACGCTGGCGCCGCTCGCCGATGATGCCCATGAAGATCGCGCCGAGCTGGAGCGAATCGCAGATCGCATCGAAGCGGGCTTGGACGCGCTGCTGGCGGCTGATGCGACCTCTGACAAGGACGTGGACCAGGCCGCTGCGAAGGACCCTGAGAAGGACGCAGCGACGGACGCCGAGCGGCACACCTGGGTGCTCCACTCGGCTGGCGCGATGGCGTCGGTCGCTGCGACGCTCGCCGCGCTGCGGCCTGACGGGTTCCTGCTGTACCGCGACTATGGTCCTGCGACGGAGAAGAGCGCCAACAGCAGCCACCTGTACCAGCATTACGGCGCGACTACGGCGATCGGCGTGAACCACTTTGGCCTGGATTCCTGGGCTGGGACGGCGGGCGGCGCGGGCGATCCAGACGGCGAGGTCACCCGCCCGGACGGAGAGGGTGACGCGGCGATCAAGACACGACTGCTCAGTCGGGCCGCGATTAAGGCGACGCGTTTGGCGTTCGCAAACCAGTTCGACCCCGCAGCGTTTCAGCGCCTGCAAGCCGCGGTCGACGCGGCGCGTGCGGCCGCCGCCGACCCGGCTGCGGCGATGGATGGCTATCGCGTCGCCCTCGCCCTTGAACGCGACAACTGGGCGCTCCTCACCGAGGCCGCGGATTTCGCGCTGCGGCACGCGCGTAACGTCGAGCTGTCGCAGATGCTGGTGGCCGAGGCGCTGCGCATCAACCCTTGGTACGGCGAGAAGGCTTGGAACTGCCTCGGCGACATCTACTGGTTCACCAACCAACTCGATGCCTCGGAGGAGGCGTTTGAGCGCGCGACGAAGGCGAATCCAGAGACGCATATGGGCTGGTACAATCTCTACTTGGTGGCACGGCAGCGCGGCGATCTGGAGAAGGCGGTGGAGATGGCAGCCAAGGCGCTGGCGATGGATCGCTCCGGCGCGGCGTCCTCGCGTCTGGAGCCAGCGCTGACAGAGGCGACCAGCCTGCTCCACGCCCAGCGGACCGTGGCGCGCGATTGGCGCAAGAAGCGCAACGCCGGCAGCCCCGTCTAGCGCGGCGTCGCAAGCAGCGTGCGACCGCAACGTTTAACATCAACTTTCGACGCCAACTTTCGACGCCAACTTTCGACGCCAAAGCGCGGAAAATGAGCCGCGGCGGCGATGCCACGTGAACATGTGTGCGGGTTTGCGCGTCTTGCGGCGGTGCACAGCGTGAGACGTGGCGAGACCGCGCTCGCGTCTGGTAGCCTCCGCGTCCCTGCTCGGACTCTCACCCCCTGAGGTGCCTATGACTACCCCTCGCTACCCCCAGATTTCGCCGTTCATGCGCCAACTAGGCAGCGTGCCTGTCACGGGTCGTGCGGCACGTGTGGTGCGGATTGCGCTGAGCGCTGCGCTGCTGGTCGGCGCTGCCATGAGCTTGCTCGCCGCGCCCGTGTCCGCGATGACCGTGCTGCGCGCGAGCCTGCCGGAGCTGGTCGAGACGTCGGAGATCGTGCTGCACGCCAAGGTGCGTTCGACACGGGTGCACGATCGTCGCGCTAAAGGGCTGGCGGTCTTCACTGAGACCACCCTGGAGATCATCGAGGTCTACAAGGGGGACGCGAAACGCCTCGGAAAGACGTTCTCGTGGGAGATGGTCGGCGGCACCGCTGGCGGGATGACTTGGACGATGCCGGGGATGCCGACGTTCTCCGCAGGCGAAGAGGTCGTGGTCCTGCTCGAGAAACACGCGAAGGGCTACACGCTCACCGGCGCACCGCAGGGCAAGTACTTCGTTTACCGAGATGCGAAGGGTGTCGCACGGGTCAAACGCCGGTTTGGCGACGTGCATTTCATGCAGCGGGACGGCAAGAGCGGTCGAATCACCAGCGCACCGCACGCCGTGAAACCGATGTTGCTGCACCCACCGCGCCTCGACCCGACGCTGACCAGTCTTCGCGCCGAGATTAAGGCAGCCGTCTTGGTGCAGGCCGCAAAGAAGCCGGCAGTCCGGGCAAATGGCGCCCCGAGTCGGGTTCTGCCGCGTGCTCGGCTCGTGCCGCGGACAGCCGTGGGAACCCGCAAGCCCTAGGCGAGCCGCCCAGGTCGCCCCCTGTCGCAGCCTCTGCGTCGTCGCTGGCCCATTCGCCGCGGCGCGTCTCTCCGGAGCACCCACGATGATCGCAACGCGCCTGCCATCCAGCCTCCAACTCAACCGATCCATCCTCGGCGACCCGCTCGCTTCGGGTCTCTGCGTCAGCGTGGCGCTGTTGTCGCTGACGGCGCTCTTCACGGCCGCCCTCGCGACCGTCGTGACGACACCGGCCCAGGCCTACTCGATCACGACGGCGTCGAAGTCCTCCAAGAAGATCAAGCGGTACACCAAGTCGAAAGTCATCTATCACCTGCACCCGAGCGGCTCGGACGACATGCCAGCGAAGACCGCGCTCGACACGCTGCGCAAGGGTTTCGCCGACTGGATGGCGGTGGACTGCGGCGGGCTCACGTTCGCAGAGGGCTACCACTGCAACCTCGCGCTGAAGAGCTGCGTGTTCGACAGCAACACGAGCTGCACGAAGGACACGGATTGCCCCGCCTCAAAAAACCTCAAAGTCATGCCGATCGGCTACAAGAACAATGGCCGCAATGAGATGGTGTTCACCGAAGACAGCAAGTGGACGCTCGGAAAGTACGTGCTGGGCGTGACGGTG
>CALENB010000565.1 GCA_937910235.1 uncultured Myxococcales bacterium | reverse complement strand
CTGCTCGTGCGCGCGCCCTGCCGCGTCCTTGCCGCCGCCGCCCCCCGCGTCCACGCCCCCGCGCCCGGCCACTCGCCAGACTCACGAGCCCAATCGGAGCTTCGCCATGAATCGTCTCTCTCTGTGTACGACGCCCACAAGCATCAAGAACCTGCCGGTATTCGCAGCGATCCTAGCGCTGCTGCTGATGGGGGCAGGTTGCTCCGATGGCACGACCACGCCACCCGCCGGGAGCACCGACGCAGTCGGCGACGTGGGCGGCCAGACAGACACGGTGGGGGACGCAACCGGCGACGCGGTGGCCAAGGACACCGCGGCCGGTGACACCACGACGGCCGGCGACACGACGGCGAGCGACACCACGGCGAGCGACACCACGGTGGGCGACACCACAGCAGATGCCCAGGACGGCGGCGGCGACACCCCAGACGCCGGTCCGGCTTGCCCCGGCGCGACCGGGTGCGACTGCAAAGCAGACAAGGACTGCACCAACAAGGGCGCCTGCGTCATGGGCGCTGACGGCAGCTCCACCTGCGCGGCGCCCTGCAAGGTCGACGGCGACTGCAAGGACGCGGTCTGCGCCGATGTGAACGGCACGAAGGTCTGTGTCGACGGCACCGTAGCCTTGTGCAGCCCGTGCAGCGCGAACAGTGAGTGCGCCACCCCTGGCGCCAAGGACGCGGCCTGTGTGGCGGCCGGCGCTGCGGGTAGCTTCTGCTCGGTTGGCTGCTCGGCCGACGCCGGTTGCGGCGACGGATACGCGTGCAAAGACGCCAAAGATGTCGGCGGCAAAGATGTGAAGCAGTGCATCCCGAAGGATGCGAAGACCTGCACGTGCACCGGCTGGGCGAAGGCCAAGAAGTTCACGACGACCTGCTGGGCGGCCGGAAAACCGGGCTGCACCGCGAAACGTAGCTGCGGCGACCAGGGCCTGAGCGCGTGCGATGCGCCGGCCGGCAAGGCGGAGAGTTGCGATGGCACCGACAGCGACTGCGACGGCAGCGTCGACAATGACGTGACGTGCGACGACAAGAACCCCTGCACAAAAGACAGCTGCGACGGCAAGAACGGCTGCAAGTCCACCAACGACGACGCCGGTAAGTGCGACGACAGCGACGCCTGCACCGAGAAAGACGCTTGCAAGGGCGGCGCTTGCGCGGGCGCACCGGTGGCGTGCACGGACACCAACCCCTGCACCGACAACAGCTGCGACAAGACAAAGGGATGTGTGGCGCTGCCGAACAAGGCGACCTGTGATGACGCCAACGCGTGCACCGACAACGATGGCTGCGCCATCAGCTTGTGCCAGGGCGTGACGAAGACCTGCGATGACACGAACACCTGCACGGACGACAGCTGCGACCCCAAGAAAGGCTGCGTGTTCCTCGACAATAAGACGTCTTGCGACGACGGCGACCCTTGCACCGACAAAGGGATTTGCGGAGCCGGCAAGTGCACCAGCTCGGCCAAGGATTGCGACGACAAGAACCCCTGCACGACCGATCTCTGCGACAAGGCGACGGGCTGTAAATCGATCAACAACTTCAAAGACTGCGACGACGGCGATCTCTGCACCGCCGGCGATCGGTGCAAGGGCGGCAAGTGTGGCGTGGGCGTGACCAAGTGCGTCGACGGCGACGTCTGCACGGCGGACACCTGCGACGCCAAGACAGGGGCATGCACCTTCCCACCAGGGAAAGACGGCGTGACCTGCGACGACGGCAAGAGCTGCACCGTGGCCGACGCGTGCGTGAAGGGCAGCTGCTTCGGCACGGCGAAGGGGTGCGACGACGGCAAGAAATGCACGCTGGACACCTGTGACGACAAGACGGGCTGCATCGCCCTGCCGCTCGTCTGCGACGGCGATGATCCCTGCACGGCGGACGCCTGCGACGACAAGACGGGCTGCACCAGCGTGCCGCTGTCGAGCTGCAGCACGGCGACCGTCGCGCTGCCCTACGTGGCGAGCTTTAAGTGCGGCAGCCCGAGCTCCAAGCGCTGGGTGTTCGACAACGCCAAAACCGGACCGGCGTGGGCCATCGACAAGACGCCGTCGCTGCCGAAGCCCGTCACCCAAGACTGCGCGCTCAACTTCAACAACGGCACCGACTTCAAGTGCCCGACTGGCGCCACCGTCGTCAAGGGCAACGCGTGGTCACCGATCATCGCCTTGGGCAACGCCAAAGCACCGAAGCTGTCGATCCGTCTCAGCGGAACCTGGGAGAGCGGCTCATACGACCAGCTGCTCGTGAAAGTACAGGTCGTGGGCACGACGACACCGACGCAGATCGGCTCGCTGAACCACAGCGGCACGAGCTGGACGACGCTGACGGCGGACCTCAGCAAGTATGCGGGCAAGCAGATTCAGATCCTGTTCGAGTTCTTTACGAAGGACTGCCAGTTCAACACTGGCAGCGGACCGTTCATCGATGACTTCCAGGTCTACGACGATCATTGCTCGGCGGGTGGCTGCGACGACGGCAACCCCTGCACAACCGATTCCTGCGACGCGACCACTGGCAAATGCAGCGCCAAGGGTGTCGCGGGCGGCAAGTGCGACGACGGCAACCCCTGTACGACCGATCTCTGCGACGCCGCTGGCAAATGCACCGGAAAGCCAGCGGCTGGCGGCGCGTGTGATGACGGCAACCCCTGCACAACCGATCTCTGTGACGCCGCCGGCAAATGCGCCGGAAAGCCAGCGGCTGGCGGCAAGTGCGACGATGGCAACCCCTGCACAACCGATCTCTGCGACGCCGCCGGCAAATGCGCCGGAAAACCCGCGGCTGGCGGCGCCTGTGATGATGGCAACCCGTGCACGACCGACCTCTGCGACGCCGCCGGCAAGTGTGCGGGCAAGGGCGTCGTGGGCAAGGCGTGTGATGACGCGAACCCCTGCACCACCAAGGACCTCTGCTCGGCCTCGGGCGCGTGCGTCGGCGCGGGCGACAAGTGTGATGACGGCAATAGCTGCACCAGTGACGCATGCTCGAGCAGCACGGGATTCTGCACGTACACGTTGCCAACGGGCGCTTGCGAGGACGGCGACAAGTGCACCCCTGGTGACACCTGCGCCGACGGCATCTGCTTTGGGGGCTCGAACGCCAGCTGCGACGACGGCAACGCCTGCACAGCGGACACGTGCGCCCCTGCGACGGGGCTGTGCGCGCACAAGGCGATCGCCGGTTGCGTGCCGACCTGCAAGACCGACGCCGACTGCGGCGACGCAGACGCCTGCACGGTGAACACCTGCGACACGAAGACGAGCACATGCAAGTCGACAACCGCCGCTGATGGCGCGATTTGTGGGGCTGCCAGCGCATGCGCCGCTGGCAAGTGCGCGGCCATCGTGACGACGGGCTGGGCGACGGCTGTGCGGGCTGGCCCCGAGAGCTACCACACCTGCGCCTTGCATGCCGACGGCCGGGCGAGCTGCTGGGGCCGCAACTACAGCGGTCAGCTGGGTGATGGCACCAAGACCGACAGCGGCAAGCCGGTGAAGGTGAAGGGGCTCGCCGATGTGACGGACATTCAGCTCGGCTACGAGCACACCTGCGCGCTGCACAAGGACGGCACGGTGAGCTGCTGGGGCGACAACAACTACCGCCAACTCATGGACGGTACGACGACCGACAACGCGGCGCCGAAGAAGATCGCCGGGTTGGCGAACGTGGCGCAGCTGAGCGTCGGCTACTACCACACCTGCGCGCTCGACAAGGCCGGCAAGACCTGGTGCTGGGGGCGCAATTCCGATGGTGAGTTGGGCTTGGGCGACACGGCGATTCACACCACGGTTGACGAGGTGAAGGGCTTGAGCGACGTCGTGAAGCTGACGCTCGGCGGGTACGGCTCATGCGCGCTGCGCACCGACCACACCGTGTGGTGTTGGGGGCAGAACAGCTACTACCGTCTCGCCGGCGGCGCGGACGTGACGACCACGTTGGACGTGCTCACACCCGTCCGAGACGCGCGCTATATCGGCGTGACGGCGGTGGCGTTGTCGTACTACGGCAAGTGCGTCCGCCTCATGAGCGGCGCGGTGCGCTGCGCCGGCTACAACACGCAGGGTCAGTTCGGCGTGGGCACAACGAGCACAGCGATAACCAAGGTCGACTACCATAACGTCGGGCTGACCGGCGCGGCGCAGCTCGGGACGGGCTACTACCACACGGTTGGGCTGATGAGCGCTGGCAAGGCTTGGGCTGGCGGCGACAACGGCTACGGTCAGCTCGGCGACAACACAACGACCGATCGCTTGACCCCTGTCGCGATGACCCACATCTCGGGGTTGATCGAGATCGCCGTCGGTCGGTACCACACCTGCGGGCTGCGCGGGGACGGCACGGTCTGGTGCACAGGCTACAACAGCTACGGCGCGCTCGGCGGCGGAACGGTCGGCTCGGCCGCCAACAAGCAGTTCTTCAGCCGCGTCGCCGACGCCGCCTGCAAGACCGATAAGTCCTGCCGCGACGACAACGCCTGCACGAAGCAGCAGTGCTCGTTGGCGGACGGGCTGTGCTCCAACAAGCCCGTGACGGACGCGGTCTGCGACGATGGTGACGCCTGCACGGTCGACGACAAGTGCAACACGACGGGGGACTGCCTCGCCAAACCCAAAGACTGCGCGGACGACGACGCCTGCACCTTGTCGCCGCTGTGCACCAAGGGCGTGTGTAGCCAGACGGCGGCGGTCGACTGCAACGACGACAACGCGTGCACGACGGACGCCTGCGACAAGAAGACCGGGGACTGCAGCCACGCCAAGATCGCCGGGTGCATCATCAAGTGTACTGACGACAAGGGCTGCGACGACAAGACCACCTGCACCAGCGACAAGTGCGTCAACGGCGGCTGCGAGTTCAAGCCAGGCAACGACGGCGCGCTCTGCGGGGCCAGCCTCGCGTGCGACAAGGGCACCTGCGCACCGGTCACAACCCAGGGCTGGGCGAGTCAGCTGACCATGCACAACTACGGTCGCCACGCCTGCGTCTTGAAGAACGACGGAACGGCCGCATGTTGGGGGTACAACACCAACGGGCAGTGCGGCGACGGCACCAAGACCAACGCCACAAAACCGGTGGCGGTGACGGGGTTGAAAGACCTCAAGTCCATCCAGGCGGGTGGGTATCACACCTGCGCGGTGCTCAAGGACGACACGGTCAAGTGCTGGGGCGACAACTACTATGGTCAGCTTGGCAACGGCAGTACGACCGACAGCGCGACGCCGGTCACGGTGACGGGGCTGTCGGGCGTGACGGCGCTGTCGATGTCAGGCTATGGCACCTGCGCGCTGCTAAAGAGCGGTTCGGTGAAGTGCTGGGGCCGCAACTCCGACCGGGAGGTCGGCAACGGCGCGACCACGTCGACAAACGTCACGGCACCCGCAGACACGGGCTTGACGCAGGTGACGGCGCTGGCCGGTGGCTACGCCCACGTGTGCGCGGTCAAGAAGGACGGCTCGACGTGGTGCTGGGGCAGCAACTCCTACCAAGAGTCACTGCCCGGAACATCGACGTCCGATATCGCCACGCCGGTGTCGGCCAAGGGCCTGCCGAAAGCGATCGGCGTCGGCATGAGCGCGTACGCCACATGCGTCGTGACCGCGACCGGCGCGCTGGCCTGTATCGGTCGGAACTACGACGGCGAGCTCGGCATCGGCGCCTCCACACCCAGCGACTCGGGAGAGCTGGTCTACACGCCGAAGAACGTCTCCGACATCGTGCAGGTCGCGGGCGGCTACAGCTCCATGGTCGCGCTCGACAAGACCGGGCACATCTGGAGTTGGGGCGACGCCGACAACTACCAGCAGGCCACCGGTTCGACGACCGACGTGACGACGCCGGCTAAACTAGCGTCGCCAACCGGTGCGATTCAGGTCGTCGGCGGCTACGACACGCACTGTGCGCTGTTGAAGACCGGCTCGGTGTGGTGCATCGGCGACAACAACTACGGTACGCTTGGAATCGGCACAACGACCGACAACAAGACCTTTCAGCGCGTGATCGACGGCGCCTGCAAAGCGGATGTCGACTGCAACGTCGGCAGCGCCTGTTTCGCCAACACCTGCGCTGTGCAGAGTGGCTTGTGCACCACTGTGGTGAAGAAGGACGCGCCCTGTGATGACGGAGATCCCTGCACCGTCAGCGACGCCTGCGACGCGGCCGGCGCGTGTCTCGCCAAGCCGAAGGACTGCAACGACACGGACGCCTGCACCACGTCGCCCAGCTGCGACGCCAAGACGGGCGCCTGCTCGCAGCTCGGCAAAGTGGACTGCGATGACAAAAACCCGTGCACCGCCGACACCTGCGACACCAAGACGGCCGCCTGCAGCTCGAAGCCGATCGTCGGGTGCAAGTGGACGTGCAAAGCCGACGCCGACTGCGACGATGGCAAGCCGTGCACGGCCGACAAGTGCCTGAGCCTCACCGGTGTGTGCGAACAGAAGCCCGGCAACGACGGCGCGGTCTGCGGGCTCGGGAGCGTCTGCGCTGCTGGCGCATGTGGTCAGTTGACGAAGGGGTTCGCCAAGCAGCTGAGCGGTGCTGCGCTGGGCTACCATATCTGTGCGCTGCGACCGTCCGGCACGGTGTACTGCTGGGGTCGGAACACGTACGGCCAAATTGGCGATGGCACGACGACGACGGCGACGAAGCCGACCAAGGTCGCTGACCTCGCCGACGTCGTGAAGATGGCCTCGGGTACCAACCACAACTGCGCGCTGAAGTCGACCGGACGGGTGGCATGCTGGGGCTACAACACGGACGGCCAGCTCGGCGACGGCACCACGACCAACCAGAAGAAGCCCGTCACCGTTGCGGAGTTGAAGGACGTCGTGGACGTAGCCGGCGGTGGCTATCACACGTGTGCAGCGAAGATCGACGGCACGGTCTGGTGCTGGGGCCGCAACTCCGATGGTCAGATTGGCAATGGCGTGGCGTCGAGCTCGGACATCGTCAAACCAACGCAGGTGGTCGGCGTCGCTGGCGCGACACACGTGACGCTAGGCGGTTCATTTAGCTGCGCGTTGCTCAAGTCTGGGACCGTGCAGTGTTGGGGCTACAACTTCTACAAGACCATGGGCAGCGATGTTGCTGACCAAGTCAACGCCGTGACCGTGACTGGACTGCCAAAGATGACGCTGATCAGCGCAGGCGCGTACACGCTCGGTGGCATCAGCAGCGGCAGCGCCGCCTGGGCCTCTGGCTACAACACGTACGGTCTCACAGGAATCGGCAACACCACGACGCCCATGTGGCCACCCCTGGAGATCGTCCCGGCGGGCAAACCCTTGGCGGGCGTCAGCGTTGGGTACTACCTGAGCTACTTCCTCGACGCGACCGGGCAAGCCTGGTCGGTGGGCTACAACCTTTACGGCGGCTTGGGCGACGGCACGACGACGAACAACGTCAAGGTCGCCAAGATCGTCGGCGCGACGGACGTGGTGCAGGTGCAGACGGCCTACCGTGGCGGCTGCGTGCTGAAGAAAGACGGTTCGGTCTGGTGCGTCGGCTACGGCTACTATGGCCAGATGGGCAACGGCACGACCACGTCGGCGAACAAGGCCCTCATTAAGGTCACCGAGCCCGCGCTGTAACCTGTCGACGGAGATTCGCCGACCCGCGGCGCCCCGCCACGACGGAGCCGCGCCGCGGAAGGCCATTGCGGCGCGGCGACGATGCGCTCCAGACCCGGAGAATCAGCACGTATTGCGCCTGAGCGGCGGCTGCCCATGTGGCGCTCGGCAACGCGCGCGCGGCACGCTATGATGGACCACACCCATCACGCGGAGTCGGCTCATGTCCCTCAAACATATTCTTGTCGCCACAGACTTGAGCGCAGTGTCACTCCTGTCGCTGCCGTGGGTCGCGGGCTTGGCGAGCGCGACCGGTGCACAAGTGACCGTTGCGTACATCGACGACGTGGCCGGTTCGCTCGAGGGCGACGACTTTGACGAAGAAGTGAAGGGGGTGCGGGAGCACCTCGGCATCTTCAGGGACGCGCTGGGCATGCTGGACGTCGCCTGCGAGGTTCGCGTGCTATCCGGCAAGGCGACGGACGTGCTGGAGCGCCTCAGCGCGCAGGGCGAACATGATCTGCTGGTGACCACGCGACATGGCGAGCGGGCGACAGGTCTCCTCGTCGGGTCCACATCGCTGCACCTCGCCCGACGCTGCAAGATCCCCCTGCTGGTCGTGCACGGACCGGCCACTGATGAAGTCCCGATGGAGCGCACTACGGTGGTGATCCGCGAGGTGCTGACCACGACCGACTTCAGCGATGCCAGCAACGCCGGCGTCGCCGCGCTGCTGCCGCTTGTGCGCGACCTGTCAGCCAACCTGCACATCGTCCATGTTGTCGCCACGCCGGGCGCCGTCATCGACGTGGCCACGACACAGCTCACCCTGCCGCACACGCCGATCTCAGCGCGACAGGCCGTTCACATCGCGGAGACGAGGTTGTCAGTGTTTGCGAACGAGTTGGATCACGATCAGGTCTCAACGCAAGTCATCTGCGCGGAGGTCGCCGCGGACGGTATCGTCGCCGCAGCGCTGCTTCGTGAGAGCGACCTCATCGCCATCGCATCGCACGGCAAGGGCGCGATCGCGTCGATCTTGTTGGGCAGCACGTCGCGGCGGGTGTTGACGCTGTCGCCAATACCAGTGCTCGTGATGCAGCGCGATTCTATCAGCGGCGCAGCGTGGGGCCTCCCTCGCGCCTGACGACCCACCTGCACGCCCATCCCAAGGCGCTTGCGCGGGAGCACCGCGCGCGCCACCCTGCGTGAAGTCACCGGGAGGGACGCCATGCAGCAGCTGATCAGACGAATCAAGGGCGCCATTAGCGAGAAGATCAACGCCGTCGAGATCGATGTCGAGACCGAGTCCCTCGCCAGCCTCAGCTTCACGCACCCAGCCCACCGCGCCACCGTGTTGATCATCGCAGAGCACGGCGACGCGCGTCAGGAGGTGGCGACCCTGGCCGTGTTTGTCTTGATCGACGATTGGCTGGACGTCCAGAAGGACATCGGCGCGGTGACGCGGCTGCTGCAGCTGAACACCGCGCTCATGAGCTGCGCGATCGGCGTGGTTCGCCTCAACGACGACGAGCTGGCGACCGCGTTGTGCCGACGAATTCCAGTCGACGACGTCGATCCCACCACCGTGCTCGACCTCATCGAGGGCATGGTCTGGGAGTACGCCAACGCAGCGGGATTCATCGAGGCGGCGCAGATGGCGGCGGTCGCGGAGGCCTAGGACACGCGCCTAATCCGCTGCATCGAGCCGGTAGATCTCTCGGATTCGAGCGAGGGCGTCTTCGAACGGAAAGTGCAGGTCGCGCAGGAGCCCATCTTCGAGGCTGTAGACCCAGCTGTGCACGATGGGGTAGCCGTGCTGTAAATAGCTCTTTTGCACACACGCCGTCTTGGTGACGTTCACGCACTGCTCATAGACGTTGAGCTCCACCAGGCGGCGGTAGCGGGCGTCTTCGTCCTCGATCGCGTTCAGCTCGACCCGGTGGTGACGGTACACATCACGAACCTCGCGCAGCCAACCGTTCAGACCACCAAAATCCGCTGGGATCATCGCCGCTTTGACGCCGCCGCAGCCGTAGTGGCCACACACGACGACGTGCTTCACCGAGAGGTGTGTGACGGCGTATTCGATCGCCGACTGGCCGTTTGCGTCGGTGTTGACGACCAGGTTGGCGATGTTGCGATGCACAAACACCTTGCCCGGTCGCAGGCCCATGACGGTGCTGGTCGGCACCCGACTGTCTGAGCAGCCGATGAAGAGGAAGTCCGGGTTCTGTGCCTTGGCCAGCTCCGAGAAGAAGTCCGGCTGGTCCGCGGTCATGTTCTTGACCCACTGCCGGTTGCTCTCGAACACGTCTTTATAGATCGGCACTGTTGGGCCTCCATCTGGCTGGGCGGTGATCGTCGCGCCAGAGCATGGGGACGCGGCCGCCGTGGGTCAACGCTGGCTCCCGCCACCGAGCCTCTCGCGCATCCCCGGGCTGAAGTGCCAGCGTCCTTGGGCGTCGATTATGAGCGCGTCTACGCCGGTTTGCTGGGCGATCAGCGCGAGGCCGTGGCGTGGTCCGAGGACAAAAACGGCCGTCGCGAGGCCGTCGGCGCGTTCGCCAGCGTGTGGGCCCGGGGGCGTCACGATGGTCACTTGGTGCGTGGCTTGTACCGGCACACCTGTGCGTGGGTCGAGAATGTGGTGATACCGCCGACCCTGGTGCACGACGAAGCGTTCGTAGTCGCCGCTCGTCGCGACCGCCTCGCCACGGCTCAACTGCAGCCGCGCCGCCACCTGGGTCGCGCCGCCGCGTGGGCGCTTGATACCGACGCGCCAGACACCTTTCGGGCCGCCACCCCGCGTCACGAGATCACCGCCGCCATCCACGACGAAGTCTTGGACACCCGCGCGCACGAGCAACGCCGCCGCTTCGTCCAGCGCGGTGCCCTTTGCGTTGCCACCGAGGTGCACAGCGGTGCCGACCCGACGCCTGCGCGCCGTGTTGGCCTTCGCGCCGACGCGCACATTGTCGCAGCCAACGTCAGGCAGACGGGCCGCGATCGCAGCGGCCGACGGTGGAATGAAAGGTCTTTTCTTAAGCGGCCACAGCCCATGGAGGGAGAAGAACGTGGCGTCGAACGCGCCCTTCGACCCGTGGCAGAGGGCGACCGCACGCCGCAGCAATTGCGCCGTGCGCGGCGCGACGACCACGGCCTTGTTCGGGGCCGCGCTGTTGAGTCGGGCCAGATCGCTCGTCGCAATCCAGGGACTCCAGAGCCGCTCCAACACCGCGACATGGTCCAGCGCACCGTCAACCGCGGCGACCTGCGACGCGCCTCGCACACGGGCCATGATGGCAAAACGAGTGCCCATGATGCCGCGCTCCCGTCGAATCCACCGCTCAGACCGGCCGACGGGAGCGGGAGAGTTGGCGTCGGTAGCTGAGGTCGCCTGCGGCGCGGCGCCCCGGGGGGCGGCTGGCGCCGGGGGCGTAGGCGCCGGGAGCGCAGGGGTCGGGGGCGCTGGCGGCGGGGGCGCTGGCGGCGGGGCGAGAGCACGCAAGATCTGAGCCTCCACCAACTCAGCGTCGGCGGACGTGAAGCCAGCATGGATCCAGCGCACGACGCCATCGCGCCCAATGAGGTAGGCGGTCGGCATCTTCGGCGGCACATAACGCTCGGCGATCTTGCCACCCTTGTCGTGAATCACCCGCAACGAGAGTCGATGCTTCTTGATGAAGCGCTGCACGTTGCCGACCTCTTCGTCGACGCTCACCGTCAAGATGACGAGCCCCCGCCCGCCCAGCTTCCGTTGCAGCGCCTCGTAGCGCGGCAGGCTGGCCTTACACGGCTCGCACCAGGTCGCCCAGAAGTCGACAAAAACAACCTTTCCGCGCAACGCGTGCAGGCTTGTGGGCACGCCGCCGATGACGGTCCCTGCCAGCGCGGGCGCGACCTCGCCAACGGCCGCGGCGGCGGAACACGGCGAGGCGACAAGGCACGACAGCGACGCGACGAGGACCGACAGCGACAAGACAGCACCGAGCGCCCTCGCCGCGAAGGGGTGTGACAGCAGGCGTGAGCCGCCAGATCGATGGAGATTGCGCATCAGCGGGTCCTCTAGAAAGTGAGTCGTAGACCGGCCTCTGCCATCCACATGCGTCGGACGGGGAGCCACGGGAAGTCAGCGAACACCTGCCGCATGTAGTCGAGCTTCAGGTCGACGCCCAACGTGGCCGTGCGGCCGAGGTCAGCGATGAAGACCTCGGCTTTGGCGCCCACCAGATTACCGTAAAAGTCGCCGAGCTCGCGGTCGATGCTCATGAGCCGCATCGGGCCGGCGAAGCGAGACTGATAGAAATCGACACCCTGCTGGAGGTAGAGCCGATCCCGCAACCGCAGCGTCAACCACCGCTTCGGCGTCACGCTGACGGTCGCCTCCATCGTGTGAGACCGCAGCCCCCACGTGTCGAGATACAGCCGGTAGCTCGCGCCCACGAACCACGCACGGCTCAGCGCGCCCCGCAGCTGCAGGGCGACGGCCTGGCGCAAGCGCAGATTCGGCACCACCTCCGGGCTCGCGGCGCCGTTGTTGAAGCGGACCATGCGATAGACGCTCGACTGCAAGCCCTGAAGGACACCGGAGAAGCTGCTCGCCTGCACAATCCAGCGTCGCGACAAGACCTGGGTCCACGTCAACGTGAGCGCGTGGCTGTTGAGATCACGCTGAAAATTCGGGTCTTTGGCGCGACCTATGTCGCTGTCAGTGTAGCTGTAGGCGAGCGAGAGGGTGGTGTTGCGCTGGGCGAATTCGTTGCTCAAGGCGATCGCGGCGGTGGCCGATCCATAGTCGTTCTCGCGTGAGCCGGTGCCTGAAAGCGTCAACGTGGCCAAGTCGCGCTTGAGCGTGACGCTGCCGGCGGCCTCCTGGCGCGTCTCCTGAAAATAGCCCTTCGGGGTCGCGGCGGTGATCACGTCGACGGAGGCGCACGTCATGATATCGAGCGCCGCGTGGGCCGCGATCGCGACGTATTTGTTGACCTCGGCGTCAGCCGCCACCAAAGGCGTGACGATGCGGTTGCCGTCATTGTCGAGGTAGTAGTTGGTGCGCGAACGAACCGTCGTGCGGCGCAACGTGTCGGACTCCGCCGCATGGCTCTGCGCCGGCGAGCCCACGACGGCGACGAGCAGCACGACGACCCAGGTCGGCAGGCGCGCGAAGCATGTGCGCACAAAGCGCTCTCGCGCAATGTCACAGCGGCCTAGTTGCACCCGCAACCTCCGCCGCCACCGCCGAACCCGCCTGCCGCGCCTTCGCGGTACTGAAACGTGTGTTGCTCGAGCTGCAGCTCGCCGCTGTTCTCACCAATGATCATGGACCGGTGCGCCAACACCTCACGCTGCCACGGCTTCACCATCACGCACCCGCCCAGCGTCCCCGCGAGCGTGGCGACCACAACGACGCGCGCCAGGAGCCGCCGCCGCCAGGCCAGCCACAGC
Source organism: uncultured Myxococcales bacterium (assembly GCA_937910235.1). Taxonomy (GTDB): domain Bacteria; phylum Myxococcota_A; class UBA9042; order UBA9042; family UBA9042; genus UBA9042. Next base: position 831 of record CALENB010000565.1, on the reverse strand, counting down.
GCCACAAGGGCTAGCAACCACGGCGCCACGTCTGACGCGTGACCGACCGGTGAGGCCGCGCAGCCAGGGGCCGGGGCCGTTGGCCGATGGATGACGCCACCACCGACGAGCGCGGTGCCATCCAGCCCGCCCACGTCCCATCCGCCGCCCGCGCCGAGCGCTACGACGGTGTCCGTCGATCCGCCGGCGCCGGTGTCGGTCGCGGCCGTGCCCGCATCGACGACGCCAGCGCCATCCACACCGATAGCGTCGGGTCCGGCGCTATCGAGCGCGACGGTGTCGAGCGCGGCGGTGTCGAGGCCGGCGCCGTCGAGGCCGGCGCCGTCGAGGCCGGCGCCGTCGAGGCCGGCGCTGTCTGGTGCGCCCGTGTCCGGTGCGCTCGTGTCCGGCGTCGTCGCGCCAGCGTCCTTTGGCGGTTTGCTGAGCGGACAGCCCGCTGAGCAGCCAAAAGCCTGTTTTTTGGCCGGATCCGTGAGGATCGTGCAGTTGCAGCACGCGATCGACGCGCCCGGTTTCACGTTGGGATCGTTGTCATCGCAGTCCTCAGCCGCGATGAAGCCGTCTTTGTCATTGTCCGCCTTGGCGACACAGAGGTTGACCCCGCACGTCTTGCCGATACACGGGTCCTGGTCGTCGCAGTCGTAGCTCTTGGTCCACCCGTCGCCGTCGGCGTTGTCGGCGGTCTTCTTGCCGAGTTGGTTGGCGTCGCTGTCGTTGAGATCGATCGGACACTTGTTGAAATGGCAATACTTCTTCGCCTTTCCTGTGTCACGAACGTAGCCGTCGTGATCGCAGTCGCAGCCCTCACCCCAGAGGCACGAAGCGCCGGTC
>CALENB010000564.1 GCA_937910235.1 uncultured Myxococcales bacterium | reverse complement strand
CGTGCCAGCGCTTGCCCCTTGCTGTTACGGCCGCTCATCCGTCATCCCAACCGCGCCGCCCCTCTTCGCACCCCCTACCAAAGCACCCGAGTCGCCAGCAACGCGACCGGGATGATGGGTCCGGAGGTGCTGACCCGAACCGCGGCCAGCAGCACCCCGTCGATGTCATCCCATCCGGCCACAGGACCAAACCCACTCGGGATCACCGTCCCAGCCCGCCACACGCCCGGCTTGCCCTGTGTGATCCGCGTCGTCATCCCGGCCGTGTACAACACATCCCCGGACATCCAGAGAGGTCCGATCGGCGCGCACAGGTCGCTCGTGACCTCCGGCTTGGTCGCCCCCAGCCAGCTGCCCAGCACCGGTGTTGTCGTCCATCCGCCCGTGACGAGGTTGGCCTGCCGGTTGAACGGCGCGACGTGCAACCGCAGCAGCTCCCCATCGCACAGGGAGCCCGTCGCCACGGCGATCCAGTGATCGGACACCGCCGCTCGCCACGGGCTCAGATTCACCATGCGTCGACGTCCGTGGCTCTTGGCCCCTGCGGCGAGGTCCGTTTGGGCGAGCGCCGGCAGCTGGAGTGGGATCACCTTTTTCACGAAGATCCCGGCCTCGCGGACGAAACAGACCCGCGCGAGGTCTTTTCCGTGGGGCACGAGCAGGCAGCCATGACGACTCCCGGTCAGCGTCGCGTTGGCGCCAAACGCCAGGGCTACCGTCAATCCCGTGTCTTTCAAAACGACGCTCCCGTCGGTGTTGGGTGTACCCGCCAAGACCGCGTGCACGACGGCTGGTTTGTCGAACCCGAGCGTGGGTGAGGCGGGCCGTCGAAAGGCCACGAGATCTTCTCCAGAGGCCATCACGCCGATGATCGCCGCGCTCCCTGGCTTCACGACGTCAACGACGCTCAGATCGGTCGCCGTCATCGTCGCGCTGAGCCCGATGTGCATCAGACGGTGCGAAACGACCGGTGTATTCGGGTTCTGTGGGGTGCCGGTCTGCGCGCCATACAGCAGGAGGTACACGTGGGCGCCGACCCGCGCCATGCGCAGGTTGTCGCTGGGCACCTCGACTTGCACCAACGAAGCCCAGCAGGCGAGGCCGCCTTCCGCCGGCTCTGGGGCGCCGATCTGGTAGGCAGGAAACGCCCCTGGTGCTGGGTGAATCGGGCACACCAGACGCTTGTGGCTGACGTCGCCATCGTCCTGCGTCGCGGTGACGCACGACGTGCCGGACGGACACGTCGCTGATACGCCGCAGCGACGCTTGCAGCGCAACGACCCGGTAGGCTGCCATTCGGAGGGTGGTTGTCCGAGCATGCCGACGAACCCACGATGGCACCACTCCCACGGTAGGCAGGCGTGGAACGTCGCGTTGGTCACGCCGGGGCCCGGATAGACGGCGCAAACGCGTCCGCTGGAGGGCCGGCCGAGCCAGTCGAAGGGCTTGGATGCCCACGTCTGCGGGCAGCTGGTGAAGGCTGGGAACGTCTTGCCGAGGCCGACGTCGGGCTCGCTGACATCTGGCGCTGATCCCCCGTCATCCTGGGGTTTTGGCGCGGCGTCAGCCGAGATGTCGGCGGACGTATCGGAGGCGGGAGCGACCCCGGTATCGCTCGTGAGCGTCGCGTCGGCGTCCGAAGACGTCGCCGCTCCGGTGTCGCCGGCGTCGCCCGGTCCTGGATCGGGCGACTCCACACATCCGAACGCGCAGAGCCACAGCAGCCCGGCCGTCATGTAGCGCGGTGATGCCGACGCCGTCTTCGCGAGGTGTCGTCGCGCGACACCCGTTGCCGCGCCTGTAGAGTGGGGATGGTTCCGCATGCGTGTTTCGCCTCGTCGACCTTGGGTCCCAATGGGAGCGGTCCCGACGCCATCGCCTGGGGTCGCTGCGTGAGTCTGTGCGGGTCGCCGTGAATGGGTTGCCACGAGCCTAGCATCTCCCGCGACCCTCTGCGCGCCGCCGTGCCCGCCCGTCCCCGACACGCCGAGGCCGCTTCGCCGTGCCCTCACCACGGCTGCGGCGCTGCTCTGTCTGGTCGGGCTCCTCACGAACGGCTGCAGCACGGTCTTTCCAGCCCCCGTGATTCAAACCGCGGCCACGGCCGACGATGACGCCAACGCCATGCTCACAGCCGCCGCTTGGGACACCGCTGGCGAGACGGCCTCGGCCGATGACAGCGCGCCATCGGACGTGGGCGTCCGAGCGTTGGATGCGACCCATGACGCCGCCCCGAACCACCCGAATGCGACGTCTCAACCTGCCGCAAGCCAGACGATAGCTGCCACGTTGCTGTGTGTGGTCCAGACGGGTGCGCCATCGCCGATGCGCCAAGCGACGGCAGCGTGGTCTGCGATGACGCCGACCCGTGCACCGCCACAGACCGCTGCATCCAGGGCAGCTGTGGCGCGAGATCACACCGGCGGATCGGGGATCATCTACGCGCTGAGCGCCAGCGGCGCCACGCTCGGCCAGACGCCGCTGGTCTTCGCCAAAGGCGCGACCGCTCGCATCTTCGACGCGCGCTGGGCGGGTGACAGCGCCGTGCCGCTCAGTGGCGATCTGATGCGCAACATCTCCAAGGGGTCGTCGTCGACCTACCGCGGCTTCATTCGACGCATCGATCTCTTTCCCCAAGCTGCGTGCACGCCTGGCGACGCCTGCCGTGGCGATACCCATGGTTGCCCGCCGAAAGGTCCCTGTGATTTGGCGCTCTGCTCGGGGTTGAGCGGCTGCTTCTCCACCCCGATCGCAGCGGCGGCCTGCGGTAAGTAGCGCCGGGCCTCGATCATCGTTTCGTCCATGACGGTAGACCAGGCAGTCTCGCGAA
>CALENB010000563.1 GCA_937910235.1 uncultured Myxococcales bacterium | reverse complement strand
TCGTCGTCTCGCCCTGCACCCTCTCGCCCTGCACCCTCTCGCCCTGCACCCTCTCACCCTCCGATGACGCCACCCACCTTCGCCTGCGTTAGGGACAGGTGTTCGCGAGACTGCCTGGTCTACCGTCATGGACGAAACGATGATCGAGGCCTGGATTCGCACCACTCCCCAGACACCTTTCATGTGCAGCATGAGCTCGTTAAGGGGACCTCACTGCCGCTGCGTTCCCGAGCGCGCCGAGCGACTGAAGCCCTGGTGAAGGCAATAGCGGCAGTGCGCAAGGCGGGGGAGATGTTGGCCGAATCGAAGAGAACACATCGGCGGCGCGGCAGGCCAAAAAACTATGTGAAGCTGCTCGACCAAGCGGAACGGGCAGAGCGTCGTGCGAGAGAAGTGGCGGAGCAGTGTGCCGCCGACCAGGAGGCAATGAGTGAGGCGATTCGCGGGATTTCACAGGTATATCACCCTTACGACTTAGCGACAGGGGCGCCACGCACGGTGGATGACCTAGCGGCGTCGATTGCCGAGAGCTTCGAGAAAATCAACGAAATCGCCGATAAAATCAGCCTCTCCGCGAAGTGCCGCAAGCGCGTCGACAAGGCAGCGCGGGTGGTCGACTCGATGCTTGAGACCATGGCCTGGACTCACTTGGAGATGCAGATACGGCTGTCGGTTGTAGAACCCACGGCGACCGAGCGCTCGGCACTGGAGAGGTTCTTGATTCCTGGGCGGTACATCGGACTGGCCGCAGCAAAGGCGCAAACGGCTGATAAGCGTTATGAGCTTCAGTTGGTATCGGATCGTCTGACAGCCGAGTTCGAAGCGATGACAAAGGATTGGTCCGACTTCACAGACGCGCGCGCGGCCGAACTGGCGAAGGTTGCGCTGGGGTGTGCGCAGGCGTTTCAGCGATCGAGCTCCTGCGTTGAGGGGCGCAACGGGCATCTGGCGCTGTTCCACCACGGGCTTCATCAACTGACGCCGGCCAAGTTGCGAGCGCTGACGGTGACGCACAACTTCCACATCACTCGTGCCGATGGCAGCACGCCAGCCGAGCGGCTCTTTGGGCTGACTCACGCGCCGCTTTTTGCGACGGTGCTAAGCCGCCTGCCGATGTGGCCCCGGCCGGCTAAGAAACGCTCGGCTCAAGGCCGGCGCGGCGGCGCCCAAAAGGCGGCTTAGCATGCTGTTTGGACGAAACGATGATCGAGGCCCATTATCGGCTTGCACACTGTCACCTCCCGCTCTCCTAACTCGGACCATACGCCGCTCGCTAGGCTGCGGCAACTGAGAATTGCCCCGTGGGGGAGTTCGGCGCTGCTGAGCATCAGCTCCGTGCGTGGCTGCGCCACGGCGCGGCCCGGCGTCGGCGGCGGAGTCGCGACGCTGCGGATGCGAGTTTGGGGGGCTCGGTGGTTGGCTCCCGCCCTACTCGTGCAGGTATTCGGGGTCGAGGACGACGCAATGGGTGGCGTCGTCATCATCCATGCAGCGGAGCAGCGGTGGCGGCTGTGCCGCGGCGAACGTTGGGACGTCCGTTGGCTGGCCGAGGTGGTTGAGGATGGCGGCGATGGCAGCCACCGCGTCAGCTTCGAAGTCGTTACGCTGGCTGCTTCGGCCGTCGTCGTAGACGAAGCAAACCGCCGGCTGACCCGGGTCGAGCATCTGCGACCACTCGGGACTCCAGTACAAGACCGGGGGCCAGTTGGCGGGCTGGGCAGACGGGAGCGCAGCGGTCAGCTGAAGTCGGAGACTCGGCGACTGGCTCGTCAGCGTGGACCGGTAGCCAGCCTCCCTTGCGAACCCCACCAGGGTGTCGTTGGACCTGTAGTTCACATCGAGCGCGTTCTCGCTTACCGAATACCGAGATCGCCAGTACTCGTAGATGGATCCGACCATGTCCTCGAGGCCCGCAGGCGGCTGCGCCTTGTGGATTGGAGGCAGCTGCAGGTGGTCTCCCGCGAGCACGATGGAGCCCTGCGACGAGACCGAACAGAATGGAAGCGCCGCATGCGCGACGTCCATCTGCGACGCCTCGTCTACGAGAATCAGGTCGAAGCGCTCCTGGCAGGCCGTGCACAAGCGGGGAGCCGGCGTGCAGTACGACAAGGAGCCTTATGCTGCTTATCCGTCTCTGGTGCACGCCGAGCAGTCTCCCGATGCGCTCCAATCGCTGCCCCTGTGTACGTCGCCTTAGTAAGTCGTCCGCAGGGCTGCCCGAGTGCCAACGGACGCCGACAGCGGCGTCGATGGCGGCCTGAAACAGGGTGTTCTGCCAGGACAGCTCCCCGGTCGGACCATCGAGCAGCAGCGGTCCGCTTGGGCTGGCGGCGAGAAGCGGCTCTCGACCGTACGGAAAATGACCCGGCGGGTAGGCGGTGAAGCGCCGCCCAGCATGGGTGGCGCAGGCGAGCACAGCGATCGGGAACCCTGGCCCAGTCTTGCGTTCGCGATGATGGTCTACACGCAGTCGGCAGTCGTCGACGAGCGGCGACGCGAAAGGACAACGCGACGGCAACACGACGCGCAGGTCGCCGCCGGAGTTCGGCGCGTACGCCGCCGTGGCAAAAACGCCACTGTACGTGGTCGGAAGCTGTGGCACACTGGTGGCTCAGGTGAGGTGCGCGCCGGAGGTCTGTTCAAACTCGACCGACGCGCACGTGTTCACGACGGAGCCCGCGGTTGCTGCCGCGGGCTTCGTCATATCTGGAGCTTTGCACAGAGAGGCCGCGGCACGACCGCCACCGCGCCAGCGAGCTCAACTCCTGGGACTGTGTGGATGAGCTGGTGGCTGAGGAAGACTACAGCCAGGAGTGGGGCGAGGCAGCCT
>CALENB010000562.1 GCA_937910235.1 uncultured Myxococcales bacterium | reverse complement strand
AGCGCCACCTTGCCAAGGTGGATGTCGCGGGTTCAAATCCCGTTTCCCGCTCCAGGCTTCGGCCTGCGAATCCTCTCTGAGAGGGTCACCTAGTTGGATGGTTTGCTGCAGTCGCGGCTCCGCGGGAATAGCTCAGTGGTAGAGCGCCACCTTGCCAAGGTGGATGTCGCGGGTTCAAATCCCGTTTCCCGCTCCAGAAGGTCCCCGAGGATTGCCTCGGGGACCTTCTTTCGTTTCAGGCGGTCTCACGTTTGGCGGCCTTTTTCGCCGCGTGGCGATCTGCGGGTTTGACGCGACGGCCTCGCTCGCCACCCACGATCTCGACGCGATCGCGGCGCCGCCGCCGCCCTAACGACGCGCGCCGCGCTTCATTTGCGTGGGACGCCGCCGCCGTTCGCTCGGCCCTCAGCGCGCCAAAGTGGCCCGCCCGCGACGAATCCCGCTGTGAACGCGCGTAGATTGAAGCCGAGCGACCGGCGCCAACGCGAGGCATTCGCCAGCTGCCGGACACCGGCGACCCGACCCATTCATTGCCGCGCTTCGCCCTGCGGATCTGCCAGAAAGCAGCCCGTCAGAAGCTTTGTCGAACGTGTCAGCATCTGCTTGCCTTCAAGCCCTTGGTTTGCTACGTTTTGTTACTAAGGGCCTTCTGTCTCCGTCCCCCATGGAGTGAAGGTTCACGGGCACCGCAAGCACCCCTGTACCTCATGAAGTTGGAGAAGCAGTCGACCAGACAGGGAATTCAGACGATGAGCCCACACTCATCGCGTGAGTTTGACGAGGTCAAACCGGGCTCCCAGGGCTTGGTCGAATGCAACTTTGGTTCGTGAGTCGGTACTAGATCCCCCACATAGGTTACGCGAAGGTCTGTAGATCCGCCGAGACCTGTCGTTAGGAGGATTGGAATGCGGCATCAGCACAAAACTTGCGTGATGCGACTAGGGCTCGTTGCGGCCCTGTTCGCTCTCACCGCATGCGCTGAAAATCGTCAGCCCGAACCCGCTTCGGGTTTGCTGACTGATTACGCTTCCGGTGTCGACGCGGCCTTCGCCGTCGAGACGTTTCACGCCACAGATCCGTCTTTGACGATCAAGTCGCCCACTGAAGCACAGGTCTTCGTCTACAAGGGCGCTGCCCAGAAGTATCCGGTGGAGATGGTGTTCACCGTCGCCAACCACGTGCTCGGCGCGACTGAGGGCAAGATCCAGTGCTTCTTCGACGGCAACGTCGCGTTTTCGACCTTCAAGGAGACTGACGCAGCCACCAACGTCGTCGTCGACCTGAAGACGCCGGGTATGCACACCATCACCTGCCACCTGCTCAACAAGACCGGCCAACCGGTGGTGAACACCCAGCAAGTTGTGCACGTGCAGCTCAGTCAGCCCTGCGACAGCTCCGCCGGTGCGTGCGACGACGGCAACGCCTGCTCCATCGCGTTCTGCGTCGGCAACTACTGCCAGTACGAGCAGCTCAAAAACTGCTGCAACCACAAGTTTGACTGCTCACAGGGCGAGACCTGCAACAACCCCGGGACCAGCTCGAAGTGCACGACGTGCCAGATAGATAAGGACTGCGACGACGGCAGCACCTGCACCACCGACACGTGCGATCTGTCGGGCGTGAAGGGGCTCTGCAAGAACATCAAGGCGGACCCCGAGTCCTGCTGCTCGTCCGGCGCCGCGGGCGTGCTCGAATGCGACGACGGCCAGCAGTGCACCAACGACAGCTGCGACATCGCCAACAAGAAGTGCAAGCACGAGAAGGCGCCTGGCGTCTGCTGCTCCGATGCCGAGTGCACGACGAAAGACACCTGCTCGCTTGGTACGTGCGTCAACTTCGAGTGTCGCTTCAACGCGAACAAGTTCCGGCCAGATTGCTGCAGCGACGCGACAAATCCGACCTGCAACGACGACTACAGCTGCACGATCGACAAGTGCGCGACCGAGATGGAGAGCGGCGCTTGGAAGCAGTGCACGCACACGAAGGATCCAGCGAAACCGAACTGCTGCGGTAAGTTCAAGCAGACCGAGGAGTGCCAGGACGGCAACGCGTGTACGGGCGACTACTGCGATCCGGTCAAAGAGGAGTGTGTGCACGTGCCGCTGCCGGACTGCTGCGCCAACGACAAGGACTGCAACGACTCGAACTTCTGCACCAACGACACCTGTAAGAAGGAGAACAAAGACGACCTCGCGGGCAAGTGCGAGCACGTGAAACCCGACCCGCTGTGCTGCATCTCCCTAGTGGACTGCGACGACGGCAACTGGTGCACCTACGACACGTGCGATCTCGCCACCAACAAGTGCTCCTTCCCGAAGAGCAACCCCAAGTGCTGCGACGCCAACAGCGAGTGCGACGATGGCAAGACCTGCACCGAAGGTGTGTGTGTGAACCACGGCTGCTCGTTCATCCAGAACAAGTTCAAGCCCAACTGCTGCGACGCCTCGAGTGACTGTAACGACGGTAAGCCTTGCACGATCGACAGCTGCGACACGGTGAACAACCTGTGCAAGTTCGTCGATAATGGCGACACGACGTGCTGCAACGGGCCGGAAGACTGCGACGACAAGAAGTGCGAGACCGTCAACTTCTGCACGGTGAACAACAAGTGCTCGTTCAAGGCGGACTACACCAAGTGCGCCGTCAACTTGGACTGCGACGACAATAACCCGTGCACGGACAACATCTGTGACACGTCGGGCGCCTGCGGCGAGTGCAAGTACAAAGCCACCGCCGGCTGCTGCGTGCTCGATTCGGGCTGCGACGACGGCAAGCTCTGCACGCTGGACAAGTGCGTGAACAACAAGTGCGAGCACACCGCGATCAAGGAGTGCTGCGTCGATGACAAGGACGCCATAACCTCCTGTGACGACAAGAACAGCTGCACGATCGACTACTGCCTCAACAACAGCTGTCGCCACACGCTGCCCAAGAATGGCTGCTGCGTCACCAAAGCGGACTGCGACGACGGCAACACCTGCTCGACGGACACGTGCACCAACGTGGTTGATGGCAAGGGCAGCTGCAGCCACACGCTGGTGGCGGGGTGCAAGTGCGTGGATGAGACCTCGTGCAACGACCAGAACCCGTGCACCACCGACGCGTGTATTGGCGGACTCTGCACCAACAAGGCGATCGCCGGCTGCTGCGAGGACAAGTTCGACTGCGACGACGGCGCGCCGTGTACCACCGACTACTGCGTGTTCAACTACTGCATCCACCCCGAAGTCGGCGGCACCGAGTCGCTGTGCTGCAGCGTGGCCACGCAGGACAGCGACTGCGCGTACCTGAACACCGAGTGCGCGAAGGGTATCTGCGAGACGCAAGCCGACAAATCGCGTAAGTGCGCGAGCAAGGCCGTCGACATCTGCACCGTGCAGATCGGCTACTGCCAGGACTTCTCGACCGGGACGAGCCTCAACGCCATGGGCTGGAACCCGGGCGACGTCGCGGGCGGCGCGAAGGGCAACTGGAAACCCAGCAAGACCGGACTGCTTGGACCTGACCAGTACGCTGAGTTCACTTGGACGCCGACGTTCACCGACTACGACAGCTGCTTGCAGTCGCCTGTGATTCAGGCAGCGGGCTCCAAGAAGATCACGATTCAGTACGACCGGCTCATCGACATCAACAAGTCCGGCGCGACGTCCTTCCGCCTGTTGGGCTCGCTCGACGGCGCGGCGGTGGACTGGACCAAGGCGACGCTCATCGACATCGTGACGCCGACCAAGGATGACGGCCCGGCGACCCTCGACCTGACGCTGCCGCCAGAGCTGACGGGCTCCAACGGCCTGCGGCTCGCCTTCTGTGCGAGCGGCAAGACGACGTTCGACGTGACGCGAATCGGCGTCGACAACGTCTGCGTGGTGAAGGGCTCAAAGCCCAAGATCGCGGCCTGTCCGCCCAATCAGCTGCTGCTGCTCGGGGCCGTCAAGACCATCCCCGTGAAGGCGAAGGACCTCGATACCGACGCGATCCTGAGCTTCTCGCTCGTCAAGGCGCCGAAGTTCGTGACCTTGTCGAGCGCGCTGTACTACTGGCTCGACGCGAGCTGGAACGCGTCGTTGACGATCAAGCCCGTCACCCTCGATGACGTGGGCACGCACGACGTGACCATCAAGGTCAGCGACGGGCTGCTCTACAGCCTGTGTACGTTCAAGATCACCGTGACCTACAACGGCGGCTACTTGGTGTGGCGTCCGAGCGAAGTGCCCGTCGCCGCTGGTAACGCGCTCTACGACGCGGTCGGGCTACACACGACCGCGGTCGTGCAGCACACCGACGACCTCAGCCTGTACACCGACCTGTCGAAGTTCGCCGGCATCTTCGTCACGCTCGGTGTGTTTCCAGACAACCACGTCCTGAACGCAACCGAGGCCGGTCGCTTGAAGCTCTTCTTGCAGCTCGGCGGCAAGCTGTACCTGGAGTCGGGCGACACGTGGTCCTTCGACAGCAAGACCGACCTGCATCCGCTCTTCCACGTCAAAGCGATCGCGGACAACAGCAAGTATGGCGTGACGGACCTCAAGGGCTTGCACATCTACAAGGACATCAAGCAGAGCCCGACCAAGGTCTACAACTGGAGCTACAGCCAGGCGTTCACGTGGAACAACCTCAACGACGTGATCGGCGCTGACACGGACGTGGTCGGTACGCGGGCTGTGCTGCAGTCGAAGGGCGCGAGCGAGACGTTCTGGGCCCAAGTGGCGCATGACAATGCGGCTGCCGGGTATCGGACCGTGGCTTCGTCTGTGCTCTTCGGCGGCGTGACGAAGGATCTCAATGACGCGCCGGACACGATGATCGCCCGTGTCATCCACTTCTTCCTCAACGGCTACGTCGACTGCAACAACGACGCGCACTGCGACGACAGCAACAGCTGCACCACCGACAAGTGTTCGCTGCAGCTGTGCCAGAACATCAACACCTGCACGTGTAAAGCTGCGAACAGCTCGCCGTTGGCGTGTGCAGGCTCCCAGCAGCTGGTCAGCAACGCGGCGGCGTCGACCGCGATCGTGGACGCCTACAGCTGCGACCCGGGCGTGAAGTATGACGGCAAGGAGATCGCGTACACGTTCACCTCGGCGACTTCCAAGCCGACAACGTTGACGATCAGCAACCTGACCAACACGAAGGGCAAGGTGTTCGTGCTGCGCGCCAACGCAGATGGTTCGTGCGCGCCGCTCTCCTGCATCGCGTCCGGTGGCAATGGCAAGATCGAGTTCGCGGCGGCGAAGGGCGTGACCTACCACATCGTGCTCGACGTGCAGGCTGGCGGCACGGCTCAGGCTGACATGGCGATCGGTTGCGGCGCCGCTGAGATCTGCGACGACGGCAAAGACAACAACGGCAACGCGCTCATCGACTGCAAGGACATCAAGTCCTGCTGCGGCGACGCGGCGTGCGGCGAGATCTGCGACGGCGTCGACAACGACTGCGACGGCCAGACGGATGAGGGCTGCGACGACGACGGCGACGACTACTGCGACAGCGGCATCGCAATCGTGGGCACCCCGCCGACCTGCTCGAAGGGCGGCGGCGACTGCAACGACGACAACTCGTCGGTGAACCCGGGCGCCAAGGAGATCTGCTTCAGCGGCAAGGATGACAACTGCAGCGGCGGCAAGGATGAGCAGGGCGCCGTGGGTTGCACCAACTTCTTCACCGACCTGGACAAGGACGGCTTCGGCGCTGGCGCTGCCAAGTGTCTGTGCGCGGCCTCCGGGGCGTACAGCACGAAGAAGGGCGGCGACTGCGACGACGCCAACGTGAAGGTGAAGCCGGAAGGCCAGGCTGAGATCTGCGGCAACGGCCTCGACGACGACTGCAGCGGTTCGCAGAACGACCTGAACGCGGTTGGCTGCAAAGACTTCTTCAACGACGACGACGGCGACGGGTACGGCACGCTCCCGAAGAAGTGCCTGTGTTACGCCGAGGGCTCAGCCAAGACGGACAAGGGCGGCGACTGCGACGACGCCGACAAGGGCAACTCCCCCGGCCTGCCAGAGATCTGCGACGACAAGGACAACGACTGCGACTCGCTGGTTGACGAAGGCTGTGACGACGACAAGGACGGCTACTGCGACAACGATCTCAAGTACGTCAGCATCGGCGGCAACACGGTCGTGTGCTCGACCGCCGCGGAAGGGGCCAGCGTTGTCCTCACCTGCAACCCCGGCTCCTCGATCACAGACATCACGTTCGCGTCGTACGGCACGCCCACAGGCACCTGCAATAACTACGCGATTGGCGCCTGCAACGCCGCAAGTTCGGTTCAGAAGCTGAAAGACGGCTGCTTGGGCAAGACCACCTGCGTGCTCGGCGCCAACAACACGACGTTCGGCGATCCGTGCGGCGGCGTCGGCAAGAAGCTGTATGTGCAGGTTGTGTGCACCAGCGCGAGCGGCACGACCCCGAAGATCTGCCCCAAGGGCCCCGGCGACACCAACGACAACGACCCCAACGTCAACCCGAAGGGCGACGAGGTGTGTGACGGGATCGACAACAACTCGAACGGCACCATCGACGAGAAGTGCGATAAGGACGGCGATAAGTACTGCGACAAAGACGCGGTCGTCGTCGGCGCACCGCCGGTCTGCCCGAAGGGTGGCAAGGACTGCGACGACACGAACGCTGGCATGAATCCGGGCAATCAAGAAGACTGCGCGACGCCGTGGGACGACAACTGCGATGGCGACACGAACGACCTGAACGCCAAGAACTGCACGCCGCTGTTCTTCGACAACGACGCCGATGGGTACGGCACGTCTGACTTCAAGTGCCTGTGCAAGGCCATCGGCAAGTACGTCGGGACGAAGACCAACGACTGCAACGACTCGGATCCGGACAAGCATCCTGGTGCGATCGAGATCTGCGACAACGTCGACAATGACTGTGATGGCGTGGTCGACGAGGGTTGTGATGACGACAACGACGGCTACTGCGACGCCGCGATGAAGTTGGGCGCGCTGGGCGCGACGATCTGTCCGAACGGTACGGGCGACTGCAACGACACCAACGCCAACGTGAACCCCGGCAAGGCCGAGATCTGCGGCGACGGGCTCGACAATGACTGTGACGGCTCGGAGAACGACGCCGGCGCGGTCGGCTGTAAGATGTTCTATGCCGACACGGACGGAGACGGGTACGGCACGACGACGGCGAAATGCCTCTGTGTGGCCGAAGGCACGTTCTCCTCGACCAGCAAGACGGACTGCAACGACTCGAGCGCCGACATCAAGCCAGGCGCGGTCGAGCTCTGCGATGGCAAGGACAACAACTGCGACGGCCAGACCGACGAGGGCTGCGACGACGACAAGGACGGTTACTGTGACGACAAGATGGTCGTGGTGGGTACGCCGACGATCTGCAGCAAGGGTAAGGGCGACTGCGACGACACCGACGCCAAGTCGAATCCTGGTATCGCCCAAGAGGTGTGCGACAACAAGGACAACGACTGTGACGGCGAGGTCGACGACGGTTGTGACAAGGACAACGACGGCTACTGCGACTCCGGCTACTCGGTCGCCAACCCGGCGCCGAAGGTCTGCCTGAAGGGCGGCGGCGACTGCAACGACTACAACAACGACCAGAACCCGGCGGCGACAGAGGTTTGCGGCAACAAGATCGATGATGATTGCGATGGCTCTCAGAACAACGAGAACGCCACCAACTGCACCGATTTCTACTTTGACCAGGACAACGACGGGTACGGTCTGAACGTCAAGAAGTGCTTCTGCGTCGCCGAGGGCTACTTCCGCGCACCAAAGGGTGCGGACTGCGCAGACACCGATGTCGACGTGAACCCGGGGAAGACGGAGATCTGCGCGAACGGCAAGGACGATGATTGCGACGGATCTC
>CALENB010000561.1 GCA_937910235.1 uncultured Myxococcales bacterium | reverse complement strand
CACCATCGCGCCCATCATGGCAATCAAGAGGACGACAATTCGAGAGGAGCTCACGTATTGGTGCATCCGCACCATCGCAGATTCCGTAGTCGAACGTAGCGAGAAGGAAGGTGCCGCGCGGCGTCGATTCTATTGGGGGTTTGTGCAGAAGAGATGGAAGCAGGCCATCGCGACCAACGCTGATCCAGCGAGTATCCTGCGCCAGAATCTGCAGCTGGTTGAGCGCGCTGGAAGCTGCGCATACTGCGGAAGTCAGAACAGACTTCAGTGGGATCATGTCGTGCCGCAGAGTCGCGGAGGACCGGACACGATCGACAACCTCGTACGCGCGTGCCAGCCGTGCAACGGCGGCAAGTCGGACCTCCCAGTGACGTTCTGGGCGGCGAGCAACGAGATCGAGCTACCTGGCATGGTGCTCATGAAGTACTTCAAGACGCTGTGGCTGAGAGCGGCGCAGCGCGACGAACTGGAGCGTGGCCTCGACACGCTCGCCGAGCACGCGTCGTCGCGCGCGCGGCTTGAGCTCACCTTGTTCGCAGGCGGAGAATAGGGCGGCCTTTCGGAAGTGGGTCCGACAAGGAAGGCCTTATCAGTTGCTTCGCGCACAGCGTTGCTTGGTCGATGCCCGTCATCTCCCTCCTCGACGCCGTGATCAAGTAGCACTTGGTGACGAGCCGGCTCTCCCAAGTCACATTCCGGGGGGCTTGGCGAAGTTGTTCGTCCAGCAGGTGCTTCATCAATCGCTCACTGCGGAACGACGCCAAGGAGCCTTCCTCTAGCGGCCATACGGTTTCGCTCGACCCGAACAGGGCGGCAGCCATGACTCGGCGCTTGGCCATCAATTACAGTGCTGCCCAAGTCTCGCCCCGAAACCACGCCAGTGGGAAAGCGAGCGTTTTCGGCAAAGGGCTCATCAACGCGTCGACATTCGGGAAGCCGCTTCCGGAAGACTTCCTCAAGCAAGGCACTACGTTCATTCAGGTAGAGGTGCCGCCGGCCTACGCTTGCGCTAACGGTCAGTGCGAAAGCGCCGACGACAATCGGCAGTGGAACCTGGTGAGGCGACTCAACAAGGGAGGCGATGGCGGTAGACGTCCCATTTGACGCCACCCGCCACATCCTTGAGCCTGGCGCCGTCCACCCGGAGCGCCCAATGCCTCAACCCGCCGCAGAGCAACTCCACGACGCTATCGCAACCATGCTCGGGGACTACATAACAGCCAAGTCATCCCCGATGAAGGGCGACCACCCCGTCTCCGTGGCAATGAAGAGCGCCGTGGCCGCGGTCGAACGGCTGCTCCCGCCGTCGCCACACTGGAAAGTCGTGGGCTCGGTCGGCAAGGGCAACTGGGCCAACGTGCCGTGGCTCTCTGTGCTCGACACGCGTCTGACGACGACGACGCAAGAAGGCATCTACCTCGTCTTCCTCTTTCGTGCGGATGGTGACGCCGTTTATTGGTCGCTAAACCAAGGCGTCACCAAGCTGAAGAACCAACTCGGCGGCAAGGAAGCCTTCGCGCGCCTCGGAAAGGTCGCCGACTTGGTCCGCAACGACATCCGCGCAGACCTAGGCTCTGCATGGTCCTACAACGCAGATATCAAACTTAAATCCACGACCTCGCTCGGCAGCAGCTACGAGCGCTCCACGATCGCCTGGCAGCGCTACGACAAGGGACAGTTGCCAACAGCGAGCAAACTGGCCGACGCGGTACAGGCGTTGGCAGAGCGCTACCAGGCCAAGGCCGAGGTGTGGACCGAGCTCGCGCGACCGATCATTGAACAAGGTACCGACGCACAGCCCGCGACACCTGCCAGCGCGCCTACAACCGCCCCGGCGCCTCCCCGGTCTCGCTACGCCCCAACAAATCACGCCCCGTTTGACTACGCCGAAGCGGTCGCCCAGCTGCAGAAGGAGATCGCGGCCGAGGGATTCTGCTTCGAGCCCTGGCAGGTGGCCGCCTATGTCACCGCGCTGCGCACCAAACCCTTCGTCATCCTGGCGGGCATCTCCGGCACAGGAAAGTCGAAACTGCCGCGCCTCGTCGCCGACCTCACCGGCGCGCAGCACGCCATGATCGCCGTGCGCCCCGACTGGGCCGACTCATCCGACCTACTGGGCTATGTGGACCTGCAATCTCAATTCCGCCCGGGAGCCCTGCTGAATGAGGTGCGGAACGCCACGCAGCACGCGGACGAACCGCACCACGTCGTGCTCGACGAGATGAATCTGGCGCGCGTGGAGCAATACCTGGCCGAAGTCTTGAGCGCCATGGAGGATCGGCAGCCAAACGGCACTGGCGGTTGGGCTGGACGCACGCCACTCATCGGCGCAGCCGCGACAACGCTGAGCAAGAACGACAACCCGGTGTGGCCTGCAAACCTAGCCCTCGTCGGTACCGTGAACATGGACGAGACGACCCACGGCTTCTCGCGCAAAGTGCTCGATCGCGCATTCACGTTGGAAGTCTCAGACGTCAACCTCGCTTGGTCTCCCGACAAGGCGACGTCCCCAGCGGCGTCAGCACATACGGCGGTCGGCGGATCGTCGACCCCGTGGCCGGCTCACGCGTGGTGGCCGCGCGCGACCCGGCTCAGCGAACTCGGCCCTATCGCGGACGCAGACGACAAGACGATTCAGGCGGTGATCCAGGCACTCCAAGAGGCCAACCGGCACCTACAAGTTGCCCAACTGCAGGTGGGCTACCGCGTCAGGGATGAGGCCGCGCTATTTTGCCTCCACGCGCGCACCCTCGAGACGGCGTTTCGGACCAGCACAGGCGAGCCCGTGGCCCCGCTGGACCTCGTCTTGGGCATGAAGCTGTTGCCACGCCTAGTTGGTGGCTCTCAGGCGCTACGAACCGCCCTGGAAGGCTTGATTGGATGGGCCTACGGGAAGAGCTCCAAGGTCGAAGACGTCCATGCCACGTGGGTCAAGGATGGGCATCCATCGCGCTATGGCACCCGCTTTCCCCGCACGTGCGCCCGGCTCCTCTTGATGTGGCAGCGCCTCAAGCAAGAGGGATTCGCGTCCTACTGGCTATGAGATGAAAGCGAAGCCCGAACTCCTCTTCGCCATCGAGTGCGCCGACGTCCGCCTCGAGTGGCGCGGCCCGCAAGTCCGTCGCGGAGATGACGCGTCAGACGACACGGAGGGTTGGCGCGATGGTCTGCTGCGCGTAGCGATCGCCGGGACAGCGGAGCAGGCGCTGCGGGTCATGCGCCCCACGGTTGACGTCGCGCCGGATGACGTGGGCAGCGAGGTCGGTCCTCTGCTCTATGAGGAGACCCGGTACGACGTACACCTGAGAACCTCGAACCCCGACGTCAGGGTCGCGCTGCGACATCAGGATCCTTCGCTGCTGCGCGAGGTGCATCAGACTGATGGAGGCCAGCAGCTGTACGGAGGTATCAATTTCAAAAGGCACGTCGGCGACTCACGCTTCGAGGTCCTGCGCAACGATGAGAAGCTCCTGCAGTTCGAAGTCGAGGTCGTTCCCTCAAAGCTCGACTACAAGAGCGACTACGAGCAACTCATCGCCGACGTGCAGGACACCATGGTGGGCCTTGTGCTTGCCTGGCTCCGTTCAACCTGGAAAAGCGGGCAAGTGGATCCGGCTCGCAAACGCTCACCAACCGACCTGGAGTGGCTGCTGCATTTGGGCGTCCTGCTCGACGACCTGGAGATGGCACTCGGAAGAGTCGCTGCTCAACCGATTCGGTCACTTAGCCGAGACCAGGAGTGGCAACAGGCTGAGCGCATCCGGCGGCCCACAAGCGGGGTACGCGCCGCGATTCGAAAAGGCCATGGTCGCGGTCCATGGGTGAGCGGCGGCAGCCTCCCGATCCGGCGCTCTCTTCTAGCCGCTCGCACCACATCGACCCTCGATACCCCGGAACACCGCTGGCTGCAGGCACGGGTGCAGGCCGTACGACGACGCCTCGGGACGGTGCTGGCGCAGCGCGTGGCGCGTCAAGCGAAATCCAAGCCCAGCGCCCGCTCACTCCGTGAAATCGAGCGCCTGGAACAGTACGAAGCCAGAGTCGCTCGATTGGAGCGGCTCGAACCTCTCGCGGCGGCCACGGCACCACCTCCGCCCGGATTCTCGAGCCTAAAGCTCCAGTCTGCACCCGGCTACGCAGAGGCCGCGCGCATCCTGCTATTGCTGGAACTGGGCCTGCAGATGTCGGGCGGTGCACTTGAGCTGTCGCTCGGCGATCTAGCACAGCTCTATGAAGTGTGGTGCTTCCTCGCCGTCGTCCAACTGGTCTCGGAGATGTTGAATATGCCGTGCGACCCTCACGACCTCGTTCAGGTCGAAGCCGCCGGACTGCGCGTCTTGCTCACGGGTGGTAAGCGAAGCGAAGTCCGATTCGACATGGGCCAGGGCCGCACCGTGCGCGTAGCCTATCAGGAGACCTTCTCCACGGACGTTCTCTTCCAGCAAAAGCCGGACATCGTCGTCGCCATTGAGGCACAGCACTGGCCGACGCTCCGCCTCATCATGGACGCCAAATATCGCCTGGATGCTAGCGATCAAGCCCGCAAGCGATACGGAGGTCCCGCCCCCCCGCAAGACGCGCTAGGCGTACTGTACCGATACCGGGACGCGATCTTGAGCCAGCTGCCGAAAAATCAAGCAGCGCAGCTACCAGAAAGTGCCCACAGCCAGGGTGGGCGGTCAGTCGTGCAAGCCGTGGCCCTCTATCCCTGGCGTGTACCGGAAAACGAGCGCGATGGTTTCGCACGCGGCGAGCTCTGGTCACACCTCAAGCGCACCGGCGTCGGCGCCGTGCCTCTGCTACCAAGCGACCGCCACTGGCTCGCGACTTGGCTAGGGAGAGCACTGCGTCAGAGCCCGTGGGACATGGCGGAGCAGCAGACGCAGGCAGTAGGTCGCGCGGTCGCCGAGAGCTGGGTTCAAGCGGCTTCGCAAGGAGTGCTAGTCGGCACATTGCGCGGACACGACCCAGCGGCTCATCTTGCCTGGTGCAGGGAGCATCACTGCTACTACTTGAAGCGGCGCAAGCGGCAGCCGCGGCAAGCGCGTGTTCGCTTTGTGGCGCTGTATGAGCCCAGCTCGATCTCGCCGCAGCGCGGACGGGTGTTCTCGATGGCTCGGGTAGTCGACTACGCTGAGGTACAACGAGGCACGATTGAGACTCCCTGGCCCGCAAGACGTAAGGGCGTCGTTGCCCGGTACACGCTGAGCGAGTGGGTGGAGTTACCCCATCCAATCAACGCACCGGGCCCTGGCCGAGGCATGCGGCAAGAGCGCTGGACATCTAGGCTTGGCCTGGAGCGCGCCGAGACGCTGGATGAACTAGCGCTCGAGACGGTGCAGGAGTGGCAGTTGGTGGACGCGCTGCGCAGCGCAAGCATTGCCCACGAGATTCGTGCTGGCCGCATCCGCGACCTCGCCGCTGACCAACCTGGTCACGGGGTCATCCGCCTGTCGAACGGAGCTGAGCTCCGCTGGCTTGGGCCTGCTGGGTTTCGGATCAGCGCGGGAGAGTTGACTTGGTCCGAAGCGAACGTAAAGGCATGCGTCGCGCAGGTGAAGTGGCTACTTGCTCGCGAGCCGGGGTTGATAAAATAGCTGCGAGCGCCGACCACGCCAATCACACACTCCGCCCGGCGCGTTGGAGCTGAGCTTGGCCGAACATCGCGGAATAGACCCTCGCCGTTCCGGCGTAGCTCCTATTGGAGGAACGAGTTTGCGACAGGGCGGCGAGACACGACACCAACAGCGGTGAGGGAGCAGTATTTGCGTCGCCCGCCAAACAACCTGATCTCCGGCACATGTCGGCTCTGCGAAGTGAGACGCGGAAGTTTTTCGGGTCGCGGGCTGGCGTGGGCGCCACAGCCCTCGTCTGCCATGGGTTCACTCGTCTCTGCGACTCATGTAGGCCAGATGCAGCCCAGTCCATCACAGCTCGAAGCCGAACAAGGGCGCACCCCCCCCACCAACACGTGCCCGTCACCAACACTCGCATGACACCAAATAAATAGATCTTGCGACTCTCACTTGAGATGCCTACCCTCAAATAATTAAGATGTTGCATGATCTGGAGGCATTCAGATGACTGAGTCCCGTGTGCTTGGAATCGTTGAGTGCTCCAACTGCGGGCACCGCCGGTCCGTCTCGGGATCGGAGTTCCAGGATCTGCGGCAGCGCTACCATCTACCCAAAGGCCGGAACATGCTCAGTGAACTCAGAGCAGCGGCTCGGCGGTTTCGATGTTCGGCCTGTGGAAAGCGCGGAGCCTCGTGCGGACCGCCGACCACGCCTTCAAGCCGTCAACTCGCGCCAGTAGTGGCGACGCCCGTCGACAACCTCTGTGAGATCTGCGAGGCAGAGATCTCGCCCACCCGGCAAGCGACAGCGCCTGAAGGCGCAAGGCATACCCGCTGTTTCCGTTGTCAAAAGGCGTGGCAGGAAGCTGCAGGGCTACAGTCAGATCGTGGTGCCAGGAGATTTGTGACCGAGACCTGGGGAGATCGGAACGCGTGGGCACGAGACCGTGGTAGCTGGAGGAAGTGAGCCCGGCGCGAGTTTGTGGGTTCTGGAAGAAATCAACCGACGGCCCTCGACCTCGTGAAGCCGCCACGGATTGATTTGGATTTTATCCAACCACGTCGACTGGCGCGCTCCACGGCCAGTCAAAGGCAAAGCGCTTTCCCGTTGGGAGTGTCAACCCGCACTGGCCCCACTGTGATCATTACAACTGGCCCCACCTGAGTGTGTTTGTCCGGCCCCACGTACCAGGCCAGCGAACCACCGTGGCCAGCGACATGACATCGCTCCAGCCTGCATCAGAGCCGGAGTTAAATGACCGGCATTGGGGCTAGGAGCGTCAACTCGCACTGGTGGCGTCGCGGAGAATACAAACCGCCGCGCCACTGGTAATGATTCGAAATTAAATGAGTTATCATGAGGTGAAGTTGATTCTGCGAACATGATAATTTGGTGAACAGACATGCTTCAACGAGCGTTGGCGACAGTGATTGTAGGAAATGCCCGCGCGTGGGGGTGGACCGGTTTCGCGAAGCCGCACCCAACCCCCTCGTCGTGACTTACGACCGGCCCAAGGCTGTGATAAGAACCCAGGACCGCGCAGCCTAGAGTCAGCCTCGGCCGCTGTCCTGGAGTCCAGTTGGTCACTCTCCACACCGACGAATTTCGCAACGGACGATGGCAGGCAGCCGTGGCCGAGCGTTCGTCACAGAATTTCGAGTTCTTAGGATCTCGCGAGCAAGATCTCGCCAGAGTGGCCGCATTGGCGGAGGCCCACATCGCGGTCGATCCGAACGCCGCCATCGTCAAACTTCGATTGTTCGGCGAGCTTCTTGCGAGGCACATCTGCGAGCAAAGACGAATCCGGGTCGAACAGGGAGTCTCTCAAGAGACTCGCCTGCGGATACTCAGAGACAGCGTTCCGAGAGACATCCTCAGCCGACTCCATGATGTGCGCCAGGCCGGAAACGCTGCTGCACACTCTGATGAGGGGACTGCGAGCAAGGCGATCCACCAGCTCAAGATCGCTCACTCTCTCGCCGGTTGGTATCAGCGAGAGTTCTACCAGCCTCGATTCTCCCCTCCGCCGTTTCAGGCACCGCGCAATCAAGCGAAAAGCATCCGGCGGTTAGAGAAGCAGCTAGGTGCCAGCCAGGCCGAGCGCCAAGCGGAGCTTGAGAAACTACGCCAGTTAACGACGACGATTGCCGATAACGCCGAGAAGCTGCGCTTGGCGTTGGCGCGAACAAACGAACAACAACACGTCGCCGACGAAGCCAACAAGCGCCACCGTGAAGTGATCGAGCGGCTTGAGCGTACGAACAGCATCAGCCGGGAGCTCTTGCGACTGAAGCTGGATGAACCGGACGCGGCTGGTCTCCCTGATTGGGTCGCCGCCGTCGCCCAGGGAGCGCCGCCCCCCCATGACTTGCCGGAGGAACT
This sequence comes from uncultured Myxococcales bacterium, assembly GCA_937910235.1. GTDB lineage: Bacteria > Myxococcota_A > UBA9042 > UBA9042 > UBA9042 > UBA9042. The sequence continues at coordinate 1,151 of CALENB010000561.1, read as the reverse complement.
CCTCGAGGACATTCGGAGGATTGGCGAGCACTTCTCTCTGCCAACTCGTGCGAATCCCGAGGTGACTCTCTCGTCCACAGGCACGCTCACCGCTGGCGGAGAGGATCTACAAGTCACGGTCGGTCTGAGGACGTGGGACACCCTGCACCCCGCGATCCGATCCGGTACTACATGGACTACAATCGACGGCGAAACCTTCCTGATGGACCCAGCCCTAGCCGAGGCCCTCGACGACGTCGTCGGGCCATTACCCATGGCAGCCAAACCGGCGGAAACGACCCGCGAGCGGGAACTTTGGTGGGGCAGGCTGCGACGGCGGCTACAACCCTTCGGCGTACAACTGACTGGCTACCTCAAGAACACGGACGCGGTCGTCGTGGAGCGATTCGAACCGCACCTGCGAATCGACGCCAACGGCCATGTTGAGCTCACCGTCAGCACGCCAGAGATCGACGCCGAGCAGTTGACGGCTACGGTGGATCAACTTCGCCCGAACGGCGTTCGCAACCCAACGGTCGTTGGGCGCACTGCGAGCGGAGAAGTGACACGGCAGCGCGTCCTGCTCGCACCATCCGCGCGGAAAGTTGTGCACAAGATCCAGAAGATTCGCCAGAACCGAGCGGGCGCAACGCCGTACCTACTCGACGATCCGGCCCTCTTGCTCGACGATGACGCATTCGATCTGTCGAAGTACGGCGAGCGCGTCATCGGCCTGGGCGTACCCGTGTACCGGGCCAGCCCGACGCTCATGGACACCGCTTCATCAGCTGATCAGTCACGCATCTCACTTCGCGATGACTTGGCGCAGGTCACAGACCCCAAGCCGGCGCCCAAACTGACCCCTGGTGAAGAAGAAGAACTAGCAACGCTGCTCTCAACCGCCGCCGCTCAGGGGCGCCACTATGTCCGTTTCAAGGAACTCTGGATTCGCGTGCCCTCGACGACCCAAGCGGCCCTGCTCGACACAGCTGTCGACGCGGGAGCCAGTCGACGAACTGGTGTGCTTATAATCGAGGACAACCTCGGCGATCCTAACTTTCTACGAGCCGACGAAGGCATCGGTGTGTGCGCCGATGTCCCCGAACAGCCGCCAGGTATGACGACGAGCGCGCTGTTGCCTCACCAGCGGACCGGGTTCTCCTGGTTGGCCG